>JAYUBF010000095.1:0-20603 GCA_043741435.1 Myxococcales bacterium
TAACACTACTGCGTCAGGTTCGGACCGAGACGTCGCGTCGCGAGGAGCCTCGGCCGCGACGAGCGACGACGGAAGCTGCTGGTGGCAACTGACGGAGGAGCGAGGAAGCGGACGAGGCCCGCAGCAGCGACGGCGACAGGAGAACCTGACGCAGTAGTGTTAGCCACCCCGAGCCAGGTGCGCTCCCTGATCAAGTCCAGCTCGAACGCGGCCACGGCAGCGAGCATGGTCACGAGCAGCTTGGACATCGCGTCTCCATCGGGGCGGATGTCGATGTTCTGCGTGACGGCGATAAAGCGCCCCTGCTTAGAAGGGAGTTCCGTTCGGGGAGACCTTCACCACCAGGTTGGTTGCCTCATCGCTGACGTAGAGGTTGCCTGCGCTATCAAAGGCCAGGCCGTTGGGCGTATCGAAGCCAGTCACCACGACCGATTCGGGGCAGGTACCGTTGGTGCCGCACAGCGGGGAGGTCTGGTCGTACGTGAGCACCGCGCGCGGGCCTCGCTGCGAGACCACGTACACCTTTCCGCTGGTGGGGCCGATGGCGATGCCGCGGGGCTGCCGCAGCGTTGCGCCGTTGCCAGGGTTCGCGATGTCGCTTTGCGCGGCGGCGCAGCTCGCCACCCAGGTAGCCGGGGCGCCGACGCCGAGGTTGCACATGCGGAGGCGGTGATTGCCGTCGTTCCCCGCGATCACCTTCGTGCTGCCCGCGCTCGTGAGATACGTGACCCCCCAGGGTGAGTTGAGCCCGAACGAGAGGCCGCCGCCGCCGGGGACAAGATCCGCGCCCGTCACCGGGTCCATCACCTGGATGCGGTTGTTGGCTGCGTCCGCGGCAAAGAGGCGGCTGAGATTGCCGTTGGTCGCCGGGACCGGGGTGGCTTGATAGCTGGACGACGTGAGATCCTGGAACGTCCCGAAGGTGGTGGGCACGCCGACGGCGTCCGTCACACGCATGACCACACCGCCGGCGTCGTTCGCGACGTAGAGACCCTGGAACGCCACCGGCGGGTACACCCCGAGCGCAGCGCCGCCCGGGCGGAGCTGTACGTCGGATGCGTTCGTCAATCCCGAGGCGAAGATATTCCCCGCGTTCGGAAGCACGGGGAGGGTGCCGGCGACGTTGAGCCTGAGCACCTCGTTGTTCCCGTTGTTCGCCACGTACACGTCGCTGGCACCGAAGGTCGTGAGACCCATCGGGGCGTTGAAGCGTCCGTCACGAGCCACGACCGTCACAAGGCGACCGCCGTTCGCGATGATGCGTCGCGCCGGATCGACCACGAAGCTGACGCTCTTGGTGAGGGACGCGCCGCTCGTGCCATCGGTGACAACCACGAGCACAGTCTCGATGCCATAGGTCACGCCCCCGGGCACGTTGAACGTGAAGACCGGTGCGCAGCCGCTCGCCCCCCCCGGACATACGTCGCGCCCGATGGGGAGCGTGCCCGAGTCGGTGAACTGTCCGCTCGCGATGAATGATGCCGTCCCTCCGCCCGTGCTCGCGGTGTGGGACTGGAAGCGGATGCTGATGGTGTCACCGCGCGCAAATACGTCGGTGGCCTTGGGGTCGAAGATCGTCAGCGTGGGTGGTACCGGCGCGTTGATGACCGAGACGAACAACGAGTCGGCGATCACCGACGGCGTGCCTGCGAAGGTCGCCGAGACCTCGAAGCTGCCTGGATCCGTGAAGCTGATCGTGCCACTCGCCGCCGCGGTTGCGCACGGGTTTGGACCGCAGGCTGCGGCGGTGGTGGGCGCCGGGGTGACGGTGAGCGACAACCGGGACAGCGCGGCAGCGTCCGGGTTGCCAAACTCGTCGAGTACCACGACCTTGTACGAGAGGGGATTGCCGACCTGGGTGATGTTGCTCGACAGCGTGAGGTGCGCGACCAGCGCGGCGGTGTCGGTACCGACAGTGATCATCTTGCTCTGCGTGAGCGAGGTGCCGATGAGATGCGCCGAGATGGAGAACACCCCGCTGCGGATGAAATTGAGAATCGGACCCTGGTAGGTCACGTGACCCGTTGCATCGGCCTCCTCCGTGTCGATGGGGGCGATGACCGCGCCGAGCATGTTCGAGGACACGGATACGTTGGGGAGCGACACACCGTTCCCATATTGATCGACGACCGAGTAGCGATACACGAGCTCCGTGCCCGCGGTGATGTTGGTGACATCCGCGCCCTGAGGCGCGCTGGCGAGCCGAACGTGTAGGACGGGGGCCATCGTCGCCGCCCCGGGCAGGACGGTCAGCGTGGCCGAATCGGCAAGATCCGGGGGAATCGAAGCGCTGATGGTGTACTCACCGGCAAGCGTCCCGGTTAGCTTGAACGGATCAGCATCGGTGCCGGTGCCGCTCACGGTGAGAGCGCCCGCCCCGGTTGGCCCCGCTGTCACCGCGGGTGCGACCTGCATCTTGAGGTGCTTGCCGTCGGCGTCGAAGACGCTGACCTTGGCGGTGACCGAGCCGCCCGCCCTCATGGTCGTCGAGCCAAGGACGAGGGTGATGCGGTCGGGCGACGACTTCCCGCAGGCCGCCATCGCGATGAACGCACTCAGAAGGAGCCAGTGCCGGGTTCGAATCATCAGAGGGTCTCCAAGCAAAGGTCAAGAGTTCCGAACGTACGGACGGTTCAATCAGTTGGGGGCCCCTCCATTTTAACACGACCAGCGGGGGCCATAACACAAACCTCACGGACAGCGGCCGGCGCCAGTACATGCGCCGGTCTTGCACACTCGCCCCGGGCAGCAGAGCTGGCCCGCGCCACCGCAGGCATCGCACTTTTTGTTGCCGTTGCAGACGAACGGCGCGCCGCAATAGTCCTTGTCGGCTCCGGGGCAACAATCCTGTCCAAGTCCGCCGCAAGCGGCGCACACGCCACCGTTGCAATCGACGAAAGACGAGGTGCATCCGATGCCCGAGGGGCAGCAGGCCTCTCCTGCCTTTCCGCAGCTCCCGGCCGCACAGCCCCCGGCGCTGCACTGCGTTCCGTTCGAGCATGTGGAACCACTCATCACGCACACCGGAAACTTCCCGTTGACCGCCTGGTCGCAGCAGCCTCCGCTGCTGCATGCGTTGCCCTGGCAGCAAGGCTGGCCGGCGCCGCCACACTGCTGGCACGTGAGCGTGTCGAAGTTGCAGCCAAGCCCAGTCGCGGTACAGAACATGGCTGCGTCCGCGCCTCCGTCGCAGCAGTCCTGACCGGCGCCGCCGCAGGGATTGCCACCCGCGCCGAGCGAGCAACTCGAGACCACGCCGGTGGTGCTGCAGGATCCGAGGGCGCCCTGACAGCTCGCGCCGATCGCGACGCAGGTACTGCCGTTGCAGCAGCCGCTTGCGCCGCAGGTGCTGTTCTGACAGCAGACCTGGCCGGTGGTGCCGCACGCGACCACGGCGCCTGCTGCGCACACCATCCCGCTCGCCGAGGTCTCCCCTGAGGCGAGGCAGGTGTTACCGCTGCAGCATCCGCTGCCACCGCAGAGATTGCCCGGGCAGCAGGCTTGACCGGGTGCGCCGCACGAGACACACGAACCTCCGCTGCAGGATGCGCCGGTGGAGCACATGGCCGCATCGGCAATGCAGAGCGAAGACCCCGGATCACAGCAGCCCGCACCGCAGGTCGCCCCTGCGCAGCACGGCTGACCGGGACCCCCGCAGCTCTGGCAGATGTTGTTTCCGCACGCGAGGCCAGCCGCGCCGCACGCGTTGCCGGCACAGCACACCTCGCCTGCGCCGCCACACTTCTGACAGACGTTGCCGCCCCCGCAGGCAAGGTCCGCTGCGCCACACGTCTTGTTGGCGCAGCAGGGTTGCCCGGGACCGCCGCATGCGACGCATTGCGTGCCGACACACGCGACTGACGCCGCAGTGCAATCGACACCACCCGCGCAGCACGCTTGGCCTGCGCCGCCGCAGGTGCCACAGCTGCCGCTGGCACAAACGGCGCCAACCACGGGGCACGTCGACCCAGCACCTGTACAAATGGAATTGACGCAGCAGCCACCCGCGCCGCAGCTGTTCGCCGCGCAGCAAGGCTCGCCGGGCCCGCCGCAATGGGCGCACACGCCGGCCCCGCCCGAGGTGCACACGTCGGTGGCGTCGCACGCTCGCCCCGGGCAGCAGGTCTGCCCTGCGCCACCGCAGTCACGACAGATCCCGCCCACGCAGGAGCCCGCCGCGCAGCTGTTGCCGCAGCACGCAGCCCCGAGCGTGCCGCACCCGCCGAGGTCGCTCACGACCGCCGCGTCCTGGTCACCGGCGGGGTTGTCCCGGGAACATGCGCCGGAGCACAGCGAGAGGACGAGTAAGCCGATGGCTGCTGCGAAGCGCATGGTGGTCTCCTTAAGCAAGTCTGGCGAGCCGACCATTGTATCATCCATCGTCGCTCCCCGGTCAAAAAGCTCGTCGCCGAACGCGTCGACGAAGCGACGCGAACGCTAGAGCGGAAAGTGAATGCCGGCACCGACGAACATGGCGTTGCGAAAGCCGACCTCGATCTGCGCAGAGACGTGGCGCTGAAAGCGGAAGTTGAGCGCCATCATGATGCTCAGCACCGGGATCGCGGGTGGCTTGAACTCCTTCGTGCGGTGCGGGTCCCCGGCCGTGCTCTTCAGCGTCGCGTCCTCTGTGCTCCGCAGCTTCGCCGACGTGTCGGGCTGGTCGAGGTAGATGGGGCCTGCTGTCGGCGATATCGGATAGCACTTCGAGGTGTCGCCCGCGTTCGCGGCCGTGCACACCTGGTTCGAGGTGTGGGTCGTGTACACATCGCCGAACACGTATCCGATGCCGAGGCCAGCACCGCCCTTGATCTCCAGCCAGCGCGTGAAGGCGTGGTGACCGATGAGGGCGACGTCCACCGAGAGCGCGCTCAGCTTGTCGAACTGCACGTACTTCGTATCGAGCGTCGGATCGTTTCCGCGGCCGAGCCAGTTGCCGTTCTTCACGCCGAACCACGAGAAGTCGAGCGAGGTCACCACGTCGAAGCTCGCGTAGCGGCGGGTGTACTGCAGGCCGACGTCGTAGCTTTGCAGCGACGTCGAGTGATCGACGTACGGCTTGAACATGAGCTCGGTGACGAAGAGGTAGCGGGCGTAGACCCCGAGCGAGTGCTTGTAATCCGTCGGCGAGAAGCGCGGCGGCGTAGCGGCGCGAGGCGGGTCAGCGGGCGACGCGGCAGACGCCTCGGCGTGCACTGGCGGAGCGACACCTACGAGGAAGTACACCGCCACAAGGAAACGAGCGCATCCTGCGAGTGTTCGACGCGGCTCTCGGACCATGCCTGTGAACGATGCAACATCGTATCCAGCGGGCGACCGTGATCGATCGAAAGCTTACGCGGGCCGAGGTCCGCAAACGCCGGCACGCGAGCGACGACTGCGTCATACGACGATGTAGTTCGACGGGCTGCGACGTACGTGGCCGCCCTCCGTCGGACGACGCGCGTCGACGTCGAGCGGGCGCACGAGGAGGCGATTCCACCGCGATTCGCGACGAGCGGGATCGGTGGCCCCGATCACGACGCCATGCCCCGCCCCGACGAGCCTGCATCTCGATGGTGACGCTGAGGTCTTAGCTAATTGCGCAGCGGCTTGCCCTTCATGAGCATGTGCTGCATGCGCTCTTGCGACTTCACCTCACCGGAGAGAGAGAGGAAGGCCTCGCGCTCGAGGCCGAGGATGTGGTCCTCGGTGACCTTCACGTTCGACGGCATGTCGGCACCGCACAGCACGTAGGCCAGCTTGCCGGCCACCTTCATGTCGTGCTCGCTGATCGCGTGCGACTCGTGCATCGCCTGCACGGCCGAGAGCGCCGCACCGTAGCCACCTTCGCCGGGGACGCGGAACACGCGACGACGCGCGGGCTTGTAGCCGGCCATCGCCATCCCGAGCGCCGTCTGCTTCGCATCGTGGAGCAGGTAGTCGCGGTTGAAGGTGATCGCATCGTGTGGGCTGAGCATGCCCATCTGGCGGGCCTCCTCTGCCGAGAGCGAGACCTTGCCCATCGCGATGTTGAAGAACAAGCGCTTCACGAACGGGAACGGGTCCGCGTCATCGGGGAGCTCGGACAGGTGCCGTGCGAGCAGCTCCTTGCAACCACCACCCGCAGGGATAAGCCCGACGCCCGCTTCCACGAGGCCCATGTAGAGCTCGGCGTTCGCGCGACAGGCGGCGCCGTGCATCGCGACCTCGGCGCCGCCGCCGAGTGCGAGCCCGAACGGGGCGGTCACCGTCGGGACGCTGGCGTACTTCACCCGCTGCAACGACGTCTGGAGCGCCGAGATCATCTCCTCGATCGCCTTCCAGTTCTTCTGCTGGGCGGCCATCACGATGAGGAAGATGTTGGCACCGGCGCAGAACGCGTCCGCTGCCTGGTTACCGATCACGAGCCCCGAGAAGCGCTTCTCCGCCTCGTCGACGGAGCGCATCAGCATGCCGATGATGTCGGCATCGAGCGCGTTCATCTTGGTGTGGAACTCGAGGAGCGCGATGTTGTCGCCCACGTCCCACAGCGACGCGCCGTCGTTGCCGAAGACACGTTCTTTCTTCTGGAGGCGCATGCGCTTGAGGTCGAGCGAGCGCGGCGACACCGGAACCGGCGCGGACTGCTTCTTCGTGACGTCGTAGTAGTCGACCCCCTCGTAGAAGCTCTTCTTGCCCGACTTCAGCATCTCCTCGACCCACGGCGCCGGCGTGATGCCCATCGTCTTCATCTCGCCGACGACCTTCTCGACGCCGAGCGCGTCCCAGGTCTCGAAGGGCCCCACGTCCCAGCCGAAGCCCCAGCGCATGCCGCGATCGATGTTCACGATGTCGTTGGCGATCTCACCGACGCGGCGCGAGGCGTACGCCAGCGTGGCGTAGGTGACGCGCTTGGCGATGTTCACGCCTTTGTCGTCCGGCTGCGACAGGAACGTCTTCACGCGCTCCACGGGATCGGCGATGCCCTTGGCCACGCCCGTCGATGGGAACTTGGCCTTCTGTTGCGGGCGATACTCGAGCGTTTTCAGATCCAGCGTGAGGATGCCCTCGGGCGTCTTCTTCGAGAAGCCGCCGCCCGTCTTGTCGCCGAGCAGCTTCTTCTCGACCATCTGGGTGAGCACGGACGGCACCTTGAACGTCTCGCGGCTCTCGTCCTTCACGAGGCTGTCGTAACAATTTTGGGCGACGTGGACGATCGTATCGAGGCCCACGATGTCGGCGGTACGGAACACGGCCGACTTCGGACGGCCCATAGGCCCACCGAACACCGCGTCGATCTCCTCGACGGTGTAGCCCTCTGCGATCGCGAGGTGGATGAGGTACATCATCGCGAAGACGCCGATGCGATTCGCGACGAAGTTCGGCGTGTCCTTGCCGTAGACGATGCCCTTGCCGAGGATCTCGTCGCCGAAGCGCGCCAGATCGACGACGATGGCCGGATCGGTCTCGGTGCCCGCGACGATCTCGAGCAGCTTCATGTAGCGAACCGGGTTGAAGAAGTGCGTCACGAGGAAGCGCTTCTTCATCGCGGCAGCGCGGCCTTCCATCATCTGCGCGATGGGCAAGCCCGATGTGTTCGACGCGACGACGGTGTGCTCGCCGAGCAACGGCTCGAGCTTCGCGTACAGCGCACGCTTCACCGCGAGGTCTTCCTTCACGACCTCGATGATGAGGTCGCACTTGCCGGCCTCGGCGAGATCGTCCTCGAGGTTGCCGACGCGGATGCGCTCGATGTCGCGGAGATTGAAGTAGGTGGCGGGCTTCGACTTCTTCGCCTTCTCCAGCGAGCTTGACGCGAACGCGTTGCGCTCTGGCTTGGTGGTCGCCTTGCCGCCGGGCGGCACGATGTCGAGGAGCAGCACGTCGAGGCCCGCGCCGGCGAGGTGCGCCGCTATGCCCGTTCCCATCACGCCGGCGCCGAGGACGGCGACCTTCCGAAACTCTTGCATCAGTCTCTCCTTGAATTTTTTGCGCCGGAAAGCTCACGCTCGCGAACACGAACCGGCAGGATCACCATCGGGTGACCCGCGAACTGGAGGCGGTGCTGGATCGCGTACGCCGTCTCGTTGTGCAGCAGGCGCTGATACCACTCGCGCTTTTCGAAGATCAGCTGACCGGAGAAGAACGTAGTGGTCTGGAACGTGCGGGCCGTCTCGATGCCGAGCTGGGAGGCCTCGGCGACCACGTCGGTGCCGATGGCCATCCGCCCCTCCGCCGGGTGGCCCAGGCGCCGACAGAGCTCCACGTATTTGTCGAGCTCGCCCTGCGTGCGCTCCCGCAGCGCGTCGACCTCGTTCTTGCCCTTGAAGTTGCCGGAGTCGATGACGCCGACGGAGATGAAGACCACGTTGTAGAAGTGGTTGGGGAACATGCGCAGGAGCGTGAGCAGCGAGTGCACGCCTAGACCGCCGTAGCCGCCGACGAGCAGTGCCGCCGTGGGCTTGGTCGGATCGACCGGGTGGAGGTCGGTGCGAGCCGGATTGGTCGGCAGCACGGAGAAGAGCTCGTCGAGGTGCTCGAGCCCGCCACGCACCGCGAAGTAGTGACGACGGATCATGAAGCAAACCACCACGAGACCGCTGGTGACGAGGAGCGTGAGCCAGCCACCCTCGGCGAACTTCTCGAAGACGGTGATCGCCAAGATTACGACGCACATCACGGCGCCGATGACGAAGAGCACCACCTTACGCGCCCAGTCGGGGTGATCAGCCTTGTGCGTGACGAAGAAGCGGATCATGCCGAACTCGGAGAGCGCGAACGTCACGAACACGTTGATGGAGTACATGATGACGAGGCGCGAGACGGAGCCGCCCGTATAGATGAGCGCGGCGCCGGCAGCGATGCCCATGAGCACCACGCCGTTCTGCGTGGTCAGCCGATCGGACAGCGCCGAGAAACGGTGCGGCAGCCACGAATCGACCGCCATGTTGGCCACGACGCGGGGGCCGCCGATGAAGCCGGCCTGCGCAGCGACGAAGAGCACGACCGCTTCCGAGAACAACAACAACACGACGAACAAGCGGCTGAGCGACCAGCTCCCGACGTGCCAGCTGGCAGAGATGTGCTCGGCGAGGACGGCGTTGAGGGTCTTGCCCTCCTCCGCTCCGATATTGAGCAGGAGGTACGTGACGAGGATGCCGGCGGCGCCGAGCGACAGCGACACGGCCATGTAGAGCATCGTGCGCTTACCGGTCTCCACGCGTGGCTCGCGCATGAGGCTGAGCCCGTTCGAGACGGCCTCGATGCCAGTGTACGTGCCACCGCCGAGGGAGTACGCACGCAAGAACAACAGCAAGAGGCCGACGCCGCCGAGGGTGTGGACCCCATCCTTGATGCCGTCGGTGGCGCTGCGAGCCACGGCCGGTGCGTCGCTGAGGTGTCCACCGATGCCTACGCCGAGGAGGAGCACGTGCGTGGCGAGGAACAACAGGAAGAACGGCATCAGCGCGACGACCGACTCCTTCACGCCGCGCAAGTTGACGACGGTGAGGACGACGAGGATGCCGGTCTGGACGCTCAGCTTGTAGTGCGCCCACTCGGGTGGCATGAAGCTGAACAGTGCGTCGGCGCCGGATGCGACCGAGATGGTGATGGTGAGCACGTAGTCGACGAGCAGCGCGCTGCCGGACACGACGCCGAGGTTGGGGCCGAGGAGCTTCGTGGCCACGACGTACCCGCCGCCGCCGTCGGGGAAGTTCTCGATGATGCGGGCATACGAATAGCTGAGGACGAGGACGGTGATGCCCGTGGCGAGCGCGAGGCCGAGCGCGAGATAGCGATGGGTGCCGAGCGCGAGGTACGCTTCGGACGGTCCATAGGACAGCGAGGACAAGCCGTCGGCACCGAGGCCAACCCATGCGAGGAACGGGATCAGCGCCATCCGGTGGAAGATGCCCGGGTCGCCCAGGTCCTTCCGCCGTCCAAGAAAAATACGCTCTAAGCGATCACCCATTGCCGAAACGGGCCAGACCGTAGCCCCGTGCCTGATCGTGGTCAAGAGAGGTCAACGGTCGCCAGCTGACCCAGTCAGGAGGCCACTACGGTCGCCACGAGCAATGCGTCACGAACGCGCATTGGTGCCACAGCGGGTACGTGACAAAACGCCCGGTCTCGTCGGTGACGTACGCATGCTCTGCACAGCGGAAGATCGCGAGGCGCGCGGCGTAGAACAGGCCCGGTGATTGCTTTAGGCCACACCATGAGCCCGAATTCCGCAGAGCGCCGGGAGCCTCGAATGAGGGCACGGATCCGCGTGCGCCTCCATGTGTTCGACGCAACGTCCGGGGCGCTCAACATGGGCCAGATTCTCGAGGCCCAGTCTCGCGATTTCGGCCAGCGCGGCCTGTTCCTCTCCGGGGTCAACCTGCCGTGCGCGACGCGCGTACATCTTTACCTAGACATCCCGACTGGTTGCATCGAAGCGTTCGGCGTCGTCGTGCACGACCGATCCCAGGTCGATGCGACGGGCATGGCGCGACAAGGCGTGGGCATTCGCTTCACGCGCCTCTCGCTCACCGACGAGCAGCGCCTGGAGACGTTCCTCGACGACCGTCGCGATGCCGCGCAAGCAGCGCTTCAGGCAGCCCTGGCGCGCATCCGCGCCGAGCGAATGAGCCGTCGCTTCGGCACTGCGGCCTAGCCCGACTGCTCGCGAATCTACGACGCGGGTCTCCGAAAATCGGAAGCCCAGGTCACTCGCGTAGCCGTCGCCGAATTTAAGCGCTCTTGCGACGCTGACGCAGTGCTTCGAACTTCACGCCGAGCTGCTCCATGCGCCCCCGCATCACGGCGAGCTCGCGCTCGATGGGTGCACGCACGCGGGACAGCGTGGCTTGCACTTCGCTCTCGATCCGTTGCTCGAGCTCCGCGCGTTGCTGCCGCGCGCGGTCGACGAACAGCTGGGTGAGCGTGCGCTCGTCATCGGTGGTGGACCCGCCCAAGGTTTCGCGCAGGCGCTGCGTGGCCTTGCCGAGCTCGTGCTCCGCGCTCGTGACCATGTGCAGGAACGCTCGCTGAGCATTGCCTCTCTGTGCGTTTCCGAAAAGGGAACGCTTGTCTTCTGTGGTGGCGGCGGACATGGGTGGGCCTTGCTACAACGAGCGGATCCGCACTGTCAACGCGCCTCTGGGGCGGGGTCCAGGGCGATCGAGTTCTCGATCGCTCTATCGTTCGTTCTGATCGGTTGGGGTTCCGGACTCGGGCAACCGACTGGAGCGTCTGTTGGACATCAGTCCAATGCATGGACGCCCCGGTCGGAACCGAGGGCCGCAACGGTCAGCATGTACTGATTTTCAGCGAAGGCATGCTCCCTGTAACCGCCTCCGCGCGTGCCGCTGCATCACGACGAGCGGATCGTGTACGAACGCCACGCTGGCGCGGCATGCGCTCCACTTGAAGCGACCTATCGACGTCAAGAGCCAGAACGCACCATTTTGTACGCAGCTGTCGAGGATCACCTCCAGACCTTCCTCGCTGCAACGCGCGCGGAACATCCAGACGGTCACGGACTCCCGTCATTCATCGAGCGCGAGTTCACGCGCTACCTCGAGTGCGGCATCCTCGCGCACGGCTTCGTCCGGGCGCGCTGCGACGACTGCGGTCCACGCGGAGTCGATCGTTCGGCGGAGAACCGGCCAAGCGCGATCCCACCTCGTCCCCCGCCGTCCCGTGCATAGCCATGGAGTCATGGCAACGGAATGGCACAAGGCTCTCCAGCACCACGCCTCTCGAGGTGTCTGGTCGACATGTGTCAATCGACTAGACACATTTACCCGGGAGCGTTATTGTTTGGGCGTGAGGTCCAGGGAGCTTCTTCGATTGCTGAGAGATCTTGGTTGCGAGGAAGTACGACAGAAAGGCTCCCACCTGATCGTTCGCTGCGGCACGTGCACGACCGTCGTCCCCATACACGCGGGGGAGGACCTGAAGGTAGGAACGCTGCGAGCAATCGAGCGGCAGCTCGAACCGTGCCTCGGGAAAGGATGGTTGAATCGATGAGCCGATACACAGTGCAATACGAACGCGATGACTCGGGGTGGTGGGTCGCTCAGGTGAAGGAGGTACCGGCTGCGATCACGCAGGGTCGGACCATTGTCGAGGCGCGAAGGAGAATCCGAGAGGCGTTGGCCTTGGCCCTCGATGACGACCGGAAGGCGGAGAGCGCAAAACTGATCGATGACGTGAAGTTGCCCGCGGACGCGCGCCGCGCGTTGGATAGCGCCCGCGCTGCTCGACAGCGACTTGCGGCTGAGACGGAGACTGCGCAGACTCGAACGGAGTTCGCCGTCCAGAAGCTCATCACGAAATTAGGGTTGAGTATGCGCGATGCCGGCGAGCTTCTGGGCATCTCACATCAGCGCGTGCAGCAACTGGTCCAGGCTGGTCGACGTTGAACACCCACCGGCCAGCGATCACTTCGATTCAGGAAACATGGCGGCTAACGACCCAGCGATCGACAAGGCTTCGTCGTCGGCAGCCTCTAGAGAAAAACGAGCTCTCTCATCAGCCAACCTCGTCTGTTGCGCAAGGTGGAGCGCCTGCTGATAGAGCGCATCTTCTAGGTGGCAACGTCACAGAGCGGTCACCTCGAAGAAGAACTTGAACGCCGCCACGTACACGCAGTGCGTTGCCGGCGCGACCTTGCGCACGTGGATGAGGTGCGCCAGAAACGCCCGCACCTCGTCCTCACCCAGCTCGCTAGGCGAGCGCCGGAAATACTTCGCGAGCTGCCGCACCCGCTGCGGATACCACCTCCGCGTCGACTCCGAACGTCCGCGCAGCTCCAGATCGAGCACCATCTTGTCGTGCAGCTCACCCATGATCGCCTCCTCGTCGCGCCGCGTAGGACGCGAGGAGGATCAGGATCGCGTGTCGTAGAGCTACCGCATGCCGACTCCCGCGAGCGCGGCCATGTCGTCGGAGAAAACTGCCGCGCAGCGGCTTCGTTCAATCGGCGTTAATCGGACGTTCCCGATGCCGGCGCACCCAGTTCCTCGGCCGGCTCGATCTCCGAAACATCGGTTGATTTCCCTATCCACTGGGCCGGGTCACCCGGGTACGGGGGCGCTGCGCAGATCCATGATGCGCAGGCGCAGGCGACGATTTCCGCGGAACGTGTCGATCTCCGGGACGTAGGCCGCGGAGACGGTGGCGCCCACACCCGGATCGCGCTTGCCGAAGCGGAACGCGATGCCGTCGCGGACGATGGTGCCATCGCGGAAGGTCAGCTGCAGGTGGTTCCCACCAACGACGCGACTGCGCTCCACGACGAGTGGGCTGCTGTGGATGCAAGGCTCCGGGTTGCCGATCCCGCAGGGCTCGAGCCGCTCCAGCTCCTCGACGAGCGAGAGGTCGACAGCCCCGATGGACATGTCGGCGTCGAGCGACAGCGGTACGCCGAGCGGCGACTCGGCAGCCACCTGCGCCACCGCAGCATCGAAGGCCGCGCGAAAGCCAGGCAAAGCGTCGCGGTGCATCGTGAGCCCCGCGGCCTGGGCGTGCCCGCCGAAGCGTTGGAGGTGTGAGGCCGTCTGCCGGAGCGCCGCGTACAGATTCAGCCCAGCAACGGTGCGCGCAGAACCGCGACCCGTTTCTCCGTCGATGCCGATGACGATCGCCGGCCGCAGGAACTCCTCCACCAGGCGGGCAGCGACGATGCCGACCACGCCGTGGCTCCAGCCCTCCCCCGCCACCACCACCGCGGCGCCGAGCGGTCCGGCCAGCACCATGGCGCGTGCCTCTTCGGTGACGCGCTCGGTGATCTCACGCCGGCGTGCATTCACTTCTTCGATGCGCTGCGCGAGCAGACGCCCTTCCTCGAGGGTCTCCGCGAGCAGCAGGTCGAGTGCGAGCGCAGCGGAACCGAGGCGACCCGGCGCATTGAGGCGCGGGCCGATGCGCATGCCCACATCGCTGGTTCGCAGGGTCGCGAGCTCGAACCCGGCGCACTCGGCGAGCGCCGCGAGGCCTGGCCGCGGCGCCGTACGAAGGCGCGTGAGCCCCGCGTGGACCAAGATGCGGTTCTCGTCGGTGAGCGGCGCCAGATCGCAGATGGTGCCAACGGCGACGAGATCCAGCTCATCGCGCGGATCCGGAGCGGAACGACCGAGCTTCACGAGCGCCGTGCGCAGCGCCGCAGCCAGATAGAACGCCACACCGACGGACGCGAGGCCCTTGAAGGGAAACCGGCAGCGCGGCTGGTGAGGATTGATGAGTGCGAGCCAGGGTGGCTCGCCGGCCGAGAGATCGGGCACCTGGTGGTGATCGACGACCACCACATCGAGCTTTAGCGACGCTGCTACGGCGATCGCATCATGGTCCGACGTGCCGCAGTCGCAGGTGACCAGCACCTTGGCACCCGCGTCGGCCAGCTCGCGCACCGTCTCGCCCGAGAGGCCGTACCCGCGCTCACGCTCGGCCACTTGCACGACCACTTTGCCACCCGCGCGGCGGATGGTGCGCGCCAACAATGCGGCCGACGTGACGCCATCGACGTCGTAGTCGCCGAACAGGCCGACCACCTCTCTCTCGACGATCGCGCGCACGAGGCGCTGCACCGCGACGCCGAAGCCGGCCATCTCCTGCTCACCGTCGGGGCGACGCAGATCGGCCATGCGCGGGTTGAGGAAGCGCGTGGCCCGCGTGACCTCGTGTTGCCCACGGTTGATGAGGAGGCGCGCGAACGTGTGGCTCACGCGCAGCGTGGCTGCGAGGGCCGCTACGGCCTCACTGTCGTACGGTGCGTGACTCCAGTGGGATCTGCTCTCGGACATCGCGGCCAACTATATGTGCCCACGATTCATCGGCAGGAGACAAGCGGAAGGTGCGCGCTATTTTGTGGGACCCCAGCTTGCTGGAGTCAGGCGGTCCCTTCTAGGCCTTCTGGGCCTTCTGGGCCTTGGCGCCGCCCATGTTCTTGAAGACGCGCTCGTTGAGCCAGATCAAGATCGGCGCGGCGACGAAGATGGACGAGTACGTGCCGACGATGACGCCGACGTTCATGGCGAAGGCGAAGTCGCGGATGACGCCCGAACCGAAGACGTTCATGGCCAAGGTCACGAAGAACACCGTCGACGAGGTGAGGATGGTGCGCGACAGCGTCTCGTTGATCGAGATGTTCACCATGCGGTCGAACTTTTTGTCGCGCATGCGTGACGAGTTCTCGCGGATGCGGTCGAAGACGACGATGGTGTCGTTCATCGAGAAGCCGATGACGGTCAGGATGGCGGCGATGGTGGTGAGCGAGAACTCGCGGTAGGTCACGGCAAAGGCACCAATGACCAAGATCGCGTCGTGCAACAACGCCGCGACGGTACCTGGACCGAAGCGGAAGTCGAAGCGCACCGCGATGTAGACCATGATGCAGATGATCGCGAACAGCAGCGACTTGATGCCGTCGTCACGAAGCTCGGCGCCGGCCTTCGCACCGACGGACTCGACCGCCGGAATGTTCTCGACGGCACCTGCGCCCAGCTTGTCCTCGAGCGCGCGCTTCACTTCGATATCGAGACCCACGAGGATGACCTCGTAGGTGTTGTCCTCGGGGCGACCGTAACGCTGCACCACGTTGCTGGTAACGCCGACTGACTTCAAGACTTCGATGATCTCGCTCGCCTCCACGTTCTTGGTGAAGCGGGCGTAGATCTTGTCGCCGCCCTCCGAGAAATCGAACTTCTTGAGGCCGTCCTTGCCGAACTTGGTCTCGAGCGCCGTGTGCAACGCCTGCGCTTGCTTGTCGGAGACGGGCGACACCGCGCCGAAGCGGACGAGGTACGAGTACGGGTGATCGACGTCCTTGATGCGCACGGCTTCAGCGTCGTGAAAACCACCAGCATGCAGTGCGTCGCGAATAGCCGCGTTGTCGTAGTCGCTCTTGAAGTCGATCCGCAGCTCCGTGCCTCCTCGAAAATCGATGCCGAAGTTCAGCATGTGGCCGTGGACGAAGTAGTTGATTGGCAGCATCGCGAGCGAGCCGACCACCAGGAAGATCGAGATGCCGAGCAACAGCCGCATGCGCCCGACGAAGTTGAAGTCGTGGTCGGGCTTGATGAGCTCGAAGAATTTGTGCTGATTCGGGTTTTGCATGGTCGTCTAGCTCAGATCGACAAAGAGTTGGTGGCCTTGCGGCCCACGAGGAAGTCGAACATCGACCGAGACAACCATACCGACGTGAAGAGGTTGGCCGCGATGCCGATCATGAGGGTCACGGCAAAGCCGCGGATGGGGCCAGTACCGTACGAGTAGAGGACAACGCCGGCGACGAGCGCGGTGATGTGTGCGTCGAAGACCGTCCAGAAAGCCCGACCGAAGCCGGCCTCCACGGCGCCGCGCGGACTCTTGCCGGCGCGCAACTCCTCTCGAATGCGTTCGTAGATGATGATGTTCGCATCGACGGCCATACCGACGGTGAGCACGACGCCGGCGATGCCCGGCAGCGTGAGCGTGGCGCCGAACAGTGCGAGGATGGCGAGCTGGTACACGATGTTGAGGACCATCGCGATGTCTGCGATGAGCCCCGACACACGGTAGTAGATGAGCATGAACAAGATGACGGCGAGCGAGCCGATGAGCATCGACGTCTTCGCCTTGTCGACGGCATCGCGACCGAGCGTGGGACCGACCTGCGTCTCGAACGTCTTCTTGAGCGGCGCGGGCAGCGCACCGGTGCGCAGAACGGCGACCAGGTCCTTCGCTTCCTGTTGCAGCTGGAACGCGTCCTGGAAGCCACCCATGGTGATGCGCGCACGACCGCCGCCGATGCGTGATTCGATGACGGGCGCCGACGTGATCTTGTCGTCGAGGATGATGGCCATCTTGCGACCGATGCTGGCGCCTGAGGCCTTCTCGAACAGGTTCGCGCCTTCGCGATCGAACGTGATCGATACTTCGGGACGACCCGTCTGCTGGTCCCAACTGACTTCAGCATCAGTGATGTACTCACCCGTGAGCTCGGCACGCTTGTGGAGGTAGTGGGTCCGCCACACGCCTTCCTTCTTCGTTGCCGGGACGGCAGCGCCATCGCTGTCTTCTTCGCCGCGCGCGCTGACCTGCTCGAAGCCGATCTCGCGATCGCTCGGGACCCGCTCCTCCGGCGCGAGGGCTGCGAGGAAGCGCTCGATCTCGGAACGGTCCTTCGAGCGGAGGTACGTGTCCTCGTGCGGCTGCTGGCTGTCCTTCTCCTGCCAACCGTCGGTGCCGATCTGGATGCCGGGGAACTCGGCCTTCTTGTTCACCGCGATCGACGCGAGCTTCTTCATGTACTCGGAGCCGTCGTCGCCCATCTTGAACTCGAGCTGCGCCGTGCGACCGATGAGGTTCTTCACGCGCTCGAAGTCGTCCTGCTTGAGGCCCGGGAGCTCGATGATGATGTCCGTGCCCTTGCGGAACGGGGCGGCCTCCGCGATGCCGAGCTTGTCGACGCGGTTGCGGATGGTCTCCACGCCCTGCCGGATCGCGTAGTCCTTGAGCTCCTCGACGTAGACGTCGTCGATCTTGAGGCGGACCTCGCCCTTGGCGTCGTCGCGCCCATCCTCGAAGAGGTACTTCCGATAGTCCTTCAGGAACTCGCGGTCGAGCTTCTTCGCATCAGCCGGATCCTTGAAGCGCGCGACGAGGACCGTCACACCTTCGCGGCCGATGGAAACTTCCTTCACCTTCTTTTCCTTGCGCAGCTTCTCCTCGATGTCGCCGGAGAGACGGTCTGCCTTGTCGGAGACGGCCTTGTCGACTTGTACTTCGTAGACGAGGTGCAAGCCGCCCTGGAGATCGAGGCCGAGGAGGATCTTCTTCTGCAGGTACTTCTGCATCCACGCCGGCAGCTGATCGTCCTTGCCGAGCCAACCTGCCACCGATGGTACGAGCACCACCACCGAGGCAATGCTGAGGAGCGTGTACAGACTCACGCGGTAGAGCCAAGAGCGATCCATCTTTGACGATCTCCTAGGGAGCGTAAAAACCGGGAGCGTAAAAAGTTAGGCAGAGGCCTTGCTGGTGTTGCCGGCGGTGGCAGCCACTTTCGGCGTCGGAGCCGGTCCCGAGATGTGTGAACGCATCACGCGAACGCGGACCTTGTCGCCCACCTCGACGGTGAACACGTCGTCCGCAACGTGCGTGATCTTGCCGACGAGGCCGCCAGTGGTGATGACCTCATCGCCCACGCCCACCTTGCGCTGCCACTCTTCGTGGTCTTTTTGCTTCTTCTGCTGCGGCCGGATCAGCATGAAATAGAAGACGGCGAAGATGAGCGCGATCATCGGCGTCGGACCGAAGTTGCCGAGCAGCTTCTGCAGCGGGTTCAGCGATTGCGTATTGGTGGCGTCGGGCGCGACGGCTAACAGGAGCAGCATTGGCATGTTGCGGAGACCTTTCCGGGGTTTACCGAAGCCGAGGGGGTGTAGCAGGACGGGCACCGTGCGTCAACATGGTAGGGAGACTGGTAGCGTCGGGCGATGCTGACGCGCGTTGCCGCCACCCTGCTCTCATTGTGTCTGCTGCGCACCCATGCCGCGCTGGCGGAGACGCCTCCGGCCCGCAACGTCACGCCGGCTGCGGCACAGGCGTGTCTCGCGCGGCTCATCGTCGTCACCGGGCTTGCGGGCGACGACACGCTCACGCTCGGCGGCGACCAGGACGTGGTGCTCGCGCACGACCGCGGCAACGGTTCACGCTACTGGGCGTTCTCGAAGGCAGGCTACGCCACCGTCGCTCAGGCGTGGCCTGCCAAGGCAAGCACCATCGACGTTTCGATCGGCGTCTACGGGAAGACGCATCGCTATCGCTGGATGCTGAAGGACGGCGGCATGCAGGCCGAGGCCACGGGCCCGTCGGCGAAGGCGATGCCGAAAGCCGACGTGAGCATCAGCGCCTGGCGCGCTCTCGACGATGCAGCGTGGACGATGATCGTCCGCATCGTCTCGCTCAAGCTGCCGATGGTGATGAAGGCGCTCGAGGAGCAACGCGCGTTTGCCGCGAAGAAGCACATGCCCTTCTCCGTCGCGCTGGGGCATGAGGACGCGTATCGCGACTGCACCAACCTCGGGCCCGGCACGTTCGGCGAACAACTCGAGGTCGTGCGGCGGCAGCACGCGGCGTGGAAGAAGCTGGCAGAAGCGCCGGTCGTCTTCGAGAAGTGCGACGTGGTGCGCCGCAGCGATCATCCCGAATGGCGCGCGTGCGGCGCGACGGCAGATTGCACCGTTGCGATCGGCCCGTGCGGCTGGCCCGACGTGATCGCGAAGTCGGCGAAATCCTCGTACCACGCCTGGGGCAAGACGCGCGAAGGGCAGATCAACTGCGACAACATGTCCGCCGAAGATACCAGGGTGGCCCCGTGGTGCGACGCGCACCAATGCGTAGAACGCGCCGCTACGCCGCATTGGAACACGTGCGCCAGCAACGGTGAATGCAGCATCGCGATGGTCTGCGATCAGCCCGTCGCGCTGAACAAGTCCCTCGACGGTCTCGATGTTTTTTGGCGAATGCGCTGGTGGGCCACCGTCGACAACTGGGACAAATGCGGCGGGGTGGAGGTGCCCATTCCGGCGGATGCTAAGTCCCGCTGCGTGGCCGGCCGCTGCCAGCTGAGCCCTTGAGTTGGGGCTCCTACACCCCGGCAAGGTGGCGCCTCCGCTGGCTTTTCTCACGCCGAGCCCTCACTAACCATCGATGATCACGAAGGCGACGAATGGCCTCGTGCTTGCTTTAGCGCATGTCCATGTTGAAGATCGTCGCCACCGCCCTCGCCCTCCTCTGCTCCGCCACCGCGTTCGCCGGAGAACGCGCGCCATCGACGTCCCACGCCGCGCTGGCCGATCCCTTCGGATTTCAAGCGTTCCATCGCGCGATGGCATCGTCCTGGGGACACTTTCTCGGCGCGCCGGTGCCGCCTGCGGCGCCAAGGCTCGTGCCGGGGGAGCGCAGCTTCGGTCCTGTCGACGATCACTTGATCCACGCGGCGATGGAAAAGCTCACGGCCGAGTACCCCGGCGCGCGCATCGATTTCGCTCCGCCCGGGCTCGCCTTGAGCATCACGAACCGAGGCCGGGGCTACGGGGCCGACAACACCGACGTACCCGTGACGCCGAATGGCGTCATTCGCCTCGCGCTCACCGTCGGCAACGATCGCTTCACGCGCGAGGTGAAGACGACGGCAGGCGGCACGCGCTTGATGAACGCCCCGAGCAGAGCGATCAAGAAGTGGGACCTTCCGATTGTGGAGCGCGCGCGGGCCAAGGCCCGTCTTCAGTTTCCGGAAGCACTGAACGTCTTGCGAGACACCACCAAGCCCATCGGCCCGAACGGCGAGATTCCGTTGCGCATCAGCTACCCGTATCGAGACCCGCGCGGGCAGTTTAACGTGACCGTCACCACGAAGGCGAACGGCACCGAGGTCGGCTCATGATTCATCACATCTTCGGACGGAGAGGAATCAGGCGACAGGCGACAGGCAACCGGCAACAGGCAATGGTTCGGCGTTACGCGGCGGTGGGTGTTGCGCGTTGCCTCGCGGTCTTCGCGGATGCGCTCAGGATCGCTGCGAGCTGATGTCCTTCATCCAGAAGTGCAGCTGATTCGGGAGCGAGCAGGCGCGCCCTCAAAGAGAGCTCTATCCAGTAGCAAGCTTCCCG
>JAYUBF010000096.1:0-20490 GCA_043741435.1 Myxococcales bacterium
GACCTTCAATTCATCGGAGGTGCCGCGATCAAGCCGATGCTTGCTAATCAGCCCCCTCAAGCGCTTGCGTCATAGGGGCCGATACGGATCGCGTGGGTCATAGCAGCGGTCTTCCAAGTACGTGTCGCGCCGCATGCCCACGGTTAGATCATCCAAGCGACTCACCTGCCAAGCTAAATTCGACCGGCCGCCTAAGCCGGACAATATCATCAAATCGCTGAGCGCTTCATCAGCTTGCGCAGCTCGGCGTACACGAACGGCAGGAACGACATCGCGAGCACCCACATGAGATCGCCGCCGGAGAGTGGGCCGGTCTTGAAGAACGGGTGGACGGCCGGCACATAAATCGTGATCGCTTGCAGCACGATGCCGATGGCTGCGGCGCCGACGAGCGACGGGTTGGTGAGCGGTCCGAGCTGCAGGAGCAGCTTGCGCTCGGAGCGACAGGCGAACGAGTAGAAGAGCGGGCCTACCGAGAGAATGGCGAACACGAGCGAGCGTGCGTGGGCCAGCTCGTCTGGCGAGCTGGCGTGGTGCGGGTTCGGCATGGCGCGCAGGAAGACGAAGATCGCGCTGCCGGCCATCACGATGCCAACGCCGATCATCTCGAGGTAGTCGTGGAGCGACAGGATGGCCCCGCCGGGTGCGCGCGGCGGCTTGGTCATGAGGCCGGGCTCGCGCGGATCGACGCCCAGCGCCAATGCCGGCAGCCCATTCGTGATGAGGTTGATCCAGAGGATCTGGATCGGCGCGAGGGGTGACTCCCAACCGAGCAGCGCGGCGGTGAGCACGAATAGCACCGCGCCCGTGTTCGACGACAGAAGGAAGATGATGAACTTACGGATGTTCGCGTAGATCGTCCGCCCTTCCTCGACGGCCGCGATGATCGTGGCGTAGTTGTCGTCCGCGAGAACGAGCGACGCCGATTCCTTCGTGACGTCGGTGCCGGCCTTGCCCATCGCGATGCCGATGGAGGCAGCCTTCACGGCGGGCGCGTCGTTCACGCCGTCGCCGGTCATCGCGCAGAGGATGCCGCGGGCCTTGAGCGCCATGACCACGCGCAGCTTGTGCTCGGCCGTGGCGCGCGCAACGACGCGCACCTCGCCGATTTGCTCCTCGAGTCCTTGGGCATCGAGCGCATCGATTTGCGTGCCGGTGAGCAGCTGCGCGCCTTCGTCCCAGAGGCCGATCTCCTCGGCGATCGCGCGCGCCGTGGTCGGGTGATCACCCGTGATCATGACGGTGCGGATGCCGGCGGTGCGTGCTTCGGCGATGGCCGGGATCACCTCGGGTCGCGGTGGGTCGACGATCGCCACCATCCCGAGCAGCGTGAGCTGATCTTCCCAGCTCGCGTCGGGTACGCTGGGACCGATGGGCACGCTCATCTGATCGCGCCGCGCGAGACCGATGACCCGCAGCGAGCGCTTGGCCCACGTCGCCGCTTGCTCTTCTAGCAGATGCCTGTGACTCTCGTCGAGACGAACGCGAGTGCCGTCCAAGAACAGGTGCGTAGCGCGCTCAATCAAGGCCTCGGGCGCGCCGCGGACGTACGCGCGCGCGTTGCTCGGAAGGCTCACCAGCACCGACGCCATACGACGGGCTGAGGTGAACGGTTGCTCACCGAGCGCCTGGCCCTGCGGCGCCACGCCGGCGCGACGTGCGAGGACCAACATCGCAGCGTCCGTGGGATCACCGTGGATCTCCACCTCGCCCCCCGCGGTGTCCGACAGATGCGCACCACGCGCCCATGCCGCAGCCTCGGCCAGGCGACGCAGATCGTGATCGACGTTCGGCGAGAACCCGGGCTCCACGCCGCGCGAGCTCTCGGCGTGCGTGATGGCACCCTCGATGCGTCGGGCTTCACCCTCCACGAGGTACAGCGCACCGCCGGCCCAGGCTTCGCGCACCGTCATCGCGTTCTGCGTCAGCGTGCCGGTCTTGTCGGTGCAGATGAGCTGCACTGAGCCCAGCGTCTCGACGGCAGGGAGGCGGCGCACCAACGCATTGCGCTTGGCCATCCGTTGCGTTCCGAGCGCGAGCACGATGGTGGTGACGGCCGGAAGACCCTCGGGGATCGCCGCGACCGCGAGGGCCACGGCCACCAGGAAGAGCTCGCGAGCCGTTTGGTGCGACAGCAGCATGCCCGCGGCGAACACCAGCGCCGAGATGATGACGCAACCGATCACCACGCGCTTGCCGAATTCGTCGAGGGCCTTCTCGAGCGGGGTTTCCTCCTGCTCGACGCGCGCCAGCATGCCGGCGATGGCGCCGAGCTCGGTGTGGATGCCGGTGTTGGCCACGATCCCGCGACCCCGCCCGCGCGCGATCTGCGTACCGAAGAACAACATGGTGCGGCGATCGGCGAGGGGCGTGTCGCGCTCGATCTCCGCATCGGACTCTTTTTGCACCGGCATGCTCTCACCGGTGAGAGCAGCTTCCTCCACCTCGAGATCGCGGGCTTCGATCAGGCGAACGTCGGCAGCGATGCGATCGCCGTCTTCCACCAGCACCACGTCGCCGGGCACGAGCTCGGCGGCAGGCACGTCGACGGGCTTCCCGTCTCGCACGGCGCGGGCCACGGGCGCAGTCATGCTCTGCAGCGCATCGAGGGCCTTGGCCGCGCGACGCTCTTGCGCCAGGCCCAGCACCGCGTTGATGACGACGATGGCGAGGATCGCGAGCGAGTCACCGAAGCGTTCGACGAACGTCGCTCCCGGCAACGGCATGAAGAGACCAAGCCCCCCGGCGATGAGCGCCGCCCCGATGAGCGCGAGCACGGTGAAGTCGCTGACCTGGGCCACGAGCTTCTTCCAGATCGGCTCCGGCGGTTCTTGCGGTAAGCGATTCTCGCCCACCCGCAGGAGACGTTCGCGCGCGACCTGCGCGCCGAGGCCCTTCTCCAGATCGGAGTGCCAATACGCTGCCACCGCGGTCGCCGGGACGTGGTGCCAGGCCATGCGCGGCGGCTGACCCGACGGGTGCGCCGCGGGGTGCGGTGGAGGGGAGGCGGTGGACATGAGCCCCGGTTTTTAACACGTTCCAGATGCTAAGGTCGGCGTCCCAGCGCTCTCATGGCCATGGCTCGCACAACGTCTCGCACCAATTCTCTGGTGTCTCTCAACTCGGCTCGTACCTTCGCGGTCACGCTGGTTCGCGCGTTGTTGCGTCACAACGTGATCGATCTGGGGGCGCAGCTCGCCTACTGGTCGCTGCTCGCAGTCTTCCCGTTCGTCATCTTCCTCCTCACGGTCGTGGGCTATCTGCCGCTCGGGGACGTCGACAGCGAGCTCATGACGTGGGTCGCCCCCTTCATGCCGGACGCTGCGCTCAAGCTCGTCTGGGAGACGGTGCACGAGGTCGTCGGTCGCCAGCGCGGTGGGCTTCTCACCATCTCCCTGGTCACCGCGCTGTGGTCTGCGACGGGCGGCGCGAGCGCCCTCACCGTCGCGCTCAACCGCGCGTACGGGGTGGAAGAGACGCGGCCCTACTGGCGACGCAAGGGCCAGGCGCTGATCGCCACGCTCACCGTCACGATGTTGCTGCTGGTCGCAGTCACCTGCGCCGCGATCGGCACGGACTTCGTGCGCTGGGTCCTCGGCGCGTTCGCTGCCTCGAACCACTACGCGTGGCTCGAGAACGCGTGGGGCTGGTTGCGTTGGGTCGCCACGTTGGTCGCGCTCGTCGGGGTGCTCGCCGCAGCGTACAGCCTTCTTCCCAACACCAAGCACGGCTTCACGCTGATCTCCATCGGATCGGTGGTGGCCGTCGTGTCGTGGGCGCTGGTCACGTGGGGTTTCCGCCACTTCGTTGCGGCATTCGGCGGGTACGCACGCAGCTACGGCGCCCTCGGTGCCGTGATCATGCTGCTCACGTGGATCTACCTCTCGGGCATCACGGTCATCGTCGGCGCCGAGGTCAACGCGGTGATCGTGCGTATGCGCCACGATGCCGAGCACGGCGACCCCGTGACCTGACGTAGCGCCCTAATTTTCCTGGTTCCGCGAGGTTGACCGGCCGCCCGGTTCTGGCTACATGAGGGCCGAGTGGGACCCGCGCCGATCAAGATCGTAGCCCGCGTCGTCGTGTTGACGGCATGCGCGCTCGTCCTCGTGGCGATGTTGGCGCGTGGCATCATCGTCGGTGAAGGCTGGTCTCGCTGGCTCTCGGCAGCCGTGCTCCTGCAGCTCCTCTCCGTCGGTGGTTACCTCGCCTGGATCTACCTTCCCGACGTCGACGTGCCCGGCCGCTCGCCTCGCCGCGGTCGAAGCTCGGAAGGCGGCCAGACGCGCGTCGCGCTCACCTTCGACGACGGGCCCAACGGCGTCCACACCGAGGCCATCCTCGACGCGTTGCGTGATCATGGCGCGAAGGCCACGTTCTTCGTCGTCGGTGAGGCCGTCCGGCGCTACCCAGCGCTCGTCCGTCGCATGGTGGCCGAGGGCCACGAGGTGGGGAACCACACCGACGACCACACCAAGCTCGCGTGGGTGTCGGCCTCCGAGGTTGCGCGTCAGCTGGACGGCGCCACCGAGGCCATCGTGGCCGCCGGCGCTCCGGCACCGCGTTGGTTCCGCGCGCCCCACGGATTCAAATCCCCGTTCCTCCCGAGCGCGCTGCGCGAACGCGACCTGCGCATGGTGGCCTGGAGCCACGGCGTCTGGGACACCGACCGGCCCGGCGCCGACGCGATCGCGTCGCGCGCCATCGGCTGCCTCACTGATGGGGAGATCTTGCTGCTTCACGACGGTACCGTCGGCGCCGATCGCAGGCAGACGGCCGATGCCGTGCGCCAGATCCTGGCTGCCGCACGAGCGCGCGGCATCGCGCTCGTGACCGTTCCAGAGATCCTCACGGCGAGCGATGGCCGCTGAAGCTTCACCGCGGCTCCGCACGTTCTTGCGCGTGACGTCGACTGCGCTGTTCCTCGGGCTGATCGTCTACCTGGTCCTGCACGTCGACTGGACGGAGGTGGGCCACGCCTTGCGCCACGCCTATCTGCCGCTCGTGTTCGCCGCGGCGGCGCTCAACTTCGTCAACCTCGCGGCCAAGACCGGGCGCTGGCAGGTGATGCTGAAGCCACTCGGACGCGTCGCGTTTTGGCGCCTCTACTACTACCTCATCGTCTCGTACGCAGCGTCGGCGCTGTTGCCCGCGCGCGCGGGTGAGGCATTGCGGGTGGTGCTGCTGCGCCGTCGCGACAACGTGGCGGTGGCCGATGCGGTCGGCGTCGTCGTGGTGGAGAAGCTCTTCGAGGTGTTGGGGCTCCTCGTCGTCGTGCTGCCCTTGCCCTTGCTGCTGGTGCTCCCGCACTGGGCCGAGCTCTCGATCTGGGTGATCGCCGCGGGTGGGCTCGTCGCGTTGTTGGTGGCGGTCTTGCTCGCGACCCGGCTCGGGCCGCAGCAGGAAGAGGGCTCGTGGCAGAAGCTCGCGCGCGGGCTCACCTGCATGCGATCGCCGTCGCGGGTGGGCCTCGCTATCGCGCTCAGCGTGGCTGCATACCTCGTGGATGCAGGGGAGGTGTGGCTCTGCTTGCGCGCGGTCGGTATCGAGGTGCACTGGGCCACGCCTGCGCTCGTGCTGCTCGGCGGCAACCTCGCCATTGCCATCCCCACCACGCCAGGGCAGCTCGGTGCGCTCGAGGCCGGCGTCGTCGCTGGGCTCTCCATCGTGAACGTGCCGGTGCCCTCGGCGCTCGCTTTCGCGCTGGTCTACCACGTGATGCAACTCCTCCCCATCGTTCTGGTTGGTCTCTCCGGGCTACGGCTCGTCGCGGAGGCGCGAACCGATTCGCCAGGCCCTACCGAGCCCATCGAGGTAGCTTCGTGATTCGCACGCCCCCATCTGCAGCGCCGTCTCCTCGCGCGCTGCGCTTCGCGAAGCTGCTGCACCAACACGCCGTCGCCGTCGTGGTCACGTGTCTCCTCGTCACCGGGGTCTCCGTCGCGCTGGCGTCGAAGCTCGACATCTCCACCGACCTGTCCGCGCTCCTGCCGCGTGGCTACCCCTCGGTCGAAGATCTGCACAAGCTCTTGGCCCGCATCGGAGGGACGGCGTCGCTCACGGTCGTGGTCGAGTCACCCGACCTGAAGGCCAACGAGCGCTTCGCCGATGCGCTGGTCACCGAGATCAGGCGCGACCTCGGCAATGAGATCGCCAACCTCGACTACAAGGTCGACGCTCTGTCCGGGTTCTATCGCAAGCACGCCGCCGTGTACTTGCCGAAGCCCGACCTCCTCGCCATCGAGGACGAGCTCGAGAGGGGCGTGCAGGACGCCAAGATCAAGGCGAGCCCAGTTCCCTACGATCTCGACCTGGGCGACCCAAGCGACCAGCCGGCCGACAAGCCACCAGCAGAAGGTAGTCGCTTCGGCGGCATCACCAAGCGCCTCGACGAGGCCCAGAAGGACTTCGCGCGCTTCCCCGACGGGTACTACGCTGGCGAGGGTGGCAAGCTGCTCGCCATCTTCATTCGGCCGCGCAGCTCGGGCGCCGATCCGAAGGTCGCCGGCAGGTTCATCGATCGGGTGCAACGCCTGGCCGACAAGCTGCAACCGTCCAAGTACCATCCGGAGCTGCACATCTCGTTCACCGGCGCGTACCAGGTCTCACGCGACGAGCAAAACGCCATCAAGCGCGACCTCGCATCGACCGCGGGCCTGTGCGTTGGCTTCATCGCGCTGGCGATCATCGTCTACTTCCGCAGTATCCGGATCCTGCTGCTGCTCGGCGTCACCTTGCTGTGCGGCTGCGGTTGGGCTTTTGGCCTCGCAGCCGTTGCCGTCGGCTACCTCAACATCCAGACCGCGTTCCTCGGCTCCATCATCGCCGGCACCGGCATCAACTACGGCATCATCTTCCTCGCGCGCTATCTCGAAGAACGCCGGCGTGGCACCGACGACCTGGAAGCCCTCGCCATCGCGCTCGAGGCCAGCTGGCTCGCTACGCTGACGGCAGCGGCCACCACCGCCATCTCGTTCGGGACGTTGCTCATCGCGCGCATTTCCTCTTTCCGTCATTTCGCCGTCATTGGCGGTGGCGGGATCATGTTCTGCTGGCTGCTCACCTTCACGCTGTTGCCGGCGCTGCTCATCCTGTGGAACCGCGTCGCGCCCGTCGCGAAGGCGGGGCAACGCGGCTCGCACCTTCCGGGCTTCCTGTTCGCCCTCCCGCTGCGCTTTCCGCGCACCATCGTGGCGATCTCCGTGGTGTTGTGCGTGGCCTCGGCGGTGGTGTGCTACCGCTTTCTCCCGACTGCGCTCGAGACCGACGCGCGCAACCTGCGCAACAAGTCGTCGGGCACCTCCGGCGCCGCGAAGCTCGACGATCGCGTGGCCGCAGTGCGTGGTGGGTCGATGACGCCCGGCTTCGTCGTCACCGAGAGCCTCGAAGAGGCGCGGCGGGTGTGCGAGGTGCTGAACGAGCGCGTCAAGCGCGAGGGCGAGGACAAGGCGCCGGTGAACGGCTGCACCTCCATCTACTCGCTGTTGCCGAAAGAGGCGGACGAGAAGCTGGTGATCGCGCGACGCATCCTCGAACGGCTCGACAGCCTGCCCGCGGACGCGCTCGATCCCAAGGACAAGGAGAAGCTCGACGAGCTGCGCTCCCAGCTGGTGCTCGAGGACGTGAAGCTCGAGGAGCTACCCGAAGAGCTCACGCGCCCCTTCCGCGAGGTCGACGGCCAGGTGGGGCGCCTCGTCGCCGTGTATCCGCCGAACAACCGCGACCTGTGGATCACCGAGAACTTGTTCGGCTTCACCGACGCGATCCGCCACATCGACCTCGGTGACGGCCGCGTGGTGACGTCGTCGGGCGACGCGGTGATCTTCGCAGACATCCTCCGCATGATCCGGCGCGACGCCCCCCGCACGACGTTGCTCGCGTTGGGCGGCGTCATCATCTTCGTGCTGCTGGCACTGCGCGGTGGAAGGGCGACGGCCCACGTGGTGGGCGCCCTGGTCATCGGCGTGCTGTGGATGGTCGGCATCGCGTCGTACGAAAAGGTGAAGATCAACTTCTTCAATTTCGTCGCCTTGCCCACCACCTTCGGCATCGCCGTCGACTACGCGATCAACGTCTACGCGCGCTATGCGTCGTCGAAGCGCAAGGACGCGGCGTCGTCGTCGTACGAGGACCGTCGAGGTCGCTTGCTCGAGGCCTTCACCGAGACGGGCGGCGCCGTCTTTCTGTGCTCGGTCACCACCATCATCGGCTACGCCACGCTCATGATCGCCGACAACATGGCGCTCGAATCCTTCGGCAAGCTCGCGATCCTCGGCGAGGTCACCTGCGTGCTCGCGTCCCTGCTGGTGCTGCCAGCCACGCTGCTCCTCGACAAGAAGTCGTGACAGCCTACTGCACACCTTCGCGTCGAAGATCCGCGATCGCGGCATCCACGGCGATGCGCGCCGAGAGGGCAACGAGCGGCAGCCCCGCGCCCGGGTGCACGCTGCCGCCGACGGCGTAGAGCCCGCGCACGTTCTCCACGCGGTTGCTCGGGCGACGGAACGCCGCGAAGGTGGAGTTGGACGAAAGACCGTACAGCGCGCCACGGCTGTAGGGGAAACGCTCGGCGAAGTCGTCCGGTGTGATCAGGCGTTCGCCGTCGGGCTTCGGCTTCCAGTGCGGGAAGCTTCGCTGCACGTGGCTCGCGAGCACGTCGAGCGTGCGCTGGCGGGCGATCGCCTTGCGGCCGGCCCACGGCTCGTCCCCATCACGGATCGCCGGGGCGTTGGTGAGCAGGAACGCCCTCTCGTGGTTGTGGGTGGGCTCGCCCGTCACGCGATCCTGCGCGCACAGGTACACCGTCGGTTGTTCGGGGATCTCGTGATCGCGCAGCTCGGCGAACTCGCGCTCGTAGTCGGGCGAGAAGAAGACGTTGTGGTGCGCAAGCGGAAGTGGGATGCGCGCCAGCTCGGCGAGCATCACGAACGCCGACAGCGACGGCTCGTTGCGCGCGAAGCGTTTCGCCGCACGCTCGCCAACGGCGGCTGGCAGCAGCTGCCCATAGAGCGCGGCTGCGTCGCAGTTCGCCACCACCACGTCGGCGTGGTGCTCTCGCCCGCCCGCGCGAACTCCGCGCGAGATGAAGGCGTCGTCGCCGGCTCGCGCTATCAGGATCTCTTCGACCGCGGTGTGCGCATGGATCGTGACGCCGAGCTTCTCGGCGGCGCCTCGCAACGCCTCCGCCAAGCGGTACAAACCATCGGGACACGCCCACACGCCGAGCGCGTTCTCGACGTGGATGATCACTTGCAGGGTCGCTGGTGCACGAAACGGATCGGAGCCGTTGTACGTCGCATAGCGCGCGAACAGCTGGCGGAGCCGAGGATCGTGGAAATAGCGCGACAGGCCGTTCCACAACGTCACGTGGCTGTCGAGCTGCGCCACCCCAGCCAAGACCTCGGGGTGCATCATGCCCACCAGCGACGGTTGCGCGCGCGTGAGGAAGTTCTTGCGACAGATCTCGTAGATGGCCGCCGCCTTCTTGCGCATTCGGCGATAGCCATCGGCGTCGGCGGGGCCGGCAAACGCACGGATCGCCTGCGTGCTGCGTTCTTCGTCGCTGAAGAGATCGAGCGAGCTGCCGTCGGCAAAGAAGTGCCGACACAGCGGCTCGAGGGGCACCAACGAAAGGTGCTCGGAGAGAGGGCCTCCCAGCAGCTCTTCGAAGACCCAGCGCATGGTGAGCACCGACGGGCCGGCATCGAAGGGCTTGCCGGCACCGGGGATCTTCACCTCGCGCAGCTTGCCACCCACCTCGTGTGATCGTTCGAAGAGGTCGACCGCCAAGCCGGCTCGCGCCAACCGGATTGCGGCGGCGAGACCGCCCACGCCGGCGCCGATGACCGCCGCGCGCGGACGACCCGTCACGGGGCCTCGCGCGGCGCCTCGGGCTCTTCGCGACCCGCGGCGTCCTTGCAACGGATCGGCCGCGGCCCCGGCAGATCGACACGACGATGCCCACGATCGTACAGCCCGTCGGTCGCTCGCAGCGTGCCGCCGTGCGTACGGAAGGCGGCCTCGAGAACTTCGCGCACGACGCCATAGGGACCACCCAGCTGTCGTGGGTTCTCCACGGCACCGTCACCCCCACGCGCAAGGAAGTCGAGCGTCCCTACGCGGTATGTGCTCTGCGGCTGGACGATGCGGCCGTCGGAGAGCCTCAGCTCGACGACGAGCTTGCCATCCTTGCAGGTGACGCTCACGTGCACGCCGCCGTACGAGAGGGCGCCGAAGTGAGAGCTCAAGTTGTTGCGGACCATGCGGATGAGCTGAGCACCGGTCATCTCGATGGCGACCACCTCGTTGTCGAAGGGGAAGGTCTCGTAGAGCGAGCCGTAGCGTAGCGGGCCCGGCGGTAGATCGGCGCGGAGCCCCCCTCCATTCGTGAAGCCGAGGTCGGCCTGCGCTGCGCGACGAACGGCATCCGCCACGAAGTTACCGAGCGGGCTTTCTTCGCCGTACGACGCAGCGAGCCCATCGGGCAGCTCGATGCCGACGGATCGGTCCGCGACCGCATGCGCCTTCACCAGATCGTCGGCAATGGCGGCAGCAACGCGGGAATCGGGGGTGACCGGGCCGAAGTACTCGGCGCCGTGACCGCCCGGCTCGTCGACCTTCGCGCAGGCGCCCTGATCAGTGAGGCGAGCACACACATCGATCGTTCGTTCGATGAGGAAGCGACCTGTGGCCTCGGCCTCGGCTCCACGCCCGCGCACCTCGATGGAGACATGCGACAGATGCTGGCCATTCTTGCCGGCCTGGATGACGGGGATACCGTCGACGACGACGGTGATCGGTTGGTGTGTGTGGCCGCCGACGATCGCCGCCACGCGCAGCCCGCTCGCGCTCTGCGCTCGCGCCAGCTCGTGCGCCAGCTCGAACACCTCGTTCTTGCCCTTGCATCCGGTGAGATCGCCGGGATTCTCCGAGGAGATGGTGCGAGTCGCGTGCATGCACTCGCCGCCTGCGTGCACCACCACCACGATCACCCGCGCCCCGTGCTCCCGCGCGTCGTGTGCGGCCTTCACCAGGGCGGGCCCGAGTGGCAGCACGCGTAGACCGGTGAGGTTCGCGCCGATCGTGGTCTGGAACAGGCTTTCGCTGGTACCACCGACGAGGCCCACGGACACGCCGTCGAGGTCGACGATCTGGTACGTCGGGAACGCCGGGCTGCCGTCCTGGTTCACGACGTTGGCACCCAGCACCGGGAAGCGTGCTTCCTTCATGCGCGCCCGCAGTGCGCCGCGCGGATCGTCGCTCGCGGCGCGAGGCGATGACGGCGGGCCTTCCGGACCGTAGTCGAACTCGTGGTTGCCGAGCGCCACCGCTGCGTAGCCGAGCTCGTTGAGGCCGCGCACCATGCTCGCACCCTCGACCAGGTTCGAAGCGAGCGTGCCCTGGAACAGGTCGCCACCGTCGAGCAACATCACGCGGCCGGGGTAGTGCGCCCGCGCATTGCGCAAGAAGCCACCGATGAGCGCGAGTCCGCCGAGCTCGGTGAAGCGAGGCACGCCACGACCGTGCCTGCTCGGCACGAGGGCAGGCTCGAGGTGACCGTGTAGATCGGTGGTCGAGTAGATTTCGAGGTTGCGGGTGCCGGGCGCGGTCGGTCGATCGGGTAGGGCAGCCACCGACGGGGCGCACGCAGCGAGCGCGACCGCGCAGGCGATGGAAGTAAACGCGCGCATATCGGTGGATTCTACTTCAACCTGCGAGCCGGGTGCTGCAGTGGTAGAGCGCGGGGTACGCGGCCACCCACGCGAAGACGAAGCGGTTGAGGCCGAACACCCAGGCGTTGCCGAGGTGGAACGAGAACATCGTGGCGATCACCGCGAGGCAGACGCGCGGACCGACGAGTGCGGCGGGGAAGCCGCACTCCAGCAGCAACACCGAGAGGCTCGCGAGCACGGCCAGCGTCGGCTGCAGCAGCAGCAACGACGGCGGTGGTTGATAGACGGCTTGCCGGACGAAGCCGCGCAGCGCCGTGCCGTCGCGCCAGCTCTTGCGCCGCACCTTCGCCAGTCCGGCGATGAAGTACGAATTGCACGTGATGATGGCCACGTACCACAGACAGCCGTCCGCCACCGACGGGCGCGCGGGAAACACGCTGGCCATCAGGAGCGCCGAGAGCAGCACGAGGGTCATGAAGTCGCTGCCACCGTTGAAGCTGCCGCGCCACCGGATGGAGATGAGCAGTGTCGAGATCAGCAAGAACCCGTAGAGCACGGGGCTCGGCCACACGACGGTGGTCAACGCCGCGAGCAAGCGGAGCACCAGTAGCGCGACAAAGGGCCGATAGGCCAGCGTGTAGTCGAGCAGTGCGCGCGGCAACGACGGCAAGAAGGACCAGTCGCGCTTCAGATCGCTCAGTCGCCAGATACCGTCGTCGGCGGCCGTGCGTCGCACCTGCAACAGCTCCAGCGTCTGCACGACGAGCGAGAGCGCCACGAGGTACTGCATGCCGCGCAGCGCGTTCACCACGCATACACCGGTGACACCAACGCCTCCTGCGCCATGGCTTCGCCGGCGGCGCCGACCTCGAGCTTGAATTGGTAGTAGCGCCCGCCGTCGCTGCGGACGCGGGTCTCCACCAGGTTGCGCGTGAGCCGATACGACACGGCTTCCTCGAGCGCGTTGGCCTGACTCTCGTCGAGCTCGCTCAGATCGGCGAGCAGTTGCTGCAGCAGCGATTCGCAAGCGAGCGCGAGGTTGCCATCGGCGTTGAGCACCAGGCGGCGCAGCGAACGAGGCAACGGTTGGAGCGCGGGCTGCCACTCGCCGAGGGACGCTTCGTCGTGACCGGAGCGATAGCGCAACACCGGCACATCGCCCAGCGCCTCGAAGAAGCGCCATGAGGGCAGCGCGATGCGAAGCAGCTGGACCCAGCGGCTGCGCACTTCGATCGTGGGCAACGCCGACAACGCGAACACAACGGCGAAGTACACCGTGAGCGCGAGACCGACGTGCGTGAGGGACATGGGCCGGCAGCGTACTCCGCCGCGCGCCGGACCGTGCTAGATCAAGCGCGAGATGGCGACCCGAACGCGTGGACCGGAGCCCACGGCCGGCGATGCGGTGACCACGGTGAGACAAACCGTCGCCACCGCGCTCCGCGAGCGGCGCCTGCGACCCGACGGCGGACGCATCCTCGTGGCGCTCTCGGGCGGCCCGGACTCGCGGGTGTTGCTCGACGCGCTGGTCGCGATCAGCGTGCCCCTCTCGCTGCACCTCACGGTGTGCGTGGTCGATCACGGCTTGCGCCGCGGCTCCGCGCGAGAGGCACGCGCTGCCCTCGACGTGGCGAAACGCCTCGGCGTCATGGGTACGGTGGAGCGTGTCGTCATCGAGGAAAAGAGTGCTCGCGGTGCTCGGGACGCACGCTACGCCGCGCTGGGGCGCGCGGCGATCGCCTGCAAGGCGGAAGCGATCGCGCTGGGCCACACCGCTTCGGATCAAGCGGAGACCTTGATTGACCACTTGCTGCGTGGCGCAGGCAGCCGTGGCCTCGGCGCGATGGAGCCGAAGCGCCCGCTTCACGTTCCCGGCACGGAGCACGTCGTGCTCATCCGTCCGCTCCTCGAGGCGTCGCGTGCGCAGATCGAAGCGTACGTCGACAGCGAAGGGCTCGCGGTGGTGCGTGACCCTACGAATCTCGACCTACGCTACCGTCGCAGCCGCATCCGCGCGCGCGTGATGCCGCTGCTGCGCGAAGAGCGTCCAGATCTCGACCTCGCTCTGGTGCGCTTGTGCGAACGCCTGCGCCAAGACACCGAGTACCTGGAGCAGCAGGCAGCGAAGGCGCGCACGCAGCTCACCACCGCGGGCTCCGTGGATCTCGATGGGCTGGGGTCGCTGCCCGCGGCCCTGCAGTCCCGCGTGCTCCGCGCGATGTGCGAAGAGGTCGGGGTGCCGGGAGATCGCATTCCCCTCGATGCGCTGCTGAGGCTGGGGCGAGGCCGTCACGGCACCTCGCACATCGACCTCCCGGGCGGTGTGGTGGCGGAGCGCAGGTACGGCAGGCTCCGGGTGCTCGCTCCCGATGGCGAGGCACCCGAGCCGGTCGAGGAGGTGGCCGAGCTTCCAATCCTGAAGTCCGGGCTACATCTGATCGGGAGCCTGACTTTGCACGTGCCGGCTCGGCTGCTGCAAGAGGGACCCTTGGTGCTGCGGCGCGCGCGGACCGGAGACCGCATCGGGAGCCGCAAGCTTTCTGACCTGCTGATCGACCACAAGGTGGCGCGTCCGGACCGGAAGCGCGTCTGGGCCCTCGCCGAAGCGACATCGCTAAACTCGGTTCGTTGGGCCACTCTGCCGCCTACCCCTGGCACGAAGCCTTGGGAATGGCCATCTTCAGGTATTCGGCCGCGGCTCCGGCAACACACGGCCAAATCGCGGTCCCGACATTGACGATGTCGTAAAGCCTGCGATACGTTTGTAACTTCGCGTCAGAATTGCGTTCGACGTTCAGATTGCGCCGCGCTCCCACCGGGGCGGCCCAGCCCAACAGGAACAAGAAGAGGCCACCGTGCGACAGTCACACAAGACCATCATCATCTGGGTGGTCCTCATCGCCTGCTTCGTAAGCATTTATCACCTCTACCGGGGTCCCTCGAAGGACACCGAGGTGAAGGTCACGTTCGGCGCCTTCATGCAGGAGGTGCAGGCGCACCCCGAGACCATCAAGAACGTCCAGATCCGGGGCGACCACTGGAAGGGCGAGTACAAGGACGGCCGCAAGTTCACCACGCTCGGTCCGGCCTCGGCCGAGGTGCTCGCCAAGCTCGACAAGGCGGGTCCACAGGCGAACACGTCCGTGAACTACGAGATCGAAGAGAACGAGGCCGGCTTCTGGCCCAGCTTCCTCAGCATGTGGCTGCCGCTGCTCGTCATCGTCGCCATGTTCTTCTTCTTGCTGCGGCAGATGCAGGCCGGTGGCGGCAAGGCCATGAGCTTCGGCAAGTCGAAGGCCAAGCTCCTCGGTGAGCACCAGAACAAGGTCACCTTCGCAGACGTCGCTGGCGTGGAAGAAGCGCGCGACGAGGTCGAGGAGATCATCGCGTTCCTCAAGGACCCGAAGAAGTTCACCAAGCTCGGCGGTCGTATTCCGAAGGGCGTGCTCATGATGGGCCCGCCCGGCACCGGCAAGACGCTGCTCGCGCGCGCCATCGCGGGTGAAGCCGGCGTTCCATTCTTCAGCATCTCCGGTTCCGACTTCGTCGAGATGTTCGTCGGCGTCGGCGCGAGTCGCGTTCGCGACCTGTTCGAGCAGGGCAAGAAGAACGCGCCCTGCATCATCTTCATCGACGAGATCGACGCCGTCGGTCGTCACCGTGGCGCAGGCCTGGGCGGCGGTCACGACGAGCGCGAGCAGACGCTCAACCAGTTGCTCGTCGAGATGGACGGCTTCGAGTCCAACGAAGGCGTCATCCTCATTGCTGCCACCAATCGTCCCGACGTCCTCGATCCGGCGCTGCTTCGTCCCGGCCGCTTCGATCGTCGCATCGTCGTTCCGCGCCCGGACGTGAAGGGTCGCGAAGGCATCTTGAAGGTCCACGTGCGTCGCGTGCCGGTCTCGGCCGAAGTGGCGCTCGACGTCATCGCGAGGGGGACCCCCGGCTTCTCCGGTGCCGATCTCGAGTCGCTGGTGAACGAGGCCGCGCTGCTCGCTGCGCGCAAAGACAAAGACCGCGTCGACATGCGCGACTTCGAGGAGGCCAAGGACAAGGTCCTCATGGGCCCCGAGCGCAAGTCCATGGTCATCTCCGACCGCGAGAAGCGCACCACCGCGTTTCACGAGGCTGGACACACGCTCGTCGCGCGCCTGCTGCCGAACTCCGATCCGGTGCACAAGGTCACGATCATTCCCCGTGGCCCCGCGCTCGGTGTCACGCAACAACTGCCGGCGGAAGATCGGCTTTCGTACTCGAAGCAGTGGGCGCAGGACCGCATCGCCATCTGCCTCGGGGGTCGCATCGCCGAGGAGCTCATCTTCAACCACCAGACGACGGGCGCCGGCAACGATCTCGAGAAGGCCACCGACATCGCGCACAAGATGGTTTGCGAGTGGGGCATGAGCGACAAGCTTGGGCCTCTCACGTTCGGCAAGAAGGAAGAGAGCCCGTTCCTGGGCCGCGATATGGGCGGACAGCGACAGGACTATTCGGAAGAGACCGCGCGCGTCATCGACGCCGAGGTGAAGCGCGTGATCATGGAAGGCTACTCGGTGGCGCACAAGCTCCTGTCGGAGAACACCGAGGTGTTGAAGCGCATCGCCGAGGCGCTGCTTGAGCACGAGACCATCGACACGGCCGACATCGAGACGCTCATGAAGGGCGAGACCATCGCCCGTCGCCCGCCGCCGCGGCCACCCGTGGTGCAGATCGAAGCTGCGAAGGAAAAGCGCCCGAGCCTCTTCGCGCCGCGCCCGATCCTGAATGACGAGCCCGAGAAGGCCTAGCACCGCGCTCATCACGCTAGAGGCCATGCCTCTCGTGATGGGCATCGTCAACGCGACGCCCGACTCCTTCTCCGATGGTGAGACCGATCCCCGCCGAGCGATCGCGCGCGGTCGCGCTCATCTGGCCGCGGGCGCAGACATCGTCGACGTCGGCGGCGAGTCCACGCGGCCCGGCGCCACGCCGGTACCGGTCGACGGAGAGCTGCGTCGCGTCTTGCCCGTGGTGCGCGCGCTCGCCGAGGTGGGCACCGTTTCGATCGACACCTACAAGTCGCACGTCGCGGAGCAAGCCATCGCCGCCGGCGCGAGCGTGGTGAACGACATCTCGGGCGGCCTCCTCGATCCGGCGCTGCTCGACGTCGTCGCGGCCAGTGAAGCGACCGTCATCCTAGGCCACATCCGCGGCAATCCCGTCACAATGGTCGACCAGTCCGTCTACGTCGACGTGATCGCCGAGGTGCGCGAGGAGCTGGCGCAGCGCATCCTGGCCGCGCGCGCAGCCGGCATTCCCGAGGCGCGCATCTGGATCGACCCCGGACTCGGCTTCGCGAAGCGCGCGGATCACACGCTCACACTGCTGGCCAACCTCGAAGCGCTGCAAGCATTGGGACATCCGATCGTGATCGGCGCTTCGCGCAAGAGCTTCTTATCGCCGCCGCACGCACCGGTTCCGACCAACGCGCGCGAGACCGCGACGGCCGCGGCGCACGCCATCGCGATCTTTTTGGGCGCTGCGGTGGTGCGCGTCCACGAAGTGGCGGGGCAGGTGGCGGCAATTGGTGTGGCGCGACGATTGCGCGAGGCCAAGCGCGCGAAGGTCTGATCGCGGTGCGGCAAATTCTCGCAACTGCGCCGATACCACGGCCCAGCGAGACCCGTCCGCTTTCTACGCTACCTCGGCAAGAACGAGCGTGAATGAGGTGGATTGAGACCGCCACGTCTGCAGCTGGCTACAGATCGGACAAGGTGAACGCGCCGTGGCCCGCCTGGATCGTAGCCGCGGCGTTCGCGATGTCGGTGAGGACGGCCTTGGGATCTGCATAGCCCGCGATGTGTACCGTGGGCCTATGGGGGACCTTAGCGTCGGTCAACCGCTTGCCATAGCGAAGCTCGCTTACGCTTCCGTCTTTCGTGACGGCGAGCAGGGCAATTTGTAATTCGGCGTAGGGGCCCAGCCGTATGACTCGATTATTTCCGGTGCGATTCGCCTGAGCCCGTAGATAGTCGCGGATAGTGGTGAGCTGCGCTTTGACTTCCGGGGTCAGCAGCGTCCGATCACGAAACGGTGAAAGGCGAGACAGGGGATGCACTGACAGCCCACGCAACATCCTCGCGGTTGTCTGGCGTTGCTGCAGCTTCTGGCGCGCGGGGTCGATGCCAGTCGACGCCGCCCTCGCCATGGGCGACACGACAAGGAGGAGCAAGGCAACAGCGAACCGAGCGGTGATCGTGGTCGAAGTTTTCGTTTCCATGCCTAGAATCCGTGCGCGATTCGTGCCAGGTCTATCAAAAAGGCATTCCAATGGTTTCAGTGTTTTGCGCATCAACAAGCGTCCGATGTAGTCGTTCACCGGAGAGCATCGACCCTCCAGACAGGGTCGGTTGACCCCCCGAGGTGAACGACTACTGCACGGGCGCGGCGGACAAAAGCGACAGTTCGTCGCAGCCAAGGGCCCAGGTCTCGAGGGCGGCGACGAGGCATCGCGAATAAGCGCCCGTCAAGGTCCGGCAGAAACGCGCATGGCTCAGCGGAGGAGGGCTCTGTTACGCTGGCCACCGTGCGGGGAATCTCGACAGCCAGCGGCATGCGAAGGGGAGACTGATGGGTCCGCTCTGGCTGCACTCGATCTCGCTGCGCGACGCGGCGCTGACGTTCGTCGATGTCGCGATCGTTTATTACTTCGTCTATCGCGTGCTGAAGCTCCTCCGCGGCACGCGCGCCGCTCAGATGTTGCTCGCCGTCACACTCGTCGGTGGCGGCATCTTCGTCGCGAAGCAGTTCGAGCTCACCACGTTGTCGTGGCTACTCGATCACGTGCTGAGCTTCTCCATCGTGTTTTTCATCGTGATCTTCCAGCACGACATCCGTCGCGCGCTCATGCGGGTGGGCCAAGGCTTGTGGTGGAACACGCGCAGCTCGGAGCGCACCGAGGTCTTCGAGGAGGTCATTCGCGCGGCCGAGCGCTTGGCGCACCTGCGCGTCGGGGCACTCATCGTGCTCGAGCGCAACGCCGACCTCGTGGATCATCTTACGGAGCAGGGCGTTGAAGTGGGCGCCAAGGTCACCGAAGAGCTGCTGGTTTCCATCTTCCTGTCGGATCCCGAGAACAAGCTCCACGATGGTGCGGTCATCATCAAAGAGCTGCGCATCGCGCAGGCGGGCGCCGTGTTGCCGCTCTCGGCCAACGCGCGGCTCGACAAAGCGCTCGGCACGCGGCACCGCGCCGGCATCGGTGTGACCGAGGAGACGGACGCCGTGTCCGTCGTGGTCTCGGAGGAGCGCGGCAGCATCGCGCTGTGCTTCGGCGGCAACGTAGCGCGTGATCTCGACGGCGCGACCTTGCGCAAGGCGCTCCTCGGCCTGTTCCAGAAGCAGACGCGCACCGCTCGCGCACGCCGTCGCGCCACGACGAGCTCTGGTGGCAACGCCACCGGCCCCGTGAGCACGCGCAAGTCGGGCGCGTACGAAGTGGTGAACCCGACGTCTGCACCGCGTTCTACACGTCCGAGTCAGCGCTTCCCCGCGATTGGTGTGCCCACGATGCTCGGCCTCGGCAGCGAGCGCGCACCGGCCGAGGCTGGCAACAGCAGCACCACCAGCTCCATCGCACCCGATATCGAGATCCATGGGCCGGACACTGACGACGTCAATCGCCCCGGACGGGGTGACTAACCCGATCCATGTTGACTCGAGCTGGTAGAGCGAAGCGATGTGAGCGAAGGCCAGGCTTTGCCTGGCCGAGAGCGGATCAACTCAACATGGAGTCGGTATAATGATTCGCGCGGCGATCTGGCGTGCGTTGACCGAGGACCTTCCACTCAAGGTCATCGCGCTGGTGATCGCGGTGGGCTTGTTCGTGCTCGTGCGTGGCGACAAGGATGCAGCGACGGGCGCCTTCGTTCGCGTCGTGTACACGCTGCCGACCGATCGTGTGCTCGTGTCCGATCCGGTGTCCGAGATCAAGATCGGCATCCGCGGTCCGTGGACGCGCATCCAGCGGCTCGACGAGCGTGAGCTCGAGCCGATCCACATCGACCTGTCGCACATCAAGGACTCGGTGATGCACTTCACCGAGGACATGGTGGCGTTGCCGCCGGGCCTGCGCGTGGTGTCGATGTCACCGACGCAGACCAAGCTCGACTTCGAGCCGCGCGCCGAGCGCGAGCTGCCGGTGCAGCCGATCATCGAGGGCCAGCCGGCGGAGGGCTTCCGGGTGACCTCCATCAACGTGGAGCCGGATCGCGTACGCGTGGCAGGACCCAAGCGCGTCATCCAACACCTCGATCGCATCACCACGCGGCCGTTCCGCATTGCGGATGCCACCGGCGCGGTGCGCGACACCGTGGCACTCGAGCCTTTGCCCCGCGGCTGCCAGTATCTCGACGCTAGCTCGGTCACCGTCACCGCCGAGGTCCGGCCCGCCATCGTCGAGCGCTCGTTCGAAAACGTGGCACTGCATGTCGTGGGGCTGACCCACGTCGAGGGCGTGCTCGATCCGCGGATCGCCACGGTCATCCTGCGCGGTCCTTCGGACCTGGTGCGCCACGTCTCTCCGACCTCCATTCAGCTCAATGTAGACGCGCGGCTCGAGGACTCGCGTCCGCCGGCGCTGTTCAAGAAGCGTGTGGATGTTGCCGGCCTCCCGAGCGGGGTGGCCGCCGAGGTGCGCCCCGATTCGGTGCTGCTTTCTACTCATCGTCACCGGGAGTAAGCTCGGGCGGCCATGTCCGAGACCAACGCTTCTTCCGTACGCCACCTGTTCGGCACCGACGGTGTTCGCGGCGTCGCAAACGTAGAGCCGATGACGCCC
>JAYUBF010000097.1:0-20426 GCA_043741435.1 Myxococcales bacterium
TCGCAGCAACAGCGACGGCAGCTCCTGTCTTAGATCACCTATTCCACCAACCTGCAACTTTTTTACTCAACGATGGCCCCCGTCTCCGTTAGTCACCCATCGTGCACGTGTTCCTCGGGAGTGCGAGCGGGCTTATGATCACCCCCGCGCTCGACCTCGCGCCTCCCGCGGCCGATGGAAACACTGCTCGGTTCGGGACTTCGGTCGCGAGCGCGGGCGCGGGCCATGACGTCAACGGCGACGGATTCGCGGACGTCATTGTCGGAGCCGAGGGTGTGAACGACTTCTCGGGCCGCGTGCATGTGTACCTCGGAAGCGCGAGCGGGCTCATGAGCACACCCACTGTCGACCTCGAGGCCAACGAAGGAGCCTATTCGGTCTTCGGGCACTCGGTCGCCAGCGCGGGCGACATCAACGGCGACGGGTTCGCGGACGTCATCGTCGGAGCGGGTGATCCGGGTCACGTGTATGTGTACTTGGGCAGCGGGAGCGCGCTCTCGAGCACCCCAGCGTTCATTCTCGCGCCACCCGGGGCCGATGGCACCCACCCATGTTTCGGATGCTCGATCGCGAGCGCGGGGGACATCGACGGCGATGGGTTCGCGGACGTCATCGTCGGGGCGCCAACTGCCTACGGCAAGGCAGGCCGCGTACACGTGTACCTCGGGGGCGGGAGCGGGCTGACGAGCACACCCGCGCTCGATCTTGCATCCCCCGCGGGCGGAAGCATCGAGGCGTTCTTCGGATCCTCGGTCGCGAGCGCGGGCGACATCAATGGCGACGGGTTCGTGGATGTAATCGTCGCGGCCGAGGGTAAGTTCGGTGAGGCCGGGCACGTGTATGTTTATCTCGGGAGCACGAGCGGGCTCACGAGCACCCCAGCACTCGATCTGGATTCGCCTGCGGCCGATGGGTCACAGGCGTTCTTTGGGCGACCGGTCGCGAGCGCCGGTGACATCAATGGGGACGGGTTTGCGGACGTGATCATTGGCGCCTACAGGGCGTACGGCACGTCGGGCCGGGTACACGTGTACTTCGGGGACGCGTCCAAGCTGCTGAGCACGCCCCCGTTTGATCTGGCGCCGACCTCGGACGCGCTCCCCGGGGCATACGGGGCGTTCTTCGGCACCTCACTCGCGAGTGCAGCGGAGAACGCAGTCGTCGGGCCGAGGATGCGAACACTGGTCGGGACGGCCAGCGCCTCGCTGTCGTCGTCGCGCGGCGCGTGCGGATCGCGAATGTCGTCCTTGCGGGGCTTGGGAACCGGCGCGAACAAGGTCACGTTCTTGTCGGTCGCTTGCTTGATCGCTTCATGCTGTGCGTAGCCGCCGTCGACCAGCAGCTCGGACGGGCGCACTCCGGTACGTTTCTCGACCTGCTCGAGCATCGGCGTGCTTTGGCCCGCGTCGCTACCTCGGTTGCTCACGTCCACACCCACGATGACGCGTGCCACGAATCAAGCATGTCACCGCGGCAGATCCGGCCGCTCGCCAACCTGCGATCGAGTGATCGCGATGGACCGATCTAGGTGATCGCGATGGCCGGAATACGCAATCACAGGTAACTGCCGAGGCGTACCGACAACTCCTCGGGTCGGACTTTCACCGAGTGCTTCGACGTGCCTTCCATGGCACACAGATGATCCGATTCTTTCTTCGCCAGCTCGTTCAGCGGTCCGATATCCCGCAGCGCCTCGCTCTACGGCCATTCGTACGACGCCACCACCGAGATCACCGTCACCGCCGGTGCGACCCAGGCCATCATCACCGTCATCCTTGCGATCGTTCACCCCGGCGACGAAGTGATCGTGCTCGACCCCTGTTACGACAGCTATGAGCCGAGCATCCTGCTCGCCGGCGGCCACGCGGTGCACGTGCCGTTGACACAAGGTCGCTTCGAGCCCGACTTCGCGCGCATTCGTGCAGCCTGCTCCGCCCGCACGCGCGCCATCATCATCAACTCCCCGCACAACCCGAGCGCAACCCTGAGGTGCTGCGCGGCACCAACATCCTCGTCGTTTCCGATGAGGTCTACGAGCACATGGTGTTCGACGGCGAGGTGCACCAGAGCGTGGTTCGCTTCCCCGAGCTCGCGGAACGCAGCTACGTCGTCTCGAGCTTCGGCACGACCTATCATGTGACCGGTGGAAGGTCGGCTATGTCGCGGCCCCCGAAGCGCTCATGCTCGAATTCCGCAAGGCGCACCAGTTCAACGTGTTTTGTGTGAATGCCCCGATGCAACACGGGCTCGCCACCTTTGTGGCCGAGCCCAGCCATCACCTCGCGCTGCCGGCCTTTTATCAGCGCAAGCGCGACCTGTTCCGCGAAGGGCTCGCGGCGACGCGCCTACGACCCCTCCCATCGCGCGGCAGTTACTTTCAATGTGTAGACTACTCCGAGGTGAGCGAGCTACCGGAGACCGAGGTCTATCGCTGGCTCACGACGGAGATCGGCGTCGCGGCGATTCCTCTTTCGCCGTTCTACCAGGACGGACGCGAGCAACGGATCGCGCGTTTCTGTTACGCCAAGCAGGACGAAACCTTGCACCCAGCGCTCGAGCGACTCGCTGCGCTCTGAGCACAGCCTCTCTCGCAAGAACTCCACCGACCCGAAACACGAAAGGCAACCCCCTCTTGGACACCCTCCTTCGCAGCGCTCACACCCTCCTGCGTGAATCCCGCAGGCATGCAGTTGGACCGCTGATCTTGGTCCTGTGCGTCGCCGCCTGCGGCGGTACCCAGGCGAACGATGGCGATCTGTCGCTCAAGCCCGCTGACCTTGGCGTGAACGACCAGAGCACAGGCGACCAGGGCACGAACGACTTCGCCACCGCGGTCGGCGACCTCGGGACGGACGCTGCGCTTGCGACCGAGAGCTCGCTCTTATTGGAACCGCTCGGCAACCCCAGGCTGCGCTTCGCAGATGGACAGGTCGCGAACAACGCGCCGGCGCTGTTTCCGGGCAGCCCTGCGATCGCAGGGTTCCAGCCTTCTTCCTGGTACGTGGCGCAGTGGAAGAAGACAGAGCTCATGAAGCCCGACGTGCTCTTCGAGAATGCGGCCTCCGCGACCGATCCGATGCTCGGTGTCTCCCGCTGGGCATTTCCGAGCACCGACAACCAGTCCCATGTGTGGATCTGGGAGCCCGTCGCTGGGCCGCGGATCTTCGAGCTCTACGGGGAGCATGGTTGGCTCGACGCAGCCGGTGGCTCGAATGTCTTTCTTTCGATCAATGCGATCGCCGAGGTCTATACCTCGATGGAGCTACCCACCCACCTCGTGATGTCCGCCAAGATCGCCCACTCGAGTGTCACCTTCACTGCACCCAACGCGGACACCGATGGCTCGGTGCTGTGGCAGGCCTTCACCGGGCTGATCTTTCAATACGTCCCGCCGAACGCGGCGCCCCGCACCGTGCTGTTTTTGCAGATCGCCCACGCAGATTCGCGTAACCAGACCGGAACCTACCTGAGCTACGGCGGAAACGCGGCGCTCTACGGCGGCCGGCTCGCAGGCGACCCATCCATCTACGGCGACAAGCCCAATGGGGCGCTCACCCCGCTCGACTTTGACCTCAACGCATACCTCTGCGACGCGGTGGGGCGGAGCTACCCGATGAGCGGCGGCGGAACTTTCACGTTTCCCGTCGAGGCGCACGACCTGCACAACTGGCGGTTCAGCTCCATGTACTCGGGGATCGAAACACAGGATCGCCTGGACACGTCCACTGCGGCGACCCGCGGCTCCGATCTGGTCGCGTTCCAGGTCTCAGGGATCGATGTCCGGAAGGCAACGTCCGGCACACCGCTCGCCGCCTGCCCCTGAGCGCAGCCGACCACGCACCGGGCGGTCGCTCGGCTACGACGACAACTGATGCCATCGCCGCTGTCGCGAAGGCGGCGTGACTACGATGGATTCAAACTGTTCGGTGTTCTAGCCCTTCGCGGTCGGCCGCTTTTAGCCAGGTCGCCCCCGAAAATCGGCGACAGCCAACGGCGCTCCCGCTGAACTTCGATGGCAACCTCGTCGGCTGAGCCGGCTCGTCCTGCCGGTGGCGCAGCGAAGTGGCGCATGGGCAGCGCCGGCGCTTGGGTTTACAGTCGTGCGCGGGAGGGTTCCATGCGCACGATGCGGTTCGTCGCACTGATAGGTGTCTTGGTCGGAGCGGGTTGCAACCGCGAGTCGCTCGCGATCGGCGGTGATGCGTACGTCGACGCCAACGAACCGATCGATGCCTCGTTACCCTCGAGCAGTTGTAGTGCCGTCGAGCTGTCGACCGGCTGCGTCGTCGGGCACTGCACCTTGGTCGGCGCCCTCGGCAGCGTGGGTGCGGTCACCATCGCCGAGCAGGCCATCCCGAGCGAGCGCGCCGGCGATGCGCTGGGCCCCGTGCTGTGCGCCATCACGTTGCCCACCGATCTGCCTGCCCCCGTCGAGCTCGTGCTCTCCGTTCGCATCGACGCGACACCCGATCCCGGCGACACCTTGTTCGCGTACGCGCCTTCCTCGCCCGCGCGCATCGTCACCACCTCTAACGCGAGCAGCGACGCGGTGTCCGGCCTCGTCGCCACCTCGGGCGTGTTCGGCGTGGCCGCGCGGGTCGCACCCTTTGCGGTAACCACCTACGTCGGCGTCGACGTCACTGCCAGCGGTGATCGCGCCGCGTTCTTGCGCAACGTCTCCGCGCACACCATCACGTCCGCGTTCTCCGACGGTACGCGCTTCTACGTCGGCAATGGTCGTCGGCTCCTCGTCTACAACACGGGGCTGCCGACGGATCCCTCTGCCAAGCCAGACGTCGTGCTCGGTCAGCCCAGTCTCGATACCGACCTCGGTGGTGTGTCCGGTGCCGGCTTCGGTGGCAGCGTCGTCAACCACATCTGGTCCGACGGCACACGCCTCGTCGCGGCCGTCGGCAACCGAGTGCTCGTGTGGAACCACGTCCCCACCGCGAGCTACACGCCTGCCGATCTCGTGCTCGGCCAACCCGACTTCAACACCGACCGCCCGAACAACGGCGGTGTCAGCGCCAGCTCGTTCGCCACCACGTGGAGCCTCGACTCCGACGGTACGCGCCTCCTCGTCGCCGATCGCCAGAACCACCGCTTCCTCGTATGGTCCGCTTTTCCCACGCTCATCGATCAACCGGCCGACATCGTGATCGGTCAGCCCTCGTTCACCTCCAACGCCATCGGAGGCGGCGCCTTCGCGATCTATCAAGCCACCGGTACCCTGCTCTCTGGCAGTGGGGCATTCCTCGCGGGCGTGATCTCGACGTTCGCGCACGTGCCGTCGCTGACCAACAACGTCGCCACCGACTTCTTGCCACCGTCGTCGCCCGTGCAGGACGTTTCCGCCAAGAGCAACCAGGCGCCGGGTGACATCGTCGCCGTCGGTGGCGGTCTCGCCATCACCGACTCGTGGGGTGATCGCGTGGCCTTCTATCGCACGCTCCCGACAGCACCGATCCCGATGGACGTCGTGCTCGGCCAGCCCGACCCCGCACGCACCGTGTACGGACCCACCAATGGCGCGAGCTTCGATCCGAGCGTCACCGGCGGACCGGTCGGCATGGGTGGCGGTGGCGGCATGTTGCTCGTCCCCGACAAGAACCGCCTCATGGTGTACGACGCCGCGCCGCACTATCACTACGAGCCGGCGTCACGCGTGTTTGGACAGGCAGGCTTCACCACGCGAGATCAAGGCGTCGACTACCGAGGTATCTCCACGCGCACGATGGCCTCGCCCGCGGACGTGGCGCTGGCCGGCAACACCGTCGCCGTCGCCGATCGCGGCAACAACCGCGTGTTGCTGTTCGCCGGCAGCGCGCTCGTCACCCCCAATGCCGCGGCGCACCTGATCGTGGGTCAACCCGATGGCGGGAGCTACGTGCCGAACCTCGATCAACACACCCCGAGCGCCGCGCGACTCTCCGGTCCCGCGGGCGTCGCGCTCGACGGCACGCACCTCATCGTCGCCGACAGCGAGAACCATCGCGTGCTGATCTGGAACACTGTGCCCACCACCGATGGAGTCGCGGCCGATCTCGTGCTGGGCCAGGCCGACTTCACGGGTCGGCGGCCCAACCGCGGACGCCTCGACGTGAGTCCGGTCGATGGTTTCTCGGACACCGCGGCCGACGGCTTCTTCTATCCCACGGGCGTCGCCAGCGACGGTACGCACTTGTTCGTGGCCGACCGTCTCAACCACCGCGTGCTGGTGTGGAGCTCGTTCCCCACCACGCAAGGTCAGCCCGCCGACGCCGTGCTCGGTCAGCCCGACTTCGCCAGCAACCAAGCCAACCGCGGCGCCGGCATCTATGCGGCCAGCGCCGATGGCTTCAACCTCCCGACCGGCGTCACACTGGCGGGCACCTCGTTGTGGGTCGCGGACACGGAGAACAACCGGCTGGTACGTTGGGACACCGTCACCACCGCGCCGACGCCTGCAGCCTTCGTGGGCCAGCCCGATGGCACCACGATCTCGAATGTGAGCTACTACCCGCTCAGCAGCAACGTGGCGGGGTACGCGCTGGGCCAGGCCACCACCTCCACCTCGGTCTTGCGGCCACGCGGCGTCGCGGTCGCCGGCGGTCGTCTGTACGCCTCCGAGACCAACTCGCACCGCGTGCACGTGTTCGACGCGGTGGCGCTCACACACCTCGGCCAGCTGGGCCAGGGCACGGCAACCGCGTCGACGGTGAACGCGGGTGGCATCGGCGCGGCCACGCTCGCGGGTCCCCTCGGTCTCGGCAGCGATGGCGCTCGCTTGCTCATCGCCGACGCGCTCAACCACCGTGTGGTGGGTCACGATCTCGGCACGCCTCCCGTGAGCGGCACGGCGGCAACCATCGTGCTCGGTCAGCCAACCGCGCTCGCGAACGGCTTCGACCAGGCGAGCACGGCGAGCCGCGGCGTCACGTCACGCCCGAGTGGCCTCGCCAGCTTCGGCGGTACCCTCTACGTCGCGGATACGTCGCACCACCGCGTGCTCGCTTATCCATCACCGACGGGTCCGGGCACCGTGCCCACGCGCACCTTCGGCCAACCCGACACGAACCTCGCCCTGCCGAACGCCGGTGGCGCAGCCTCGGCCCGTTCGCTGAGCTCGCCGCGGGGACTGTTCGTCGATGCCACGCACCTCGTCGTCGCGGACACCGACAACGATCGCGTGCTCGTCTTCGATCCCACCTCCAGTGGCGGCGACGCCGTCCTGGTGCTCGGTCAGCCCGGCTTCACCAGCGTCGGTGCGAACCCGGGCGGGCCCAGCGCCACCACGCTCAAGCAACCCATCGGCGTCTACTTCGACGGTACGCGTTTCTTCGTCGCCGATTCCGGCAACCACCGCGTGCTGGTGTGGAACGGCTTCCCCACGGCAAATGGCCAAGCCGCCGACGCCGTGCTGGGGCAAGCGAGCATGACCGCCATCGTGGCCAACCGCGGGCTCGCCTCGCCCACGGCAGGCTCGCTCTTCTCGCCGACCGCGATCAGCTCGACCGCCGGCGTGCTCACCATCGCCGATTCCGGTAACAACCGCGTCCTCCTGTTCAGCACACCGATCACGACGATGGGGCCTTCCGCCGATGGCGTGCTCGGCCAAGCCGACCTCGTGAGCCGCAGCACCACCAGCGACTCCGGTGACAGCACGCACCTCGCCGGCCCGTTCGGGCTCGCCACCGACGGTGATTTCCTCTACGTCGCCGACCGCGATCTGGGGCGCGTGCTCACGTACGCGTTGCCACTCGCGAGCCTGCAGTCCCCGGCCCGCGTGCTGAATGGCACGGCGGGCCTGGCGCTCTCGGGTCCGCGCGCGATCGTCGCCGTGCGTGGAGCGCACTTCGTGTCCCGCGTCTACGTAGCCGATACCAACAATGATCGCGTCGTCGTCATCGACTCGGTGAGCCGCTTCTTGCCCTGAGCTGCCAGTCGTCAGCCAATTTACGGAAGGCGCGTTCGTGTCGCGCACGCGCATGCGGTCGCCTCGACAGCGGTCTACGTACGGCGGCTATCTGTTACGTGGCCGGCGACCTCTCCGATGCGCTCGTCCCGGAGGACACCGTGTATCGCGCGCGGCCACGTCCACCAGCTCCCCGTCGTCGGACGGCACGTGTACTCGATCGCGGGCGCCGTCGACAAATATCTCGGCTCCACCGACGAGATCGACGTCGCGACTATCCGACGCAGATCGTGGCAGACGGTTCGGTCTGACCTGCCCACTCGCCGTCGCATCTCGCACCGGCCACAGCAAATTGCATCGCAGCAAGTGCTTAACTTTGCCGACCCAGGTCACTGGCATGTTCAGTGCTAATGTGCTCTTCCGTGTTCACGCGCGCATTGATCTCTGCCGGCTTCATCGCGACGGTCTTGTCCTCGGGCTGCCACAGCGAGGCGCCCACGGCCGCGATCAAGCTGGTGAGCGATGTGAATCGCTCTGGGCTCATCGAGGCCACCGACCCGAGCGAGCTGGCAACGGGGTGGGATCACACCCATGGCGCCGTGCTGCTCGCCAACCTCGACGACGACGACATGGATGGTGCCGCCGATGCCGACGACGACAAGATCAACGGCGCCAAAGATCTCGACGACCTCTCACCCGTCGTCGTGTCCGCGTGGCCCGAAGCGCCTGCAACCGCGACGGTCGTGCTCAGCGCCGATGCGCCCGGCAGCGATGCGGTTCGTGTCTTCGCACTGACCGCCGGCGCCGATCCTGCGCAGGCCGCCAGCTACACCGCGATCGCGTTGCCACATACGTTCGTCGCCGCCGATCTGCGTGCGGGCGTGACGCTGCGCGTGGAGGGCAAAACCGTGGTGCGTTCCACCGCGGTCGGCGCCTTCGACGGCAAGATCACCCTGCACGCTACGCTCGATGCGGCGACGCAGAAGGCGCTCGGCTTTCTGGGTGACCCTGCAAAGGTGGCGCTCGCGGCGAGCGAGACCACGCTCCGCATCGCGCCCGTGCTGTTCCAGTACAACACGGCACCGACGCAAAAGATCTACTTCACCGAAATGGGCAGCTACACGAAGTCGCTGGCCGACGGCATCGCGCCGGCCGCGGCGGTGGGCAAGATCGCCGTCGAGGGCATCGACCTCGACACGCTCGGCCTCGACAGCGAGGTGTGGATGCAGGACTTCATCGACTTCGCCGTGATGACGCGTCCGCTGCCCAACCACAAGGTGCAGCAGATCCGCGTGGCCATTCGCTCGGCGCAACCGGACCGCAGCGCAGGAGAGCTCGCAGAGCTCCACTTCCGTGGACCCGACTACGCGAGTCTCGAGCTCCACGATCCCGACGGCGCCGCCAGCGATGCTTCGTACAGCATGAACTCGTTCGGCAACTGGGACATGGTGCCGCCGTACGACAACGGCGACGCGCACTACCCGCTCGGCCGCAATCTGTGGGGCTCGACGGGCCATCCCACGACCAGTCCGGACCCCGTGTATGCCGACTTCGTGCGTGCGCAACGTGTGCAGCCCGAGATCAACGTGGACACGTCATGGCTCATGGTCGGGCACGTCGACGAGTTCCTCTCGTTCGTGAAGACCAACACGCCGCGCGGCTTCACCCTGCTGGTGGCCGATCCGCGCGGCGGGCGCAGCCTGCTCAATCAGCTCGCCACCAGGGGTGGCGGCGACGACCAGATGTTCGTGGCCAAGCGCGAGTACGACTGGAGCTCCAACAAGCAGGTGAGCTCCGCGCGTGCGGTGGCCCAGGTCCTCGGCGACGCGGACCTCATGGCGCAGAGCCAGCTCTCGGCGGTTCGCATCGCTGCCGCCGTCGCGATCTTGAAGAAGGAGATCGGGCTCTCCGACAACGAGATCATCCCGATGCCGGGCCTGTTCGAGAAGATGTACGGCGCGTCGCTCGCGTACGTGCCGGGCACCGTGAACCTCCTGCACCTCGACGGGAAGGTCGTGATGGCCGATCCATTCGGGCCGCAGGTGAATGGCGCCGATCTCTTCAAGGCGGACCTAGACAAGCGCCTCACGTTGCTCGGCCTCACGACGTTCTACGCCGACGATTGGTACGCCTACCATATCCAAGCGGGTGAAGTTCACTGCGGCACCAACGTCGAACGCGACATGCCACTGCGTTGGTGGGAGACCGGCCGATGAAGCCAATGCACAAAATGGTGACCAGACTGTTCGTCTTCTCGTCGCTGCTCGGGCTCGCCACGCCCGCGCTTCCCGCGCTGCCTCTACCGGCGCATCGACTTCCGGGCACGCCCGCCACGCGGGCCGCGGCGCGCACCCGCATTGGCGAGCTCGAGCGCACCACGCTTGCCACGCCGCCTCCACCAGGTCGCACCGCGCAGATCGCTCGCGAGCTCGTGCAGCTCGAAGAAGCGGGTCGCCCGACCCTGCTCGATCTCGTCGCGCGGCTCGCGGGCGAGTCCCGCATGGACCGCGCTTCCGAGCGCGCCCGCGTGGCCCTCGTCGGCGGCGCGCTGCACGCACTCGGCAAGCAGCCCGACGATTCTGCAATCGAGCTATCGAAGAACGTGCTCGCCTCGGACGAGCATGCGGTCATCGTCCTCGACGCTGCGGCCACCGTTATCGGTCGTCGTGCCTCGGCAACGGACGTGGCGGCTCTCATCGCGATCGCCGATCATGGAAACGCTGCGCATGAGGCCGCCGCGCTCGCGGGTCTCGGTCATGCGCGCGTTGCAACGTCGTTGCAGTACTTGTCCACGCGGATCCGCACCGGCGGCACCGCGCTCGCCAAGTTGGCCGACGCCGCAGCCTTCGCCGGCTCGAGCTGGGCCTGGGAGGCCTTCGGAGCATCGCGCGCCCAAGAAGGTGCGACGCTGCGCGCGGAGCTCTCGGATGCGCTCATCACCGCACGACCACAGGCCGATGCGCAGGCGCGGATCGCGATCGACCGCGCGCTCCAGGTGATCGACACGCAAGAGTAAAGAGGTGGAGACAAGCGACTCCAGCCCGTCGGTGAGCACGCGAGACCTCTTGCACAGAGGGCGGCACGACGTATTCGCTGGTGGTTGAGACCAGCGCGTAGCAGGGTGTTTTTGGCTTTCGATAGAAACCAGTTCTCTCTCGCCCGCCGATTGCGTCGCCTTGCGGCGCGGGCTACCGTCTTCGCCAATGCGTCTTCAGTCGTTGGTACTCGTTGCTCTTGCGTCCGCGTGTCCACTCTCGGCCGGCGCACAGTCCACGCCCACGCCGACCCCCGCGCCGGTGGTGGCCAGCGATCCGGTCGCTGATCGTGCACAAGCTATCACCGAGGCCGCGAGCCTCCTCACCAAGGCGAGCCAGGCGCGGCAGAAGGGCAATCGCAACTTCGCCGAGCAGCTGTTCAGCTCCGCCGAGATCATCCTCGGGCCGGACGCGGTCGCCGAGCTGTCGCCGTTGTTCCGAGAAGGCGCGCCGCCGCGCATCGCCACCCCGCTCAAGGTCATGCCGAAGGACACGCCGTCGCAGCCCGCCGTCGTCGGTGGCTCCGAGGAAGAAGATCCGCCGCCTCCTGCGCCGAAGCGCGGCACCTTCGCTGGCGTGTTGAAGCTCGGAGACAAGGAGCTGGTCGGTCGAGGCGTCGTGGCGCTGGAGCCGGTCGGCACGAAGTGGAAGCCGCGGGCACCGAAGGCCCGCGTGATGGAGCAGCGCAACCGAGACTTCGCGCCGAAGCTGCTCGTGGTGCGGCAGGGCTCCACGGTGAGCTTCCCCAACTTCGACAACGTTTATCACAACGTCTTCTCACGCTCCGACGCGCGTCAGTTCGACCTCGGCATCTACAAGGGTGGACAAGCGCGTGAGCTCGCCTTCGACAAGGAAGGCATCGTGCGGCTCGGGTGCAACCTGCACGCGAACATGGCCGGCTACATCGTGGTGGTGAACGCCCCGCACTACGCCGTCACCGATGAGCACGGTGGCTTCAAGTTCAAGAGCCTCCCGCCCGGTCGCTACAAGGTGCGTGCGTACAGCGAGAAGAGCCAGGCAGCCACCACGCAGGAAGTCACCATCAACGCGGACGCCACCACCAACGTGACGATCCCCGTCAGCACCGAGGGTGGTGCACCGTCGGTGGACAAGTTCGGAACGCCTCGTGGCAAATAAGGGGCTCGCAGGGCTCGCCGGGCTGTCGGCGGCGATCGGGCTCGGCCTCGTCATCGCAGGGCCGAAGCTCATGCCGCAAGCCTCGTCGGTGGATGCAGCCGGGATCGCGGCGGATCTCGACGGCCACCTGCGCGACATCGGCAGCGCGATGCACGCACGCCTCGATACCCTCGCCAACCTCGAGACGCTGCAGGCCAGCGTGTCCACGGACGCCAACACCGTACGCCAGCAGACCTCGGCCGAGATCGCGTTCAAGCCGAAGAACGGCGAGGTCATCACCATCGGCCAGGTCGTCGGCAATTCACCGTCGGTGCTACTGGTGTTGCCCGCCGGCTCCACGCCCGCGCGCAACTACGAGACGCCGGGCTCTCGGCTGCAGCTTGCCGAGGGTGTGCTGTGGTTGATCGAGGCGCTTCCGGTCAGCCCGAAATATCCGCGCGAAGATCTCCGTGCCACGCTCGCTATCTCTCACCCCGTCGACTGGAAGCCGTTGGTAGACAAGCTCGATGCGCGCGGCGTGTCCGTTCAGCTCGATGTCGAGGGGCAGAAGCTCGTGCTCGGGACACAGCCGATCGCCGACACTGCGAGGCTCACACCCGTGCCGGTCACGAGCGAGATCGGCAGGCAGATGAAGGTGTCGACGGCCTTGCCGGTCGCCGCCGCGAGCATCCCCTTCCTGCCCATCGGCCTCGGCCTGCTCGCATTGGCCGTGGTGCTCGGCCTGCTCGGTGTGCGCGGCGACACGCCAGCGACGGTCACGGTGACCGCAGCCGTGGACATTCCCGCCGGTCCCGTCACGCCGACCTCGATTCGATCTGCCATGCCCAACAGCGCGACCTCCGCAGACCAAGTCGACATCGGCGCGGTGATCGAGAACACGTATCAGATCACCGCGCTGCTCGGAGAAGGCGGGATGGGCTCAGTGTGGCAAGCCACGCACCTTCGCCTCCCCGACAAGCGCGTGGCCATCAAGTTCCTGAAGACGGACACGTCGCAGCTCGAGCTGCTCGCTCGGTTCAAGCGCGAGGCCGAGATCACCTCCAAGCTCGGTCACCCCAACATCATCGGCGTGATGGACTTCAACACCCTGCCGTCCGGCTCACCCTACATCGTGCTCGAGTTCCTCGAGGGGGAGAGCCTCGCCGCGCGCATGAGCCGCGGTCCGATGCCGCTCGACGAAGCCCTCGCGATCGCCCGACAGATCGGCTCCGCGCTGCATGCCGCGCATCGCGCGGGGATCGTGCACCGCGACCTCAAGCCCGACAACGTGTTTCTCGTTCCCACCGACGGGGAGGGTGCGCGCATCCAGGTGAAGGTGCTCGACTTCGGCATCTCCAAGATGCGCGGCAACGTGGGCGTGCAGACGCAGGACTCCACCATCCTCGGCACGCCGCAGTACATGTCGCCCGAGCAAGCGAACGGCAAGAACAGTGAAGTCGATGCGCGCAGCGACATCTGGTCGCTCGCCGCCATCGTGCACGAGATGCTGGCGGGCGCGCCCGCGTTCCAGGGCGAGTCGCTGACCGAGCTCTTGGTGAACGTGCTGGTGACCCCATCACCGTCGCTGAAGGGCACTCCCAACGTGACCGAGGCCGTTTCTTCGGCGCTCGATCGGGCGCTCACCAAGGACCCCGGGCAGCGCTTCCCCGACGTGCCGAGCTTCATCTCGGCGCTCACCGGCGCACCCCTGCTCACGCAGACGCGCGCCGTGGTGCCGGAAGGTATTTAGTCTTGCGTGGCTAGATCGACGGACTGGGGTCCATCGGTGACCGAAGCGGCGAGGTCGCTGGCAGCCGTGCAACGGAAGTGCTCGCAGGTGCCCGCCGTGCAATCTTCAGTCGTCGCGCGGCTACTGTCATTGGTGGGGATTTCGGCCCTCAGCCAGGTGGGTCCCGCGAGCCCAAGAGGAGGCGTCCACTATTTATTCTAATGACTTAGAAGAGGCACACGAGTTGCTACGATTTAGCGTGTGGGTCGGTGTCGCGCGGTGCTGCTTCTGCTCTTGCTCCCAATTTGGGCGCAGGCCGAGAGCGTCGTGATACATGGCAAGCGCGGCAAGATCGAGCGCGCGATCGTCGCCACGCAACCAAACCCGCACCGTCCCCACTACGCGCAGCTGACGCTCAAGCGCGGCGCGGGTGAGTGGCTTTTCCGCGCCGACAACACCGGTTCACGTGACCGTGCCGGTTCACGCAACCGTATCGAGATGGCCTACTTCCACATCTCGCACGAAGTAGGCTTGCGAACGGTGCCCTTCATTCTGCCCGCCGAATGGAGCGGCCAATTTGGCACACACCTGGGCACACTGCAGCGCGTCGTGCCCAACGCCAATCGCTCGACGGGAACTGTGGATGGTGACCTCGCTCTCGTCGAAGCGCTTAGGGTCGATTGGGACACTCTGCATGCGCTGGCAATTCATCACCACGTCACCTCCATGCACGATGACATGCCGTACAACATCCTCGTCTCCCGTTCGGCCGCAAGCAATCTCGTCTACAACGCCATCGACGGCGAGCGTTCGTTGGGCACCTCTTCCTTCGGGCGCAACTTCACCGCAATGCGCCTGATCAAAGGCAAGGGCGCACCCAAGGAGATGTCGGATGCACTATGGCAGCGCATCCGCAGCACGGACTTTCAGCGTCTACGCCTACGTCTTGGTACCGACGGCATCGATCCGCACGAGATCGACCGCGTCGTGCGCAAGGTACGGGAAGTCCAGACTCACGGCCTCGACCCGGTGAAACACCCGGTCGACGATTAATCTCCCCCGGCAATGCCGGGCAATGCCGGGGGAGGGCTCCGGATGACGCTAGCGTCCAACGATGTCGGGCTGCATCGGTGCGAGTGCGCCGACAAGGTCCTTCTGCGCATCGGCCGGAACGTTGAACTGGTTCAGCGTCTTGCCGAGATCCTCGACGAGCGCATTGAACTCTGCGTTCGTGATGTTCATGCCGGTATGCGAGGTCTTCATGTCCTTGCCGGTGTACTTGCACGGGCCGCCCGAGGCTTCGCAGATTTGATCGACGAGCATCGCCTTGAGGTGGGGCATATCGGCGTTCGCGAAGCGCGCATTGATGCGGACGTCGGCTCCGACCTTGCCCACGAAGTCTTCGACGACGGCCGTGATGGCGGGCTTGCCGCCGAGGCGATCATAGAGGCTCTTCTTCGCGGTCTTGCTCGTGGTGGCGCAGCCGGCTCCGAAGAGCGAAGCGATGATGAGTGAAGCGAAGAGCGAGGAGAGAAGTATCGAGGTAGCGAGCGCGGTGCGAGTCATCGACTGCATGGAGCCTCCTACAGATGAGGGAACGAACAATGAAGGGGGCGTGACTTTACGTCGGCCACAACGCGGTGTCGTAGAAAAACTTCGGCGTGAGGTAAAGACCACGCGTTTCCTCGCCCGAGATGCCCGCGGCGGTCTCGACCAGGTGGCCCGAGCGCCACAGCGCCAACCAGCGGGATCCCTCGAAGGTGACCGCCCTGTGACCCACGATGAAGTGATCGCGGCCGCGCCGCTCGACGAACACGAACAGGATGCGCTCGCACTTGGCGAGCGGGTTCGAGCGCTCCGAGATCACCCCGAGCTTCACGCGTTCGATCACCCGTTCTCCGACGACGGGCACGCTCTTCACCTCGGCGGCCGGATGATCCGGGCTGCTACTTTTACCGATGCGACGCCCGAGCAGCAAACGCTCCACGCCGTCCCCCACCCGACCCTTGTGCGTCTCCGGGCCACGCGTGGGCACGCGGCGCCCGAGCGCGCGAGTGGCGCTCGTGAGGAGCTCGTGCAGCAGCGCGTCGCCCTCCATCGTGCGCACAGCCTAGACCCGAAGCAGACGCATTGTCATTCGGACGCGCAACCGCTACCGTCGCACCATGTCGACCCCCAAGAAGCCGGTCATCCTCATCGCCGACGACGATCCGGAGATCCTCACGCTCCTCGGGATCCGGCTGAGCAAGCAGGGCTACGAGGTCATCGAGGCGCAGGACGGCAACATTGCGCTCGAGAAGGCCCGCCGCGAACGCCCCGATCTCGTGCTGCTCGATGTCATGATGCCGGCGAAGAATGGCTGGGAAGTGGCAAAGGCGCTGCGCGAAGACGAGTCGCTGCAAAAGATGGGCATCGTCATGCTCTCCGCGATCGGCGAGCGCGTGAACGAGATGACCTCCCCGCTCTACGGCGCGGACGACTACGTGGACAAGCCGTTCGACTTCTCGCAGCTGGAGAAGAAGATCCGCGCCGTCCTCGCCAAGCGCGCCGCCGCTTAGGCGAAGCGTCGGCGAAGCGCGAAGGCGCTCAGCAGCAGTACCAGCAACACGAACGCGAGGGCCGTGCTCGGGCGGCCGCCGCCACGCGACATGTCGCAGCCGCCCTCTTGCGACGTCACGACGGCGGGCGTATCGCCCTTGCCGGTCATGAGGTCCGTGGGCGGACGCACCGCGCGCTGACGGACGAACGTCGTCGGGACCCGTGACTGGACGGGCGTGATCGTCTCCACGCAGACGTCGTCGACCCCGGTGCCTTGCACGGCGCATCCGTTCGCGCAGCTGTGTATCTGCACCTGACCGTTCTCGCAGCGCACTGCCTGCGTCTTGTCGGTGGTGCAGGTGAGGTGGGCGTTGGTGTCGTTGCAGGTACAGCTGCCGCCGAGGCGCTGCATGTACTGGCACCATTGCCACTGCGGACCGGGATCCGTGTGGTGCGACGCGCCGCCGTACTTGTTGTTGTTGATGCAGGACATGAGCGGCTCGGCGCACGCGGGTGAGGCCATCGCGATCTGCGAGCCATCCGGCACCTGGTAGTGGCCGATGATGTGCGCGCGATCGAGTGGGATAGTGTACCGCGTGCGGATGTTCTCGACGAGCTTGGCCGAGGTTTCGTAGAGGCCGTCGGCGAAGCCGTTCGGGTCGTCGATGTAGCCGACGTGCTCGATCGCGATGGAGCGACCGTTGTAGTTCTGGTTGCCCGAGTGCCACGTGATGTCGGTCTCCGGCCGGAACTGGGTGACCCGGCTGCCGTCGACGTCGATGAGGTAGTGCGCCGACTTGCCCGGATCGTTCTGCAACGTCGCGACGCTGGCGTTCCAACCACCCTCGGTGTCGTGGATGACGATCGTGTCGACCGCGAGGCCCGCGGTGCGACCGACGTTGCACTTGTTGGTGCACGAGGTCGTCGTCCACATGGCACCCGGAAAGTCGGGCGTGGGGGATAGCGCTTGGCGCGAGACGCTGCTCGTTTGCACCTCGGGGTGCGCCGGGAGGAACACCACTTCGCCGGCGTACGCAGGGAAGCGACCGCCCCGCGCGAGTAGCGACAACACGCGATTGGCGTAGGCCTCCTGCGCGAGGCCATCGGTGAAGCCGGACAGCTTGCGCAGCGCAGGCGCCCACGAGGAGAGGTCCTCAGCGGAGCCGACGTTCTCGTTCGTGCCGAGCTCGGCGAGGACCTCGGCGCCGACGCGCGTCGCGAGAGCGGTGTCTTCGATCAAGGTGAGCTCCGCGACCCCACTCAGCTCACTTGCACGATGGAGTGAATCGAAAGCGCCGTGGCGAAGCTCCAAGTGACCTGCCACGGGTACGTGGTCATCGCTCGCAAACACGCGGTGCGGCGCCAGCCGGAGTCCACCTTCCTCGATCGCGATCGCGATCAAGAGGTCGCGCGGCACGTGTGCGTGCTCGGCGGCTTGCGACAGCGCTTCGCCGACCGGGCCGAGCGTCGTGACGTCGGTGTCGTCGTGCGCGCAGGCGCTCCAAAAAGCGGATCCCAAAAATGCAAGCGCGCACACCGTTCGGAGCTTCATCGGGACGCGAATCGTAGATCGGGCATTTACGATCGCGAAGGGAAAAACCGTTGTGCTGCGGCTACTTATGTAAGCAACGGGAGCACAATGTGCCGCTGTGTGCGCAAAGGTGTGGCATCTTCGCACAGCGCAAAGGTGTGGCCTCGCTGCCTCGCGGACCGACGGCGCGCGCTATAGTAGGCGGCCATGGCTGAAGACAAGAAGCTGAGCCGCCGAGCGCTGCTCACCTTCTGGCGGCGGCCCAAAAAAGAGGCCCCGTCGCGACCAGCGCCTGCGCCACCGGTCGCGCCCTCCGGTGCTGCGTGGCCGCTCAACCGCACGCCGGGCCCGGCCTTGGGTCGCCTCCTGCCGTTGCGACCGCCGGGAAACATGCAGGAGTACATCCTGCGCGAGGCGTGCACCCGTTGTAACAAGTGCGAGGAGGTCTGTCCCGCCGACGCCATCTTCATGCTCGACGGAAGCTGGGGCGACGCGCAGGGCACGCCGGCAATCAATCCGCGCAAGAGCCCCTGCGTGGTGTGCGAAGGCTATCAGTGCACGCAGGTGTGCCCATCGGGCGCGCTGCAGCCGGTCTACAACCTCGCCGAGATCAAGATGGGCACCGCTGCCGTCGAGACCACGCGCTGCGTGACGTACCTCGGTCAGAGCTGCGACGCTTGTGTGAAGATCTGCCCGGTGCCGGGCGCGCTGTTTCCCGATTCCGAAGGCCATCCGCTCGTCGACGACTACAAGTGCATCGGCTGCGGCCTCTGCGTGCGCGCGTGCCCGACCGAGCCAGGATCCATCGCCGTGGTGCCGAGGGACTGACGTGGCGGGCGCGGCGAAGAAGCAGGCAGCACCTGCGACGGTAGTCGACGCCCTTCGCTCCCCGTTTCCCTGCAACTGCGAGTGCTGGAACACGCTCACGTTGGAAGAGCGCACCGCCACGGTGGAGGCGCTCTACCGCTTCGACGACACGATGCGGGGCTGGGGCTACACGCCTATCTGGGATCTCGCGGCACCGAAGCTGTTTCGCGACGCGCAGAAGCGCAACGACGCCAGCTACCGCGGCGTGGCCGTGCGCGACGAAGCCTGCGTCTATCGCCGCCTGCTCGGCTTCGCGGTGCACGAGCTCATCCACGCGCTGTGCGGTGACGTCACGAAGGCGAACCACGGCATCCCGTTCGGCCTCCCCTACGGCGTGCCGGTGGGCCTCCCCCCCGTCGAGGAAGCGGCGTACCTCAAGCAATTCAACGATGGGGAGGCGCGCGCGTGGGTCGGCATCGCCCCACTCGCCAAGCGGCTCTACGGCATCGACTTCACGCTGCGCACGGCCCGCGACGTCGGCACCTACGGGTTCCCCGGCGGCAACGCGCTCGTCGATGTCCCGAGCGGCTTTCGCCCCATCCCCCACTACGATCGCACCGAGCACCCCACCCGCTACTACGCCCTCGCCCGTCGCCTCGAGGACGAAGCCCGCGCGTGGTTCACACCTGAACGCATCGAAGCGCTAGCCCACCGCGTCCTCGTCGCCGAGGAAGTGGGCCGGACCAACCGCACCCAACGCTTCCCACCCGCCGTCGAGCTCGCACGAATTCCGCCACGCGCGCTCACGCGCAACGACCTCTGCCCCTGCGGATCGGGGCAAAAATGGAAACGCTGCTGCGGCCGTTTCGCCTGACTTACACGTTGGCGATGGCGCGGAGCTGCTCGAGGCCGCGCGACAAATATTTCTCCGTGAGCTGGCTGGCGGCGTCGGCGTCCTGGCGTTCGATGGCGGCGATGAGGTCGCGCTCGTGGTCGCGGATTTCTTCTGCCGGTGCGTTGAACCCGGCGAAGAACGGGGCGTAGGTCTCGACGGCGCCGCGGATGGTGTTGAGCAGGAGCAGCAGCACGCGGTTGCGCGCGAGGGCGGCGAGCTCGACGTAGAAGTCGAAGTCGTTGCGCAACAACGTGACGGCATCGAGGCCGTCGACTTGGTTGCGGGCCGCGACCTCGCGTAGGCGGGCGATGCCGTCGGGGGTCGCGCGGCCGGCCGCGAGGCGAGCGCACTCCTTGCCGAAGCTGACGCGGAACTCGAGGACCTCGCCGAGGAGCGCGAGGTCGGGCGCTTCACCGACGCGGACGAGGAGATGTGAGACCAGCTCGATGCCGGCGGTGCGCATGAAGTCGGTGACGCGCGTTCCGTCCCCTTGGCGCGTTCGCACCAGGCCGATGAGCTCGAGGGACTTGATAGCCTCGCGCAACGAGCCGCGGTTCACCCCTAGCTGTTCGGCCAGCTCGCGCTCGGGTGGCAGCTTGTCTCCGACGGCAAATTTGCCACCCAGGATGAGCTCGCGCAGCTGCACGACGATCTCGTGCGCGACTCGCGAGCGGCCGACCGGTCGAAGCATGACCCGTTCACCCTACCAGGCTTCGATCAGCCGCAGTTGCAACCCACCAATGCGACGGGTGTCCGGTCGCGCACGAGGTGTGCCCAATGCGAATGTAACTTCTCAAAAAGTGACGGCAGCCAAGGCAGCCACATCGTCAAATCGCCCAATACTGCACGAATTCAGCGACTCGATTGAGAGCCGCCGGCAC
>JAYUBF010000098.1:0-48720 GCA_043741435.1 Myxococcales bacterium
TATGTCAGCGAGCACGTCGGCGCCGACGTGCTGCTCAAGCTGGGCAAGCTCCTCGACCTGATGGGACCGCTGCCGCGCGAGTACTTCCTCGGCCCGGGCCGCATCTTGCTCGTGAACTTCTTGAGCGGTGCCGGCGCGGGCTTGCTCACCACGCCAGTGCACGTGCTCTATGAGCGGCTCGTCGCGGGCCACAAAATCTCGCTCGATCAATTCATCGAGGAGCTCCCAGGCGAGATCATGCGTGCCGGTCTGTTCCAAGCGTTGCTTGCTGGCTTGTTCCACGCGCAGGCGATGCGCGCCGACCCCAGCAGAAAGCCGCTGGTGACCGAGGGCCTCGATGATGACGCTGCCATGCAGGCGCTCATGCAGCATGACGGAACGTTTGCCGACGATGCGGCGATCGAGGCTCGCGTCGCCAAGGTTCGCCGCGATCCGGCGGCTGCGCCCGCCATCGAAAACGTCGTCGATGCGGACGCGAAAGGGATCACCGGCTACAGCGGCGCTGACTACCGCTCAATCAACCTCGTCAGTCGCATGAAAGACAAACGCTTGGGGAAAGTGCTCAAGCCTTACGTCGACCATGCCGCGCGAGGTCTTCACAACATGGCTCCTCACAAGGGCTGGGTTCACCGCGGAATCAAGCACATGGCGAACCGTGACCTCCGTCGTTACCAGGTCGGCGAAGTCGTGACAGAAGATGCCTTCACGAGCACGTCGAAGAACGACGACGCAGCGTTCTCCGGCTCTGTCCGGATGAAGCTCTACTCCGAGACCGGTGCGGACGTGTCGATGCTGTCTCAGTACCCTGAGCAGGCAGAGGTATTGTTTCCGCCGGGGACGCGTTTCCTCGTGACGGAGCGTGTTGACTTGCCCGACGGGTCCGTGAAGCTCCAGATGCAGGAAGTCCCATGAAGCGACCTTTTCGGCTCACCGCCCAACATCGCCGTCGCAACGAAGAAGCACGCTTGCTCTTCGAGCGCGACAAACATCTTCCCATCATCCCGCTTCCCGATCGCTTCGACGGTCCGATCGGAATGGGCGCCAACGGCAAGCTCAATATCTACCATCCACCCAAGCGCCCCAACCCGAAGCGCATGCAACCGCTCCTCGCGTACGCGCAGGGCGCGCTCCACGGCCTCGCCGTCGGCGATGCGCTCGGCGCCACCACGGAATTCTCCGAGCCGCGCGACCTCGCTCCGTATCCCACGCTGGTGACCGGTCCCCATCGCGAGATCATCGGCGCGGGCAAGCACGCGGTCGCGCCCGGTCAGGTCACCGACGATACGCAGATGGCCACGTGCATCGTCGACGCGCTGCTCGCCAAGGGTGCGCACGTGACGACGGAAGACTTTGCCGAGCGCTACACGCGTTGGGTGCCGTTCGCGTTCGACGCGGGAAGGCAAACGCGGGCCGCGCTCGCACTCGTCGCGAGTGGTGTCCCGCCGCGCGAAGCAGGGAAGCGGTTGTGGCTCGAAGGCAACAAGCACGGCGCGCCCAACGGGTCGCTGATGCGCACCGCGCCCATCGGCGTCTTCTTCGCGCGCAACCAGAAGCGCCGTCGCGCGGCCACCATCGCCGACTCGATCATCACGCACTTCGATCCGCGCTGTGTGCTTGCCTGCGTCGGCTTCAACGGCGCCATCGCGTCTGCCGTGCGTGGTGAGCTCCGCGTGAAGGACATGCTCGCATCCTGCGAGGAAGACCTGCGCGATGCGGCCGACGAGCTGCGCCGTGGGCTCATGCGCTCGTTCACCGACGAGGTCACACGTGCCGAGGAAGAGCTCCTGCTCGACTTCGACCTGTCCGACGATCCCGACCCCGCGCTCGACCAGAACGGCCTTCACCTCATCGCCACGCAGGGCTTCGTGCGCGTCGCATTCCGGCTGGCCTTCTGGCACCTGCGTCACACCGAAGATTTCGCCTCCGCGATGATCGACGTGGTCAACCGCGGGGGCGATACCGACACCAACGCCGCCATCACCGGTGCGCTCCTCGGTGCGCGCCTCGGCGTCGATGCGATCCCTCGCTCATGGCGTGAAGCGGTGCTCGCCGCGGTGCCGCGGCAGGGCGCCGGGAGCCCGCTCGCGACGACGTACCATCCACGCACCATGCTCACGCAGACCGCTGCGCTCCTCGACAAGGATCTGCCGGGGCTGTGGGAGAAGATCTTCTGAGCAGCGACCGCGCTACGGGATCTTGATCTTGCTCGGGTCCCAGCTCACCTGGGGCGTCTTCGGATCGAGCTCCTTCAGCGCGTCGACGAGGATCTCCGTCACAGCGAGGTTGCGAAACCACTTCCGGTTCGCCGGTACCACGTACCAAGGCGCGCTCTCTGTCGAGCACTTCGATAGCGCGTCTTCGTAGGCGGACATGAAGTCGTTCCAGCGAACGCGCATGTCGAGGTCCGCCGGCTCGAACTTCCAGTGCTTCGACGGATCGGCAAGCCGCTGCTCGAGGCGCTCCTTCTGCTCGTCCTTCGAGATGTGGAGGTAGATCTTCACGATCTTCGTGTCGCCGTGCGCGAGCTGCTCCTCGAAGCGATTGATGAGCTCGTAGCGCGCCTTCCACACCGGCTTCGGGACGAGGTCGAGCACACGCACCACCAGCACGTCCTCGTAGTGCGAGCGATTGAAGAACGTCATCTCGCCACGGCGCGGCGCCTTGAGATGGCAACGCCACAAGAAGTCGTGCGCTCGCTCCTCCACGCTCGGGGCCTTGAAGCTCACCACGTGCACGCCGCGTGAATCGAGCGGCCCGACCACCGAGCGCAGCACGCCGTCCTTGCCGCCGGTGTCCATCGCCTGGAGCACGACGAGCAGCGATTGCTTTTGCTCTGCATACAGCTTCTCTTGCAGGTCGTTCAGCTGCGCCGTGAGCTGCGTCAGCTTCTCCTCGGCCTTCGCGTCCTGTTTACCTTCGAACGGACCACGGTCGTCCGGATCGATCACCGACAGCTTGAGGTTCTCCCCGGGTTTGACACGATGCGCGAGCATGGCGGCATCGTGCCAGGACTGCTGGGGTCAGCCAACCCTTCCCTGGCTTCTCGATGAGCCGGGTGGCCGCGAAAATATCACTACGCGAACACCCAAGATCGTGAAATTGCGTGGGCATCTGGTGGTCCGGGACTTGCTGAGTAGCAGGGTATGAACTCGATGAAGATCGTTTTGGCGCTCCTGGTCGTCACAATCGCTGCGCCTTCCGCCCACGCGTGGCCCTGGGAGCGCACTGCGCAAACCCGAGCTGCCCTGAAGAAAACGAACGACGACGCCGAGACTGCCCGTAGGCGTTCCATCACCACCACTGCAACCAAGAAGCCGAGCGCGTTCGACCATCGGGCGTCGGCCGCGGACACGGCGAAGGCGAGCCCGTGGAAGCGCAGCGGCGGGGCGGCGACATTCCAAAGGCCCATCACGCCGTTCCAGCAGAAGCTCGCCAGCGCGCGCGCGCCGAGCAGCACGCCGTACTTCCGCGGGCGCTGGGCCGTGGCCTCGCACATCACCGAGCAGAACTCCCTGCGCTGGATGCTCAACAGCCAGCCGCAGCGCAACGCCTCGAGGTTCCTCTTCATCGGCCCGCGCGCCAACAGCCGCAGCCCGATGTTCGCGCGCATCTACGGCAGCGCAGCGCCGACCTTCGGTCACATCGAAAACTAGCTCACTTACCCGTCTTCCTCCAATCCAGCAGCCCCGGCTTCTTCGGAGGCTGACAGTGCGGGCAAAAGTAGCTGTCGTGCCCGTACACCCCGGCCTTGCGCACCTTGTGGCCACAACGAGGGCACTCCGTCCGCAGCCTGATCTGCAAGAAGTCGCGGATCTTCTCCTCGGGAGGCGCGCCGCGCTTCGCCACCTCCACGACGGCGGCCTTCATCACGCCGACGAGCGCACGGTGTAGCCGCGCCACGTCGTCGTCGGCGAGCTGGCGGCACGTCGTCTTCGGATGGATGCGTGCGGCGAACAGCACCTCGTCTGCATACGCGTTGCCGAGAGAGTCGATGGCGTTTTTGTCCATCAGGAACACGCGTACCTGATCGCGCCTCTTGCGGAGCAGCGCAGTGAATAGGGCCAGCGTGAACCCCTCGCCGAGGATGTACGCGCCCGTCGTCGGCAGCGCGGGGATTGCTTCCCGCGCAGCTCGGGGGAGCAGGTACACCTTGCCCATCTGCTTGTCGTCGAGGTAGCGCAGCTCGTCGTCGCCGAAGCCGAGCGAGAAGCCGAGCGAGCCCTCGCTCTTGTCGGTGGACGAGGCGAGGCGGAATCGGCCCGCCAGCATCGGGTTCACGGCGAGCTCGAGCGCGGGCTTCTTGCCCACGGGAGCGAACGTGAAGAACAAGAAGTGCGCGACGCGCGTGATCTCCTCGAGCTTCGCACCGACGACATGCGAGAGGTCCCCCTCGAGGAGGGCGCGCAACAGGACCGGGTTCGCGAGGCGCGCGGTCGTCACGCGCTTGCCGACGAACGCGTCGTCGAGCTCGTCGCGGATGTAGAGCAGGTCGGGAAGCTCGGGCATCGCAGGAAGGAGCGTAGGCGGTGTGCTACGGTGCGTCGATTTTCAATTCCAGCGCGAGGAGACAGAGACGATGGAGAAGACAGCAGGCGGTCTGCAGTACGACGACACCACCGTCGGCAACGGCGCATCGCCCACCACCGGCCAGACGTGCGTGATGCACTACACCGGCTGGCTCTGGGTCGACGGCAAGAAGGGCGCGAAGTTCGACAGCTCCGTCGATCGCAACCAGCCGTTCGAGTTCCAGATCGGTCGCGGCATGGTCATCAAGGGCTGGGACGAGGGCGTCGCCACGATGAAGATCGGCGGCAAGCGCACGCTGCTCATTCCGCCCGATCTCGGCTACGGCGCGCGCGGCGCAGGCAGCGTGATCCCCGGCAACGCGACGCTCGTATTCGACGTCGAGCTCCTCGGCGTTCGCTGATCGCCCGAACGATCTGGTACTCGCCACACCTACCTCGCACCGCGTCATAGCCGAGGGGAGTGGCCCCCGAGGAGCCAGACAGGGGGGCCTACACCCCGCTCGCACTGCCTGCCCGAAGTCATCTCGTTGGGTTGTCGTTGGCACTCTTCGTGGAGTACTCTCGAGCGAGGAGCGTTGACGAGATGGCCATCGACGATCGCTATGTAGTCCAAGCACCGATGGGCGAAGGCGGCTTTGCGAAGGTTTACCGTGGTGAAGAGCGCGCCACGGGTCGTCAGGTCGCCCTCAAGGTCCTGAAGAGCAACTTCTACGACAACGTCGAAGTTCGTGAGCGCTTCCAGCGCGAAGTGTTCGCCGTCGCGTCGCTGTCCAACCCGCACATCGTGGGGATGTACGACTTCGGTCTCAACGACTCCGACGTGTTCATCGCCATGGAATACGTCGCTGGATCGACCCTGCGAGAGCGCATGCAGGACGACCTCACTCTCGTGGCTCGCTACACCATCATCGCGCAGATCGGCGACGCCATCGCCGCGGCGCACGAGCGCAACGTGGTGCACCGCGACCTCAAGCCCGAGAACATCAAGGTGGTGGACGCGCCCGACGGCTCGCCGATCGTCAAGGTGCTCGATTTTGGCATGGCCAAGCTCACCGAGCTCGAGTCGCGGCTCGAGCTCGCGCCCCTCACCCGCGTCGGCATCTGCTTCGGCACTCCACACTACATGTCGCCCGAACAGATCTGCGGCAAGCTCGACGATCCGTCGATCGATCTGTACGCGCTCACCACCATCGCATACGAGCTGCTCGCGGGGCAGCGCCCGTGGGACGGTCAGGATCCGTACGAGGTCATGCGCGCAGTGTTGCGCAACCCCGCACCACCGATTGAGATGATCGTGGGTCTGGCCGTGCAGTCGCCCGCGCAGTTGAAGACGCTGAATACGTTCTTCAATCGCGCGTTCGACAAGCAGCGCGAGGGGCGGCCCGCGAACGCCAAGCAGTTGATCGAAGAGCTGGGCAACGCCCTGTTCGGGCAAGACGGCGCGCCGAAGCACGTCGCACAGAAGCAGCCGGCGGTGCTGAAGCGCGGCGACGACACGATGTCGATCGACAACGGCGCGGTCTCTGCCAATGGGACCAGGCAGGTGGAGGCGCGGCCCCAGAGCAGGTCGGGCAAGGCCAACGAGACCCTCTCGTCGATGATCCTCGAGTTACCGCTACCGCTAGACGAGGCGGAGGACTCCACCGAGGCGACCGTGGAGGTGCAGACGTATGGCGCCCCCGACCAGACGCCGCGCTTGCGTCCGCGCCTCGATCCCATGTTGAAGGCCGAAGGCGCACGTGCGGCGGCCGCGTTCGCTGCGTCTCGTCGCGCGGAGCGCTCGTTCAAAGGCCTGCTCGTGCCGTTGCTCGTGCTCGCCGCGCTCGGTGGCTCCGTCGGCTATCTGATCGCCGGCTCGGGGAGCGCGCAGTCGAGCGAGATCCACGACTTCCTCGTCGGCGCGAAGCGGTAGCTCGTGTAACGTCGCGCCCATGGCGCGTACCGACCCGCACTCCCACGCCGACACCGATCACGTCCAGCTGACCCAGCTCGACTGGACCGCGCGTGTCTTCTTCGACACCCGCCGCATCGTGGCCAGCGCGCACTTGCGCTTCGCCGGCTCTTCGTCGGCGCTCGATGTCGTGGACCTCGACACCCGCGCGCTGCAGATCCGCAGCGTGAAGCTCGCCGGCGCCGGGCTGCGCTATACCCTCGGCGAGAACGATGTGGTCCTCGGCGAGCGCCTGCGCGTGGAGCTGCCGCCCGGCGTGGCGCAGGCCGGTGGGGCTCTCGAGATCGAGTACGAGATCGGTACCAACGCCTCCGCGCTGCAGTGGCTCGCGCCGCAGCAAACCGCCGGTGGTGTGCTCCCATTCTTGTTCACGCAGTGCCAGGCGATCCACGCGCGCTCGTTGGTACCGCTCCAGGACTCGCCGCGCGTTCGCATTCAGTTCCGCGCCGAGCTTTCGGTGCCCTCCGGCTTCCGCGCGCTCATGGCGGCCCGAGCCGTTGAACGCAGCGAGGTCACGCTCGACGGCGGGCACTGGAACGTCGAGCGCTGGGAGATGCCCGAGCCCATCCCGCCCTATCTGTTCGCGTTTGCCGTCGGCGATCTCGCGTCGGCCGAGCTGGGACCACGCTCGCGGGTGTGGGCGGAGCCTTCGCTACTCGCAGCGTCGGCGCACGAGTTCGCCGAGACCGACGCGATGCTCTGCACCGCGGAGAAGCTGTTCGGTCCCTACGATTGGGAGCGCTTCGATCTGCTGGTGATGCCGCCCTCGTTTCCGTACGGCGGAATGGAGAACCCGCGTCTCACCTTCCTCACGCCGTCGCTGCTGGCCGGCGACCGCTCGCTCGCCGCGGTGGTAGCCCACGAGCTCGCGCATTCCTGGACCGGCAACCTCGTGTCCGGTGCGTCGGCAGAGCACTTCTGGCTGAACGAGGGCATGACGGTGTGGGCGGAGCGCCGCATCGTGGAGACCCTGTTCGGTCGTGAACGTGCGGAGCTCGATGCCGCGCTCGGTCGCCGCGAGCTGCACCACACGCTGAACGGCTTCGCCGATCGTCCGCAGCTCACGACGCTGCGCACCGCGCTCGATGGCATCGATCCCGACGAGGTGTTCTCGCTCGTGCCGTACGAGAAGGGCTATGCGTTCGTGCGCCACCTCGAGGAGCACGTGGGGCGGGAGTCGTTCGGTCGCTTCGTTGCGCGCTACGTGAAGATCTACGCCTTCAAGTCGATCACCACCGATGACTTCTTGGCGCTCGTGCGCTCCGAGCTCCCCGGTGCGCTGCACGCGGTCGAGGCCTGGCGCTACGTCGATGCCCCGGGCTTGCCCGACAACGCGCCGCGCGCGAGCTCGGCACGGCTGGCGGCGATCGAGGCGCTCGGCGACGGAGTTCCCGACGATGAGGTCGCCCGCGGCTTCACCCCGGCCGAGTGGCAGATCTATCTCGCGGCACTACCTCGACCCTATGCTCGAACGGCGGAGCTGCAGCAGCGCTTCCATCTGCTCGAGCAGGGCAACCTCGAGATCCGTGCCGCCTTCCTCGAGCTGGCGCTCGCTTCCCACTTGCCGGAGGCGACGGCGCACGGCGAGCAGATGGTCGGGGCCGTCGGTCGCATGAAGTACCTGAAGCCCATCTACGCAGCGCTGGCACGTCTCGATCGACCGCGTACCCGCGCCACCTTCGAACGCCTGCGCGAGCGCTACCACCCCATCGCGGTGCAGGTCATCTCGGGAATGCTGGCGTAGTCGCCACGAGCTGCGCCGCCGCGACGCGGTCGATCTTTCCGCTCGGGAGCAGCGGCAGCGACTTCACCAGGTGCAGGCTGCGCGGGTGCTTGTAGCGAGGCAACGCGGCGGTGAGCGCCGTCGCTATGACCTGGCTCAGCTGCCCATCGGCGGGGGACGCAACCAGCACGGCCGCGAGGCGCGAGCCGAACTGTACGTCGGCGATGCCGAGCACCACCGCTCTCTCCACATCCGGGATCATCTCGAGCACGGCCTCGACCTCGAGCGGATCGATCTTGTGGCCCGCCGAGATGATGACCGAGTCGGCGCGGCCGAGGATGTGCAGCTCGCCACCGTCACCGAGCTCGGCGCGGTCAGCGGTGCGAAGCCACCCGTCGGCGGAAAAGGCGTCGGTGAGACCATGCACGCGGCTCGCCACGACGGGGCCGCCGATCTCGAGCTGGTCGTCCACCACGCGCAGCGTGACGCCCTCGAGTGCGCGTCCCACGGCCGTGCTCGACTCGCCGATGCGCGTCGCCACGCACATGCCGCAGGTCTCAGTGAGGCCGTACGACGTCACGACCGGCCAGCCCTGTGTGAGCGCACGCTCGACCATGCGGCGAGGCGCGGCCTGTCCCCCGAGCAGCACGCTGCGCAGCGATGGAGGTGGTGCACGATCTTCGGACAACAGTTGCTGTAGCTGCGCGGGGACCAGCGACCAACGGGTGACCTGTAGCGCTCGGGTCGCCTCGACGAGCCACGCACCGAAGCCCAGTCCCAAGCTCGGCGGTTGAGCGACCACGATCGCCGCGTGCGCGGCCAAGCAACGCATCACGATGGCGAGGCCGCCCGTGTGCGCGAGTGGCAGCGCGACGAGCCAGCGGTCGTCGCTGCGCAGACCAAGGTGGGTGTTCGCTGCGTGGGCGTGGGCGGCGAAGGCCTCGCGCGAGAGCTCGACCAGCTTCGGCTCTCCCGTCGAGCCGGACGTCGAGAGCAGCGCCAGCGTCGACGGCGCGATAGAGAGCTGGGCGACGCGTGCTCGCAGGCGTTCTTCGATTGCCGCCGGCGACGCGGGATGGAGCGGGGCGAACCAGCGTCGTTGCAGGAGCGCCGCGTGGATCGTGACCAGCGTGGGCACGGTGCCGGGGGCTCGAAAAACGTGGTCCACCTCCGGGAGCGCGGCTGCGCGAGCCAGCAGCGCGCGGTAGGAGATCGTCTCGTCGGCGGTGATGATCGCGGCCGCGTCATCACCACCGAGCGTGATGACGAACTCAGCCATGGCTTTGTGCGGCGCCGAGCCCTGCGCGTTGCAGCGGCGCGAGCATTCCGTCCTTTACCGCGAGATCGAGCACGATTTGCGCAGGAGCTTGCTCATCGCGGATGAGGCCGGGCGGCAACGTCGGCGCGTGCGCGGGCCCACCCGTACGGTGGAGCGCCAAGCTCAGGTGCGCGGCAGCGAGACACCCAATCGCACCCTCCCAGCAATGTGTCACGATCGCATCGGCGCCTGCGGCTTGCGCAGCTCGAGCCAAGCGCAGCGCGCCGATGAGGCCGTCCCGCGTCGGCTTGACCACGACGGCGACCACACGCTTGCTGCGCATGAACGGTGTGAATGCTTCAAGCTCGAGCAGTGCTTCGTCGGCCGTCTTCGCGATCAGTGACTCGTCGATGGCGATCGGGAGGTTGCGCAGGGCTGGCTCGTCTTCGGCGAGCTTTCGGGCCAGATCGCCGATTGGCTCTTCGAAGAGAGCAGGACGCAAGCGATCGATCATGGGTCGTGAGGTTCGCAGGATCTCGCACGATAGAGAACGGTTGGCGTCGAGGCGCAGCGCGGTCCCCGAAAGCGTGGCCAGACATGCGAGACGATCCACTGCATCGATCGAGTCGACCTTGCACTTCAGCGTGCGGTATCCCAGATCACGCAGTCGTTGCGCTTCGTCGGCGAACTCCGCGACGGGACCTAGCAGTTGCGACGCGAGCGGCACGGGCGGCGGCGAGTCGATGCTTCCAGTCAAGAGAGACCAGAGTGGTCGATGCTGAGCTTGGCCCACGATGTCGAGCAGTGCCGTCTCGACTGCGGCGCGCGCGGCCGGGAGCAAGTCCGCGCACTTTTGCTCGATGGCGGACACGACAGACGCATTCAGCGAAAGCGTCCAGGGCAGCACTGCACGCAGTGCTCGAATCTCCGTTTCGACGTCGGCGGCCGTATCGAGACAGTAGCCGGGCAATGGCGATGCTTCACCGCTGCCGAAGCACACCCGGTCGTCCACAGCGCCCTGGACGGATATTTCGACGAGCCGCCGCATGTTCGTGCGATGCGTGGTGCCACCAATGCTGCGAGACAGTGAACGTTCGACCTGGCGCGCTTCGATCGAGAGGATCCTGAGCGCGCGGCTCATCACGTTGCGGCCAAGACGACGCCGATCGCGGACAGCACGCCGAACACCGCCAGGAGTCGCGCGGTTTCGCCGAGCAACGGGTTGAGCGCTGCACCGTCGGTGCGGCGGAGACGTCGCTCGGTGGCGATCGCCAGCGGCGCGGACAACCAGGGTAGGCACACCCACGGTGACCGGCCATGACCGGCGACGAGCCAGAGCACGAGCGGCATGAGGTACGCGATCGCGAGGAACGCGCGGTACTCGACGAGCGTGCCTTCCCGACCGAGGCGAACGGCCAGCGTGCGCTTCCCCACGCGCGCATCGCTCACGCGGTCCCGCAGGTTGTTCACCACGATGATCGCGCTGGCCAACACGCCGATGGGGACCGCGTACAACAGCGCGCCCGCGTCGATGCGGCCGACCTGCACGAAGTAGGTGCCGCCGATCGCGACCAGGCCGAAGAACAAGAACACGAAGACCTCGCCGAGGCCGTGATAGCCGAGAGGGTAGGGGCCACCGGTGTAGGCGACGGCGGCGGCGATGGAGCAGAGCCCGATGGCCAGCACGGGCCAACCGGCCACCTTGACGAGATATAGGCCGACGAGGGTGGCGAGCAGGAACGTGATCGTCATCGCGATGCGCATTGCCCGCGGTGTGACCAGGCCGGCAGCGACGGCGCGCGTGGGCCCGAGGCGATCGGGACCATCGGCGCCCTTGTCGAAGTCGAACACGTCGTTCGCGAAGTTCGATCCGATCTGCAACAGCAGCGCGCCGGTCAACGCCGCCAGCGCCGGCAGCAAGCGAAAGCCACCCGCGGCGTACGCGAGCGCGCTGCCGACCAGCACCGGCGTGGCGGCAGCCGGCAACGTGCGCGGCCGCATCGCGAGCAACCAAGCCATCGTCTACTCCGGCCCCATGTCGAGTCGGTCCGCTCCCGGCCAGGCAAAGCCTGGTCTTCGCTCAGGCCGCTGCGCTGCACTTGTTCGAGTCGACATGGGCCGGTTATGGCAGTCGCTTGAACTTCTTCCAGTCGGGCTTGCGCTTCTCGAGGAACGCAAGCTTACCCTCCTTGCCCTCCTCGGAAAGGTAGTAGAGCAGCGTCGCGTTGCCCGCGAGCTCTTGCAGGCCGGCCTGCCCATCGCAGTCGGCGTTGAGGGAGGCCTTGAGGCAGCGCAGCGCGATCGGCGAGTTCTCGAGCATCTCGCGGCACCAGGCCACCGTTTCGTGCTCGAGCTTGGCGAGGGGGACCACGGTGTTCACGAGGCCCATGGAGAGCGCCTGCTGCGCATCGTACTGACGGCAGAGGAACCAGATCTCGCGCGCCTTCTTCTGGCCCACGATGCGCGCCATGTAGCTCGCGCCGTACCCGCCGTCGAAGCTCCCGACCTTGGGGCCGGTCTGACCGAAGCGCGCATTGTCGGCTGCGATGGTGAGGTCGCAGATCATGTGCAGCACGTGCCCACCACCGATCGCGTAGCCCGCGACCATCGCGACGACCGGCTTCGGCAGCGTGCGGATCTGGCGCTGGAGGTCGAGCACGTTGAGGCGGGGCACTCCGTCGGAGCCGACGTAGCCACCGTCGCCGCGCACGCGTTGATCGCCGCCCGAGCAGAAGGCCTTGTCGCCCTCGCCGGTGAGGATCACCACGCCCACGTCGGAGTCGTCGCGCGCGTCCTCGAAGGCGCGCTGCATCTCGCGCACCGTCTGCGGTCGGAAGGCGTTGTGCACCTCCGGACGATTGATCGTGACCTTGGCGATGCCTTCGGCCTTTTCGTAGCGGATGTCCTCGAAGCCGGACTGGGCGACCCAGGTGGGCAGCGATGCTGCGGTGGTCATGGTCTTTGCTCCTGTAGGGAAAACAGTTCTGCGACGAGCGCCCACGCGAGCACCGGCGCTTCGAGCCAAGGGTTGTGTCCGATGCCGGGCAGGATCTGGACGTCGAGCGCGGGATACGTCGTAGCGAGTCGCTCCGCGATCGGGGCAAACTTCGCGTCTGCGCCGCCGGTGAGGAAGGCCATCCGGTCCGTCATCGCCGCCACGGCGGGCTCCCAGCTCGGCATCTCGGCGAGACCAAAGCGCCGCAGCGCGAACGCGATACCGTTGGGGCGATGCGAGAGGCGCGTGACCCGCTGTGCCGCGCGTTGCGCATCGGAGGCGTTCATTTGCGAGGCGAAGATCGGCTTCGTCTCCCACTCGTCGACGAAGGCCTCCAGCCCGCGGGTCTCGAGGAGGCGAGCCGCGGCCTCGTCTTCGGCGCGCCGTGCCGCGCGTGCCGCCACATCGTCGTTGGCCAAGCCCGGGTGGGCAGACACCAAGACCGCGCGATGGAAGCGCCGGGGATGGCGCGCGCAGAACGCCAGCGCGAAGCGGGCGCCCATCGAGTAGCCCAGGACGTCGATGGGCGCGGAACCGAAGCGCGCTTCGAGCTCGTCGGCCCAGCGTTCACACACCGCATCGAACGTGGTCACAGCCACGTCTGGCCTGGGACCGTGACCCGGAAGGAACGGTGCGTAGCGTGGCGCATCGCCCAGCGGATCGAACATCGCCGGCGTGCCGAGCATGCCGTGGAGTGCCAGGAGAGGGCGCTTCATGTCGCACCCCCTTCGCGAAGAGCGTCGGAAGAGGTCAGCGCGGTATCGACCACGGTCGCCAGCGCGTGGCTGAACTGCGCTGCGGTGGCCGGGCCGACGCGGAGCTCGAGCAGCGTGAGGCCCGGTCGCTCCAAGCTCGCGTGCACCGCTGTCGCAACGTCGCCCACGCGATCGACGCGAAGGTGGTGTCCTCGGCAGAAGCGCGCCAGCGACGTGAAGTCGGGCTCGACCGGCGTATTGAAGTGCGGCATCGCGGGCGCGAGATCGGGGCGAAGGCCAATCGCGATCTGGTCGAAGATCTTGCCGCCACCATTCGCGATCACGGCGATGACGAGTGGCGCCTTGCTCTGTCCCGCCACGTAGAGGCCGTGCAGGTCGTGCAGCAGCGTGACGTCACCGACCAGCACCGCGGTGGGACCCGAGACGGAGGCGGTGCCCGCCGCGCCGGCGCAGACACCATCGATACCGGAGGCGCCGCGCTGGTGAAGACAGCGTAGTGCGCCGAGCTCGGTCCAACCGGAGGCGATGCTCACCTCTCGCACCGGGAGACTGTTGCCGACCACCAACGGTGGTACTCTCGGTGCCGTCGCCACAGCGCGTGAGAACGCAGCGACCATCGCGACCTCGTCACCCTCAGCGCGGCGCGAAACGTCGTCGGCGCACGCTCGGCTCGCGACGTGCTCGAGCCCGGCCCAGCGCTTCATCCAAGGGGAAGTGGACCGATCCACACCCAGCGCGTCGAGCTCGGCGTTGAGGCGGTCGACCGACATGCGCAAGTCACCGTAGTGCACCACCGCCGCGCGGTTCAGCGAGTCCACTTCCGGAGATGGAGAAATTATCTCGAGGCGCGTGTCGAGCATCTCGCCGACGAACGCTTCGTAGGCTGCGGAGACGAGCTCGAAGCCGACCTGCACGATGAGCTTCGGGGCCAGCTGCTGGCGTGCGCGTGGAGACGAAAGGAGCAAACTGACGGCGCCAGCGACGACATTCGGCGTGCCCTGCTTCGGGCCGAGGCTGATCGGCGTGCGCAGGATGGGATAGCCGGTGCGCTGGGCCAAGCGGGTGAGACCCACCGAGAGAGCTTCATCCGGCGGGCCCGCGGGCTCCGGCCCGAGCGCGATCACGCCGTGGGCCTCTTGGGCCATGCGCCTCGCGAGCGCCCGCAGAGGCTCCGCAGAGGGTGCAAGTGTCGGAATCGTGATCGCCAGCATTGGAGTCTGTCCGATGGCGCGCACTCGCTCGCTCACACCCGCCTCGACCGCGTCGCGCGGGGACGCGGGCTCGAGCGGCTTGCGCGCGCGGGCGTTCACGTGCACGGGGCCGGGGTGAGGTCCGCGGCTCAGAGAGACCGCCTGTGCGACCATGCGACGCGTCGCACGCAGGGCAGGCGCGCTGGCGTCCGCCGCGCCGAGCTCGAAGTAATCGAGGACCTGCGCGCCGAAGAGGCGCACTTGATCGATGGTCTGCTGCGCGCCACACTTCTGTGACTCCGACGTGCGATCGGCACTGAGGACGATGAGCGGCGTGAGGCTTTGCTTCGCCTCGATGATCGCCGGTAGGTAGTGCGCTGGCGCGGTGCCCGAGGTGCACAACAGCACGCTCGGCAGTCCCGTGATGCGCGCCTGCCCGAGCGCGTAGAACGCCGCGGCGCGCTCGTCGATGACGTCGTGCAGTCGAAAGCGTGGATCGGCGGTCAGCGCGAGCACGAACGGCACGATGCGACCTCCGGGGCTGATGACGATGTCTCGCACACCGGCGTCGGCGAACGCCCGCATGAGCAACGTGGCCCACTCGGTCTGGAGGTCTCTTGGCTCCATCTACTTGGTCAGATCGAGGTCCAAGGCGCCGGCGATCGCGCGGCGCTTCGAGCGGGTCTCCGCCAGCTCGGTCATCGGGTCGGAGTCGGCGACGATACCGGCGCCGGCGTATAGCGTGAGCGCGGTTCCCTCGACTCGCGCACAGCGGAGGGCCACGCAGAAGTCACCGTCGCCATCGGGCGTGAACCAGCCGATGGGGCCGGCGTACCAGCCTCGGTCGTCGCGCTCGTTCTCGGCGATGTAGGCGAGCGCGGCGGAGCGAGGAGAGCCTCCCACCGCCGGGGTCGGGTGCAGCGTCTCCACGAGGTCGAGCACGTGATCGTCGCCTCGCAGCACCCCGTCGATCGCGGTGAAGAGATGGAACAGGTTCGGCAGCGCCCGGACCTGCGGGCCGTCCTCTGTCAGCTCGACGCAGCGCACGCGAAGCAGATCGGAGATGGCGCTGCGGGTGAGCTCGTGCTCGGAGCGATCCTTGTCACTCGCGAGCAGCGACGCGGCCGTCTCGGTACCGAGCGTTCGCGGCAGCGAACCGGCGAGCACGTCGGAGGCGATGTGTAGTCCCTGCCTTCGCACCAAGCGCTCCGGCGTGGCGCCGAGGAACGTGATGCCACGCACGCGGAACGCGAACCGGGTGCTGGTCTGCTGGGCGTGGTCGAGGTTGCGCAGCACCTGACTCACCGCGCGGGCATCGCCGGTGTCGGTTCGGGTCTGGCGGTGCACGGTGACCTTTTCGAGGGCACCGGAGCGAATCTGCGCACGCGCATGGGCAACCAGCGCCACGAAACGATCGCACTCCTCGGCGGACTCCTCCAGCTTGGCGACGGCCACGGGCGCGCTGGCAAGGACCGGTGTGCGCCAACACGACGCGAGGCGATCGAGAGCGTCGCGGAGCCCGCTGCGGACACGCTCGTCGTGGTGATCGCGATCGAACCAGACGGAGAGGGTGCAGCCGGTGTCGAAGCGGCGGATGAGGAAGCGCGGGAGCACAGCGCGCGCGTCACCGAAGTCGCGATCGCCGGCGCGGAACGAGAAGCCGGCGAACAAGCGAGCCCACGAGGGCAGCGCCCGGGCGGCCTCGCGCACGGTGACGAACCGCGAGTCGCCGCTGCCTTCGATCACGCGCACCGCGCCGAGGCCCACGCGCGTCTCGCCGTCGGGCGTGCTCCAGTAGACTGCGTCTTCCTCGGACAGCGCGTCGAGCAGCGACGGGAGAGCGGCGTGCGTCAGGAGCGGGAGGCTCACCTCCACTTGAACGAGCTGCGCATCCCAGCGAGGCGCTTCGATCGCGCGACGCAACGTGGACACGGCTTCTTCCAGCAGCACCGATGGATGGGGGTCGCCGTTCGTGGGTTGGTGTCGCGTCTTCGCGTTGGTGTCGAGCGTGGACATCTCAGGCCTCGATGACCTTCGCCGCGCTCATGCGATCGGGCTCGGCGATGAACAAGTGAGCGCTGCCGAAGGTGAGGGGGCGAACCTCGATCAGGCGCAGGCCGCAGCGGCTCATGGTCGCCGCGAATTCCTGAGCCGAAGGGAAGCGTGCGATGGAGCGCTCGAGGTAGCGATACTCACGCGCGCCCGACAGCAAGGCACCGAGGCGCGGCACCAACCAGTGCACGTGCCAACGCGCGATGGGGGCGAGCAGGCTGCCCTTCGGATCGGTGAGCTCCAGGATCACCACGCGACCACCATCTCGCGTGACGCGTGCCATCTCGCGCAGCGCGAGCTCGCGATCGGGCACGTTGCGGATGCCGAACGCGATGGTGACGCCGTCGAAGCTACGGTCTGCGAAGGCGATGGCCTGCGCGTCACCGCGCGCGAGGCTGACGCGGTCGGAGACGCCGCGGGCGACGAGCTTCGTCTGCCCCACCTCCAGCATTGCTTCCGACGGATCACTGCCGAACACGGTCACGTCGGGGAGCTGTCGGGCGATCTCGAGCGCGAGATCAGCCGTGCCGGTTGCCAGGTCGAGCACGCGCTTGGCGTTGCCGAGCGCGCGCGCAGCTTGCTTGCGCCAGCCGCGATCGATGCCGAAGGAGAGCACTCGGTTGAGAAGGTCGTAGCGACGAGCGATGCGGTCGAACATCTCGCCCGAGCCCGGTCGGACCTCGAGCGCGGTGGAGCTTTCGGTGGTGGACATGTCTACACGACTCCGCGGAGGAGCTGTTCGAGCTCGGTGGGGGAGAGAGCCTGCGGTCCATCGGACAGCGCCTGCGCTGGTTGGTCGTGCGACTCCACGATGAGCCCGTGGGCACCCGCGGCCATGGCGGCCCGCGAGAGCGGCGGGATCAGATCGCGCCGGCCCGCAGCATGCGATGGATCGACGATCACCGGCAGCTTCAGCGCATGCGCGAGCAGCGCTACAGTGCCGAGGTCGAGCAAGTTGCGCAGGCTCGGGTCGAAGCCGCGGATCCCGCGCTCGCACAGCACGACCCCAGTGGCGCCGGACGAGAGGCAGTACTCGGCAGCCAGGAGCCAATCTTCGACTGTGGCCGCCATGCCGCGCTTCAACAACACGGGCTTCTTGCTGGCGCCCACGGCCTTCAGTAGCGAAAAGTTCTGCATGTTGCGCGAGCCGATCTGCAACAGGTCGGCGACCTCGGCGACAGGGCCGACCTGCTCGGGCGCCATGACCTCGGTGACGACCGCGAGCCCGTTACGATCAGCTGCCGCACGGAGCCAGGCCAGGGCGGGAACGCCGTGGCCCTGGAAGGCGTAGGGCGAGCTGCGTGGCTTGAACGCCGACCCGCGCAAGAACGTGGCGCCGGCGCGGGCGACCTGCGCCGCGATGCGCTCAATCTGGCTCTCGCCCTCGACGGCGCAGGGGCCGGCCATGAAGGCGGGTGGGGCACCCGGCCCGACCGCGAGCTTGGCGATCGCGACCGGCTTACCGGCTGCAGCGTCCACGAGCGGATGGAGCGAAGCTCGTCCAGCCACGTGGGCGACACCCGGTACCTCGGCGAGCTCGGAGGCCGTCACCGCGCGTGAGCGAGCATCGACTTCCACGAAGCGCGCGCCGCGGGTGGTCTCGAGGCGACGCGTCCACAGCCCGCGTGCAGTGAGCTCGCCCGTGAGCTTGTCGAGATCCGCGTCGTCAGAGACGGAGAGGATGTACGGTCCTTGCATCGCGCCCGCCTAGGCGTCCCGGGAGAGGGCGGCGGCAGCGACGGTCTCGAGTGCTTCGCGCGCCGGGCACATCGGCAGCAGCTGCAGCGCGGCGATGGCCTCGCGTGCATAGCCCTCCGCGAAGCGACGGCTCTCGGCGATGGCGCCGCTGTGTTCGAGCGCGAGCTGGAGCTCGGTGAGAAGCGCCGCATCGGGGGCGCCCCCGCCGGAGTCGTGACGCGCGGGATCGGGGGTTAGCATGGCTTCGAGCGCGGGCCGCAGCGATGGCGCGTGCTCGAGCGCGAGGAGGAGAGGGTAGGTGGTCTTCCCCTCGCGGAGATCCGTGTGCAGCGCCTTGCCGAGCCGCTCGGGGCGGCCTGCGAAGTCGAGGAGGTCGTCGACGATCTGGAATGCGACGCCGAGGCGCCGGCCATAGCGTTCGAGCGCGAGCGCTTGATCTTCGTTGACGCCGCCGGCACGCGCACCGGCGTAGGTGGCCCACGCGAACAGGGATGCGGTCTTGCCCTCGACGACGGCGAGATACGCGGCGCGATCCGGGACCAGACGGCCGCGCAGCTCGAGCTGCAGCGACTCACCGAGGATCATCTCGCGGATGGTGTCGAGCAGACGGGGCATCGTGTCGGCCACGTGCGCGCTCTGCACCTGCGCCAGCGCCTCGATGAGGAGCCAGTCGCCGGCGAAGATCGACGCAGCGTTGCCGAACACCGCGCGAGCCGTGGCTGCACCACGACGAAGCTCGCCGTAGTCGACCACGTCGTCGTGCAGCAGGGTCGCGGAGTGGACGAGCTCCACCGCGGTGGCGAGGCCGTGTGCGCGGCTGTCGAAGCCGCTACCGATGCGCGCAGCCAAGGCGACGCACAGCGGACGCAAGCGCTTGCCGCCGAGGTCGAGCAAGTGACCCGCGGCGCGGATCGCGAGCGCCCCGCCGCGTGGCAGCGCGGCGATCGTGCGATCGACGGCCATCAGATCTTCCGCGGCGATGGCATCGAGCTGGCGCAATCGGTCACCCATCGTGCGCAGGTCGCGCTCGTCGAGGAGAGCCCCCAACCGTGCCACGAGGCTCTGCGGTGCGACGGTAGCATCGATGGTGCTCTGTTCCACTGCGAAGGACGTCATCGTCGTCTCCTGCGGGCTGCGCCCACCTGCGCTTGCGCGGTCTGCTTGCCGAACAACGCCAGGGGCGCTGCGCTTACTGCTTCGCCGGCCACCAGCGCCGACAACATCGCCTCACCGGTCTCGGCCAGTGCGCGGAGCTGGCCGATGCGCTCACGCTCGAAGCTTCGTGTCCGCTTCTCGTCGAGCGAGCCCCCATGGGCCGACGCCTGGAGGGCGCGGTCGGCCGCGGCGAACGTTTCTTTGGCCTCGCGGATCATGAGGAGCTCGCGCTCCTTTATCACGCGGGAGACCAGCTTCCACACGGAGGTCTCCGCCTCGTAGAAGTCTCGTCGATCGCCGGGGACCCACGAGCGTCGGACCACGCCCCACTTGGTGAGCTCGGCGAGGGTCATGGAGACGGCGCCGGTGCTCATCTGCAAGGTCTCGCCGATGTCTCCGGCCGTCACCGCGCTCGGGCGGGTGTAGAGGAGCGCCCACACCCTGCCCATGGCGCGCTTGAAGCCCCAGAATTCCATCAGGGTACCGATGGTCTCGGCGACTCGGAGTCGGGCCGCCTCCGCCTCCGCCTCGCGTTCGTTGCTGGTTTCGGTCTCGGCGCGCGCAGACATCGTTGGCCCTCAGTGGTTTCAGAGGTAATTGAAAGTTCAGAGCCGCGCAATGGCTAAAACCAACGACCACACGTTTCGGCTATGCTGCGTGCGCACAAAAAGTCCAAAGGAGCCCCGCCCATGACCCGTGTCGCCAACTTCACCGCCGGCCCCGCTGCTCTTCCCGTCGCTGTCCTCGAAGAGGCTCAGCGCGAGCTCCTCGACTACCAGGCCACCGGGATGTCGATCATGGAGAACAGCCACCGCAGCAAGACGTACGAGGTGGTGCACAACGAGGCGATCGCCCTCACCAAGGAGCTGCTGGGTGTGCCCGAGGGCTACCAGGTGCTCTTCCTGCAGGGCGGCGCGAGCCAGCAGTTCGCGATGGTGCCGATGAATCTGCTCGCCGCCGGCAAGTCGGCCGACTACGTGATCACGGGCCACTGGTCGGAGCGCGCGCTCGAAGAGGCGCAGATCGTGGGCAAGGCACGCATCGCCGGCAACACGAAGGAGCAGAAGTTCACGCGCGTCACCGCGCAGAGCGACCTGCAGCTCGACCCGGCCGCCGCCTACGTGCACATCACCACCAACAACACGATCGAGGGCACCGAGTTCTTCGCCGAGCCGAACACGGGCTCGGTTCCGCTCATCGCGGACATGTCGTCCGACTTCCTCGCCCGCCGCTTCGACATCAAGAAATACGGCATGGTGTATGCGGGGGCGCAGAAGAACATCGGCCCGTCGGGCGTCGTGATGGCGATCATCCGCAACGACCTCGTCGACGGTGGCCGCAAGGACATCCCGGCGATCTTCCGCTACTCGACGTTCGCGAAGAACAACTCGCTGTTCAATACGCCGCCCACTTTCGCCATCTACCTGGTGCGCGGTGTGCTGCGCACGCTGAAGGCGATGGGCGGGCTCGAGAAGGTCGAGGCCGTGAACCTCGACAAGGCTGGCCGCTTGTACGGCGCGATCGACGGTGCGCCCGACTACTACAAGTGCCCCGTGGACAAGGGCAGCCGTTCGATCATGAACGTGGTGTGGCGCCTGCCGAACGAAGCGCTGGAAGAGAAGTTCGCGAAGGACTCCGAGAAGGCCAGCCTCGTGGGCCTGAAGGGTCACCGCTCCGTCGGTGGCATGCGCGCTTCGATCTACAATGCGGTGTCCGTGGCCGACGTGCAGAAGCTCGTCGACTTCATGGCCGAGTTCCGCAAAAACAACCCGGCGTAGTCTTCGCGGTCGGAACGACCTCGCGAACCGCTCAGTCGGTGGTCGCGAGGTCGTGCGGCTGTGAAGCGTCGGCGCTGGAGAAGTCGCGCGGGACGGACAGGTCCATAACGGGTGCGACGCCCGAGTAGAGGAGGCGCTTGATCTCCTTGCCCCCCGCGACGGTATGGATCCGCATCGCCCCTGGTGGCGTCGGGAACCCGTCCGTAGGAATCCAGATCGTACGGGTCGTGCGCGCTGCGCCGTCGACGTAGGTGCTCACGGCGCCGGAGATCTACGAGAGCTCTTCGCCCGTGGTGGGGTTGGTCACGACCGTCGCGCGCGAGGGCGACGACCAGCGGGTCATCGCTTACCCGCGGCCGTACTTGAGGCCGACGACCTCGACGACGCGTTGTGCGAAAGCATCCTCGATGCGCAACGTGCGACGGAGGTGATCGACGTACTGGTCCTCGGACTCGTTCACGTCACCCGAGGCGAGCGCAGCCTCCACGGCGATCACGAACAGCTGCTTGCAGAGCCCGGCGTCTTCCACCTTGGCGAGCTCGTCGAGCAACGCCTTGCGCGTGTGGGTCGGCCGGCCATCGGCGCGACCGACGCGCAGCTGCGGGACGGTGCGCGACAGGAGATCGGCCATCTGCTGCTCACCGGGCTCGACCACGCCGTCGACCCGCGTCACTGTCTGGATGACGTTCCACAGCAGCTCCTCGTCGCGCGCCCCGAACGTGCGACGTTCCGGCAAGGTCTTCATCAACAGTCCCATTTGCACCTCCGCCGCCAGCTTATCGTGAAAGTTGCGGCATGCAGACGCCAGATTGAAGATTGAACCCGATGCCGTCCTTCGATGCGGCCCGCGATCTGTTCCTCGATCACATCAAGATCGAGCGCGGGCTCTCGCGCAACACCGTGCTCGCGTACGGGCGCGATCTCGTCGCGTTTCGCGAGCACGCGGAGAAGCAGGGTGTGACCGACGTCGAGGAGGTTCAGCCGACCCACGTGCTCGCATACCTGGTGTCGCTGGCCGAGGCGCGCGCGTCGCTGCGCACGCAGGCGCGCCGCCTCGTGACGCTGCGCCGCTTCTTCCGGCACCTGCGTGCGGAGCGCCACGTCAAGCTCGACCCCACCGAGGATCTCGAGCTGCCGCGCATCGGGCGGCCCTTGCCCGTGGTGTTCAGCGAAGGCGAGATGACGAGCCTCATGGAGGCGCCGAAAGGCGACCAGCCCCGACAGCTGCGCGATCGCGCCATGCTCGAGCTGCTCTACGGCAGCGGGTTGCGCGTGAGCGAGCTGTGCGCGCTGCGGCTCTCCGACATCGACCTGGTCGGGCAGCACCTGCTCACGTTCGGCAAGGGGAAGAAGCAGCGCATCGTGCCGTTCGGGGATTCGGCGAAGCAGGCGATCGAGGCCTATCTCACTCTCGGTCGGCCCGCACAGGACAAGGGACGCGGCGCCGCCACGCTCTTCCTGAATCCCCGAGGCAAGGCGCTGTCGCGACAAGGCGTGTGGAAGCTGCTCGGCGCCTGGGCGCGGGCGGCGGGGCTCAAGAAGCCCATCTCCCCGCACAAGCTACGTCACTCGTTCGCGACCCACCTGCTTGAGAATGGAGCCGACCTCCGCGCGGTGCAGGCCATGCTGGGCCACGCGGATATCGGCACCACCCAGGTGTACACGCATCTGTCGAAGAGGCGACTCCACGCGGTGTTCGCGAAGCACCATCCGCGCGCGTAGCGAGGCCTCTCGATAAGGCAACGCCGTTCGTCTAACGCAACGCCGTGCCATGAGGCGAAGCCTGAGAAATCAATCGCCAGGACGCCAGCAAGCAGTTTTGGTCCAGGTCTGCAGTGAACGCTTCGTGGTCCACCCGCCACCGAGGTCGGTCAGCTGGCGGCAAGGTGGACTGCCGTGGCACGCGTCCCGGCGAGTGCCCGAAGAACGCGCCGGCATGTACGGTGATTGCTGCGACTCACTGACGTTCAGGAATATTCGAAGGTGCCCACCGCGGCCGGCGCAGCTACTCGAGACATTGTTGATAGCACGCATCAACGCCGACGCAGTACGTCAGATTGAATGCCACGCCGGACATCTCCACAAGCCCGAAGGTGCTGTTGCACTTCCATCGTTCGTCTCGGGTGGTGACTCCGCAGAGACACTCGAAGAGCGCCGGGAGCGCGGCTGCGCAGGCCGCGTTCGCCTGACACTCGTCCCAGCGCGTCTTGCAGAGCTCCCCAGATGGCTGCGTGCTGAGGCAGGTCGAGCATGCGACTCCTCGCATACAAAGACCCGCATCGGTTCCGGTGCCGGCATCCACTCTCGCGTCAACGAGGGCTAGATCGGGGCGACCCGGTCCACCACGGCTGCACCCAGCAAGGGTCGCGGCTGCGGTCAGGAGAGCAATGCACCACATCGACGCTTCTATTCGTTCTCGAAATACGCCACGCCTGCTTAGTTCGTACATTTCCTGATTCTCTCACCTACAGGCCGAAGGCTGTCTATCAAGATGATCCGAACTATTCCGTAAAGAAAAACAAAACAATCCCCTCCCGCTCTCAAAGTGGTCGTCCTTCCCGATCGGTTTCTGAGGAGGTCCGATCGATGATCTGGTCGTAGGCTCGCACGCCCGCAGAGATGCCTCCTTCATCGGCGTGGTGATCTCGGCGTATCAGCGCGAAGTACGAAACCAGGACCGGGGCCAGCCGCATGGCCGGCAATCTACGACTTGGGCTTGCCGTCCGCGAGGAGGAACTCTTTCATCGCGTTCTTCACGATCGACAATGTGGTGTGCTCGAAGCCGGGCCAGAAGTGCGTGGCGAAGCCGAGGCCCGAGACGTGGCGCACGGCACCGATGGTGCGACCGTTGGCGTCGAGGTGCATGGTCTCGAAGTATTGACCATCGCGCCCGCGGGTCTCGGTGGTGACCGAGCCGTTCTCCTTCATGACGTTGTTCGCTGCGTCGTTGGGATGCGCAGCCTTCAGCACGAACGCCGACAGTCCGTTCACCAGGATGTCGCGGGTGCCGAGGTACACGTACGTCGGCGCCAGCTGCTTCGGCGGCTTCGCCAGCCCGGCCACCTTCCCTTCGGTCCCCACCACCGGGAGGTACACGTCGAACATGGGGCCGAGCTTGCGACGCGCGTGATACGTCATGAAGCCGCCGTTCGACTCACCGGTCAGGCCCTTGCGCTGCAGCGCGAATGCCTTCCCGAGCGTGGTGTGCAACGCGCGGAGGAACTCGACGTCGCGGAACTGGTGCTCCTGCGCTGGGCCGCAGCACGTCGGGGTGTTCCAGGAGCGCACGTCGTGGAAAAGCGTCTTGTCGTAGGCCTTGATGCCTTGTGGATGGATGGTCATGAAGCCGATGTTTCCCGAGAGCCCGTTCATGTTGGAGATCGCCTCTTGCTCGATCGCGTCGCTGGTGTAGCCGTGCAGGTTCGTCATGCTCCACAGCCCGCCGTGCTCTCGCATCTGCGCGCTCGCGTTGCTCGGCAAGTGGATATCGACCTCGCGGACGATGACCTTCGTGGTCCGCGGATCGGAGCGATGCGGGTACATCAGGCGGAAATGTTGCGGCAGCTCTCCGGAGGCGAGGCTGGCGGCGAGCGCGGTTGGGTTCGCGGTGAGCTTGCGGAAGCGCGCGAGCGTGATCTCGGGAATCGGGTTCGCCTTCCGCCGCATGATGCGTTCAGCAGCGCGCGCGGTCTGCAGTGCGGCGTCGGGCAGGTTCGCGAGCTGGCCGAGGACCGTGCCGAGGCCACCGAAGGAGCGGAGCGAACTCGGCAGGCACGGCACGGTCTGACGCTTGGCCGGCTGCGCGGCCGCACGCGGCGACGCGAATGCTGAGGTGCCGACGGTGATCGTGGCGAGCAACAGGGCCAGCAACGGGGAACCAGGGGCACGACGAGTCATGTGGATCGGGTCTAGAGCAAGGGTGGGGCCAAGCCCAGCCCTCCGTATCCTGGCAGTTTCCTGTCGCCCAGTGCCAGGGACGTGGGGTCAACGGGCCCAATGTCCTCGACGCGGCAGGGGTCGGCGGGCATAATCTCCCCGCAATGTCGGACCCTTCCTTCGCGCTCGCCCTGCGAGACGCGGTCATGTATTTGGTCGCCCTGATCTTGAGTATCTGCGTGCACGAGTACGGACACGCGCTCATCGCGGACAAGCTCGGGGATCCGCTGCCCAGGTCGCAGGGGCGGGTCACGCTCAACCCGGCGGCGCACGTCGACCCGATTGGCACCATCGCGTTCCCGCTCATCGGCTTCGTGATGCGCGCCACGGGCTCGATGATGGGCGCCTACATGATCGGCTGGGGCAAGCCCGTCCAGGTGAGCTTGTCGGCGCGCAGCATGAACCGCAACTACAGCATCCGCACGCTGCACATGTTCATCGCCATCGCCGGCCCGGTCATGAACATCTTATTCGCGTTGCTGCTCTCGGGGCTGTTCCTCGGCGCGGTGCGCTTTGGCGGTGAAGCAGGCGTTGGGTTCGCCGAGCCGCTGCTCAAGATCATCGCGATGAACATCGGGCTCGCCTGCTTCAACCTCATCCCGTGCCCGCCACTCGATGGCGGCGCGGTGTTGCGAGGCCTCCTGCCACGCAGGCTCGACTTCATCTCCGACAACCTCGAAAAGTACGGCTTCATGATCTTTTTTGCTCTGCTCGCGACGGGCTTGCTCACGCGCATCATGTACCCCGCGGCGCTCCTCGCGAGCTGGTGGCAGCGCGGGCTCATCACACTCGTGAGCGGTTGACGATGGACGCTGCCGACGCCTCTCACGGTGAGTACCGGATCGAGCTGCCCGACTTCGAAGGCCCCCTCGATCTGCTGCTGCACCTCGTGAAGAAGCACGAGCTGTCGATCGTGGAGATCCCGATCTCGTTCATCACCGAGCAATACCTCAAGATGCTCGACCTCATGGAGCAGATGCAGCTCGACGTGGCGGGCGAGTACCTGCTCATGGCCGCGACGCTGTGCCACCTGAAGTCGCGCGAGCTGGTGCCGCCCGACCCGAACGAGCTCGCGGCGGACGCGGCAGCCGAGCGCGCATTGCTCGAGGAGATCGACCCGCGTGGCGAGCTCATCCGGCGCTTGCTCGAGTACCAGAAGTACAAGGAGGCGGCGGCGGCGCTCGGTGAGAGGCCCGTGACGGGTCGCAACGTGTGGCAGCGCGGTGCTCGCCTGGAAGACGTCATCGGTTTGCATGCGCTGCCCGGTGGGGCGCCGCTCGCCGAGGTGCCGGTGTTCCAGCTCATCGAGTCCCTGGAGCGCGTGTTGTCGCGCGCAAAGGTCGGTTCTACGCACGACGTCGTGGTCGATCGCCTGTCCATCACCGACCGCATCAACGAGCTGGTCGATCGCCTCGAGAAGGAAGGGACGTTCACCTTCGAGTCGTGCTTCGCGTTCCTCGAGAAGGGCGGCGCGATGAACGTGCTGCGCCATGCGGTGGTGGTTACTTTTCTCGCCATCCTCGAGATGACGCGGCTCAAGCTCGTCCGGTTGGCCCAGCCCGAAGCACCGCCGGGTGAGACCAACCGCGGGGAGATCTACGTGACGCGCGCCGCGGCCGACCTGCGCGCACAGGCCCAAGAGATCGCCAAGAAAGGTGACGAGTACCAGGGATGAGCCACTCGTGACGAAGCAGCGCAAACGCAAGCCGCACGTCGCGGGCACCGCGCGGAAGGGGGATGAGGCGGGCGTGGCGGACCCTGGGGCCATCGACGAGTCGGCCGCGATCGAAGCCGAGGTGGAGCTAGCAGAAGAGCTGCCGACCCGCTTCGCAGATCTCGACGAAGACGCGCGCACGCACTTTGCCGACGAGTGGGTGACCGCACCCATCGTTCGCGAGGCGCCCGAGCTGCCACCTCTCGAATCACCCACCACCGAGCCGTCCTCCACGCTCGACGCCTTCGCCGAGGCGCAAGACGAGCTCGCAGAACGCGCGGAGACGCGCACCTCGGCGCGGCATCCGTTGCGCTTCGTCGGTCCCCTCGACGGCGGAGACGCTGACGCGGAAGCGCACCTCGAGGACCGCTTCGACTTCGGTTCGCCCACCGCCGAGCATCCGGCGCCTGGCCAGATCGAAGCCGGCGATGGCCTGGTCGCGGACGCGCTGGGTTCCTTCGACACGCCGCCGGATCCCGGCTCGGCCGACGCGGGCTCGCCGCGCTTGCAGTCGATCGTGGAGAGCGTGCTGTTCGCCGCCGAGCGCCCGATGAGCTTGCGCTCGCTCGCCGATCTCGTCGAGGAGCCGGAGCTCGAGCGCATCCGCGCCGCGGTGCTCGCTGTGGAGCAGAGCTGGCGCGAGCGTGGCGTGCAGCTACACGAGGTGGCCGGCGGCTACCAGTTCCGGACGCACCCGTCGAATGCGATGTGGGTGCAGAAGCTGTTGCAGCAGAAGCCCGTCCGCTTGTCGCGCGCGCTGCTCGAGACGCTCGCCATCGTGTCGTACCGCCAGCCGATCACGCGTCCGGAAATCGACGAGATCCGCGGCGTCGACTCGGGCGGCACGCTGAAGACCCTGATGGACCGTGCGCTGGTGCGCGTCCTCGGCAAGAAGGAAGAGCCCGGGCGCCCGCTGCTGTATGGCACCACGAACGAGTTCCTCGAGTTCTTCAGCTTGCGCGATCTGAAAGATTTGCCGACGCTGCGCGAGTACCACGAGCTCTCCGAGGAGCATCAGGCGCAGGTCGCCGCGCTCGAAGAAGCCGCGCCTGAAGGCTCCATCATTCCCGAAGGCGAGCCGGAAGAGCCGGGCGAGCTGCCGAAGCTGTCCCGCCTCGAGATCTCGGCACCGCGCGAGGACGCGTTGGAGCTCGAGGAGATCGATCGACTCATTCGCACGGCGGGCACCACCGTCGCGACCGACTCGGATCTGCCCGCGAGCGAGGACGACCTGGTGGTGACCGGGACGTTCCCACCGCTGCCTGAAGTCGCAGCGGCTGGCGACTTCGACGAAGAACGCCAGCTCACGAGCACCTACGGCGATCCGTTGCCGGATCCGGCGACGGCGGGCGAGGAAAAAAGCGAATTTCCCGAGCAGGCGGCCACGCAGTTCCGTGGCGAAGGCCTCGATAGCTCACTCATCGACGGGCGCGATCCCGGTAAGGAGCCCAAAGCGTGAGTAGCTCGTCGCCCCGGTTGCAACGTTTCTTGGCGGAGGCGGGCATCGCAGCACGACGCAAAGCCGAGGCCCTGATCGTCGAAGGTCGGGTCCGCGTCAACGGCAAGGTGGCCGAGCTGGGCTCGCGGGTGGAGCCCAAGGATCGCGTCGAGGTCGACGGCAAGCACGTGACCGTCGAGCGCAAAGTGTACGCGCTGCTCAACAAGCCGCGCGGTTGTGTGTCCACTCTCTCGGATCCGGACAACCGGCCAACGGTGATGGAGCTCTTGCCGAAGGACGGCCCGCGCATCTATCCGGTGGGGCGCCTCGACTTCAACACCGAGGGGCTGCTGCTATTCACCAACGACGGTGATCTGGCCAATGGCCTCATGCATCCGCGACGCGAGGTGCCGAAGACGTATCACGCGAAGCTTCGCTCCCTCCTCACCGACGCCGACGTGACCGCTCTGGAAACCGGTATCGAGATCGATGGCGCCATGCGCAAGGCCGTCGTGGCCGGCGGTGGCACCGCCGAGAACGGCAAGAACTCGTGGGTGGAGCTCACCATCACAGAGGGTCGAAACCGCCAGGTGCACCGCATGCTCGAGTCGCTTGGCCACGAGATCTCGCGGCTCATCCGCGTGGGCTACGGGCCACTCGTCGTCGGAGATCTGCGCCGCGCGAAGTGGCGGCCCCTATCGCCCGAGGAGCTCGACCAGCTCCGCACGATCGCGGGTGTCGATGCCCCGCTGCGATCCTCTCCGGCGCGCGTCACCGCCACGCCCCGGCGACCGACCGCGTCGGCTTCTCGCAAGCCGGCGCCCGGTACCCGTCCGAGTCGCGCGCCCGCCGCGAGGTCGTTTCGCGATCCGGCGAAGTCGTTCCGCGGCCAAAAGCCAGGACCACGGCCCGGCGCAAAGCCGGGTGCCAAACGACCCGGGCGCCCCGCTCGCTAAAAACGCAGCTATTCCTCAGTTCAAGCAGCCGGGAGAAACAGCCGCCGCGGTGACGCGCGCCTGCGCGCTTTCGCAGGCGGCGCGGTTCGAATACCAGCGCCACGAGCCCCCAGCCGAGCCAGCAGTAGAGCCCGACACACCCGATGAAGCGCGACCCTTGCCTGTGCGGAGTGGACCACGAAAGCGACGCGGCGTAGCCGCCTCGTGGTACCGTTTGCGCCGCCATGGATCTCAGAACGTTCACCTATATTGACGTGTTGCAGCCGCAGCTGACCTCGTTCCTGCAAACCGTCGCCTCCGGCTTTTTCCCTCTCGAGGGCCAAGCCTCCCTGATGATCGAAATTGCCCCGGGCATCGCGATCAACACGCTCACCGACGTCGTGCTGAAGCAGACGAAGGTGATCCCGGGCATGCAGATCGTCGAGCGCGCCTATGGCCTGCTCGAGGTCCACGCGTTCGATCAAGGTGAGGTTCGCGCCGCCGGTGCCGTGATGCTCGAGAAGCTCGGCGTGACCGAGGCCGATCGCATGCGGCCGCGCATCTTGTCCGAGCAGACCATCACCAATCTCACGGGACATCACGCGCAGCTCATCAATCGCATGCGCCATGGCGACATGATCAACGAGCACCAGACGCTCTACACGTTCGAGTGTCAGCCCGCCGGCTATGCGGCCATTGCCGCAAACGAGGCCGAGAAGGCAGCACCGGTGCACCTGCTCGAGGTCATCAGCTTCGGCGCTTCGGGTCGCCTCTGGCTCGGTGGTGGCGAGGCCGAAATCGCCGAAGCCGCTCGCGCGATCTCGGAGTGCATGGAAGGCCTCACCGGTCGCACCGGCAAGGCCTAGCTCCACCTTCCGCTGGCCGTGGGCCACGCTTACGTTCCTTGCATGGGAGTCTCCCGATGACGCAATCCGCCTCGCTCGTGGCACCGTTCGCCACGGGTGGTCCCAACGAAATCGACGCTGCGCTCGGTCGTCGTCTGCTCGAGGTCGCCCTGTCGCAGGGCGGTGACGACGCGGACCTGTACTTCGAGTACCGGGCCGGCGCGAGCTACAGCTACGAAGACGAGCGCGTGAAGGCCGTTGGCCGCGGCATCACGCTCGGCCTCGGTGTGCGCGTAGTGAAAGGCGATGCCACCGGCTACGCGTATTGCGAAGAGCTGTCATTCGACGCGATGGCCGAGGCTTGTCGCACCGCGGCGCAGATCGCGGCCGGCGGCAAGGCCGTCGCGCCCGTCGAGATCCGGCCGTTCGCGATCCCGAGCTTCTACAAGATCGACGTCGCGTCCATCGAGACGCTGCCGGAGCCCAAGCTCGAGCTCCTGCGTCGCGGCGATCGGGAAGCGCGCCTGTTCGACCCGCGCATCACCAAGGTGAGCTGTAGCTTTGCCGAAGAGCTGCGCGAGATCCTGATGGTCACCGCCAGTGGGAAGCTCGTGCGCAACCGCCAGCCGCTCATACGCTACGGCGTGTCGGCGATCGCCGAGGATGGCACCAAGCGCCAAGGTGGATCGAGTGGCGGTGGGGGGCGCTTCGGCCTCGAGTACTTCGACAAACACTCGCCTGAATCCCACGGGCACGAAGCTGCGCGGGTGGCGATCGCGATGCTCGATGCGATCGACGCGCCGGCCGGGTCCATGGAAGTGGTCCTCGGGCCGGCGGACTCCGGCATCCTCTTGCACGAGGCCATCGGCCACGGGCTCGAGGCCGACTTCAACCGCAAGGGCACGTCGAACTACGCCGGCAAGATCGGCGAGCGGGTCGCCAGCGACCTCTGCACCGTCGTCGACGACGGGACGATCGGCCACAGCCGCGGCAGCATCGACGTCGACGACGAAGGGAACATCGGTCGTCGCAACGTGCTCATCGAGAACGGCATCCTCAAGAACTACATGCACGACGCGATCTCGGCGCGTCACTACGGCATCGATCCCTCGGGCAACGGCCGTCGCGAGTCCTTTCGCTCGAACCCGATGCCGCGCATGACCAACACGCTGCTGCTCGGTGGCACGTCCGACCCCGAGGAGATCCTGCGCTCCGTGAAGCGTGGCGTGTACGCGAAGCGTTTCTCCGGCGGGCAGGTGAACATCTCGAACGGGGACTTCGTGTTCTCGCTCACCGAGGGTTACCTCGTCGAGGACGGCAAGATCACCGCGCCGCTCAAGGGCGTGAACCTGATCGGCAACGGTCCCGACGTGCTCACGAAGGTGAGCATGGTCGGCACCGACTTCGAGCTCTCGGATGGGATGTGGACCTGCGGCAAAGAGGGGCAGTCGGTGCCCGTCGGCGTCGGCACGCCCACCGTCAAGATCTCCGCCATCACCGTCGGCGGAACGAAAGCCTAGAGGGGCCACATGACCGTTCCCGCGCCGAAGCAGCTCCATCCCGAGGTCGAACCTCTCATCCGCGCCGCCGAGGAAGCGTGTGCCATGGCGAAGCGCTTCGGCGCCGATGGCGTCGAGGCCGTGGTACGCGCCGGTTCCGAGCTCTCGGTGAAGATCCGCCTCGGAGAGATCGAGCTGCTGCAAGAGGCCTCGTCGAAGGCGATGGGCTTGCGCATCTTCCGCGATCACCGCGTCGCGCTCACCTACACCTCGGACTTCTCGCCGGCCGGCATCGAGCGCTTCGTCCGCGACTCGGTGGACCTCGCCAAGCTGGCCGAGCCCGACGAGCTGAACGAGCTGCCCGACACCGCCGAGCTCGCGAAGAGCCAGCCGGATCTCGATCTGTACGATCCGAACGTGCTCACCGTCGACGCGAAGCGCGCGATGGAGCAGTGCCGTGCCGGCGAAAAGGCCGCGCAGGGCTACTCCGACAAGATCACCAACAGCGAAGGCGCCACCTACTCGCGCAACGTCGGCGCCAGCGCGTTCGCGACGAGCGGAGGCTTCCGTGGCGGCTATCGCGGCAGCTATCAGTCGCTGGTGGTGGAGCCCATCGCCGACGATGCGGATGGCAAGAAGCGCAACGGCTCGTGGTGGACGGGTCACCGCTTCCTCGAGAAGCTCGAAGATGCCGAAGCCGTCGGCAAAGAGGCCGCGCGCCGCACCGTCGCCAAGCTGGGCGCGGGCAAGATCGAGACGGGCGACCTCCCCATCGTGTTCGACGTGGATTCGGCCCGTAGCATCATGGGCCTCATCCTCAGCGTCATTTCGGGCGGCTCCATCTATCGCAAGTCGAGCTACCTCATCGATCGCGAGGGCACGCCGGTCGCCTCGTCCCTCGTGAGCATCGTCGACGACCCGCTGATCCCTCGGGCCTCGGGCTCGCGCCCCTACGACGGCGACGGCCTCGCCGCGCGCAAGAACTCGATCATCGAAGCAGGCGTGTTGAAGACGTACCTCCTCGACGTGTACTCGGCCCGCAAGCTCGGCCGCAAGTCGAACGGCTGTGCGGGCCGTGGGGTCGGCGGCTCACCGCACGTCTCGAGCTCGAACTTCATCATGGCGAACGGGTCATCGACAAAGGAGGCAATCATCGCTGGCGTATCGCGCGGCCTCTACGTCACGTCGATGATGGGCTTCGGCTTCAACGCCGTGACGGGCGACTTCTCGCGCGGCGCCGAGGGCTTCCTCATCGAGAACGGCAAGCTCGGCCGCCCCGTCGGTGAGGTCACCATCTCGGCCAACCTCGACGACATCTTGAAACGCATCGACGCCGTGGGAAACGATCTCGATCTCCGCAGCTCCACGGCGTGTCCGACGCTCCGCGTGTCGCACATGACCGTCGCCGGTCTCTAACGGCGCTTCGGAATGAGCGGGCTGATCTTGTCGACGATCTCGTCGTGGATCAGCCCATTGGAGGCGATGAGCCCGTCGAGGTTCGCGAGCTCCTCGGTGCGGTAGTCGATGGCGCGGCCGCGCGCATCGGTGAGCCTGCCGCCTGCCTCGTGGATCAGGACCTCGGGGCCCAGCGTGTCCCAGCGCTTCGAGTGACCTTGCGGGTTCACATAGAGCTCGCGATCGCCCCGCGCGATGAGGCCGAGCTTGAGGCCGACCGAGCCCACGTTGAGCTCGTCGCTGATGCCGAGTGCCGTGCGCACGTGCGTGATGGTCTCATCGCGGTGCGACTTCGACGCGACCATGCGCATGTCCTCCGTCTTGGCGATGGTGGACACGCGCAAGGCGTTCTCACGCTCACCAATGATGAGATACGCGCCGTGGCCGCGGACCGCGTGGTACAGGCGGTCCCCGCGTGGCTGGTACACCACGCCCATCATCGGCTGCGTACCGACGAGGAGGCCGATCATCGTGGCGTAGCCGTCGTCGCCGCGGATGAAGTCGCGCGTGCCGTCGATGGGATCGATCATCCACACGCGTTCGTGCGTGAGGCGCTGGCGGTCGTCGGGGGCTTCTTCACTGAGGATGGCGTCTTCGGGGAACGCGATGCGCAGGGCTTCCACGATCAACGCCGACGCACGACGATCCGCCTCGGTCACGGGCTCGTCGCCTTTTTTTCGGTCGACGGCAAGCCCGCTACCTTGCAGCGACAGCGCGAGCTGGCCGGCTCTTCGAGCCAGGTCGCAGGCCACGGCCCGCTCGCGCGAAAGATCGTCGGTCATCGACAACGGTCAGCTGACCTGGACGAGGCCGTGGGTGATGACCGGCTTGCCCTCGGCGTTCACCACGGTCAGCACCCACTTGCCGCCGCCGAGGCTCCAGCCGCGCGTGGTGACCGTCTCGCCCGGGACCACGACCCCGGCGAAGCGCGCGCTCCAGCCTCGCAGCTTCGATGCGTCGCCGCCGCAGCTCTTCGCGACGATCGCGCGGCCCGCGTAGCCGTAGGTGCAGAGCCCGTGGAGGATGGGTGCGGGAAAGCCGGCCTTCTGCGCGAACGCCGGATCGGCGTGCAACGGGTTGAGGTCGCCCGACAGGCGATAGAGCAGCGCTTGGTTGGCCGGGATGGTCTCGGTGACCTCGAAGTCGGGCGCCTTTCCCTCCGGCGGATCGGCCTTCTCGGGCTCGGGGCCGCGATCCCCGCCGAAGCCACCTTCACCTCGCACGAAGATGGAGAAGGTGTTGTCGAACAGAGCCTGGCCGGATTCGTCGACGGTGGTGCACTTCACGACGCACAGGGCGCCCTTGCCCTTGTCGTAGATGCCGGTGACGGTCGAGCGGGTGAGGAACGTTCCGCTCGGCGGGATCGCTCGGTGGAGAACGATGCCTTGCTCACCGTGTAGGACCTTCGGGATGGGGATCTCGACGCGGGCGATCACGTCGAGCATCGACGAAAACGCCGGCACCACGGCGAAGGTCGGCAGCACGGCTGGTCCGCGGCCCTCGTACACATAGTCGAGCTCCGAAGGACCGGCTCCGACGCCGAGGGCGTAGAGTACGGTGTCCTTCCACGTGTAGGTGAATGAGAGCGGGTCGGAGGTCTTGCCGACGACATCGGTCTTGAGCGCCATCGCTTGGTCATACACCCAAACGGTCCGGGCCCAAAAATCGAACATCTGTCCGCACTGGTATCGGAGCAAACCATTATTTCTTGCTATGTCTCCTACAATACAGGGCGCATGACCTCAGGCCTCGAGTCAGCAAAGACCTTCGTGAACGGCATGTCGGACGCGGCGGCCGTGCTCGATGGTGAGCTCCGGATCGTGCACTTCAATGCGGTCTACGTCGCGATGACGGGACAAAAGCGCCGGATCCTCGAGCGCACGATCGCCGACGGCAAGGAGCCTCTGCGAGCGGATGAGCTGGCTGGTGGTCTGATCGGCCACCGACGGCAATCCTTGTTGACGCGGCAGCCGGTGCGGCTCGCCGAGCTGGTGCTGTCGACTGACAGCGAGTCTCCGCAGCCGCTCACCGTGATGCTCACGATGATTCCGATCATCGAGGATGATCGAGCGGTTGGACTGGTCGAGTACATGCGTGACGTCACGGACGACGTGCGGCTGCAGGCGCGCTATCGCGAGCTGCTCGCGCTCGAGCAAGCGCGCGCCGCCGGTCTCGAGCGCCAGGTGGAGGAGCGCACCCGTGAGCTCCAGGTCGCGCTGGAAGAGGTCACGCGCTTGTCGCGCACCGATCCGCTCACGGGCCTGCTCAATCGAAGATCGTTCGGCGAGTACGCCACCAACGCACTGACGATCGCCGCACGCCACGCTCGAAGCTTCGCGCTCATCGTCGGTGATCTCGATCACTTCAAGCGCGTGAACGACACCTTCGGTCACACGGTGGGCGATCAGGTGCTCATCGCCACGGCGCAGGCGCTGAGCGGCGTGGTGCGTAACAGCGATCACGTCGCCCGCTTCGGAGGCGAAGAGTTCGTCATCCTTCTCACCGAGACGGCACCCGACGCCGTGATGATCGTTGCGGACCGCCTGTGCGCCGCCGTGCGCGCCATCGACCTGGCCCAGCTCGCGAGCAATGCGACGGGGCACCCGGCCATCAGCATCGGCGTCGCGGTGTTCCCCGATCACGGTGCCACGCTCGACGAGCTCGTCATGCACGCTGACGAGGCGCTCTACCACGTGAAGGAGCACGGCCGTGACCACGCGGAGCTCTACGTCGCCTCGGTGATGAGCGTGCCGCCGGGCCCGGCGCCGCCGCGTGAGGTGCTGGTCATTGGTGGCGAGTGGCTCGCGCAGAGTGGCTATGCGGAGACGCTGGCCGAGGGACACAACGTGGTGGTGGTGTACGACGTGGCAGCCGCCGAGTCGCTGTGTCGGCAGCGCCCCTTCGACGTGGTGATCGCCGGGCAGAAGAACACGCGTGAGCTCGGCGTGGAGGCGCTCGCCATCACGCTGCATGATCGTCCCTCGGCGCTGCGCCTGCTCGTGATCGACGACGAGGATCTCTTCCTCGGCACGCGGGGCACCGCGGTCGCGCAGGTGGATTACTTCCTGTTGCACCGGGACGTCCGCTCGCACTTGCGAGCCGCCATCGAGGACGGCATCACACGCAAAGACGTGTCGCGTCCGATCCTGCTGCGTGCGAGCGCCACGCTGAGCGGCACCTACGCCGGACACCTCGAGCGCCTCGAGCGCATCATCGACGAGAGGGCGATCCGCTTCGCGTACCAGCCCATCGTGTGCGCCAAGACACACAAGCCGTTCGCCGAGGAAGCGCTGTGTCGCGTCGACGACCCGCTGTTCCGCGATCCGACGGTCCTGTTCGACGCCGCGGTGCAACGTGGTGCGATCTGGCGACTGGGACGGCTGGTGCGTTCGATCGCACCGCTCGCGTTGCCGGCGATGTTGCCGGAGCAGTTGTTGTTCGTGAACCTGCACCCAGCAGAGGTGTCGGACCCCGAGCTGGGACAGTCCATCGATCCGGCGCTGGCGAGTCGCGTGGTGCTCGAGCTGACGGAGCGCGGCGCGATCAGCGACATCGATCGGTTTCGCGAGCAGATCGACGTGCTTCGCGCGCGCGGCTTCCGCATCGCCGTCGACGATCTGGGCGCAGGCTATGCCAGCCTCAACACGGTGGCCTTGCTGGAGCCCGACTTCTTGAAGATCGACATGGCGATCGTCCGCGGGATCGAAGAGTCCCTGTCACGGTCGCGCCTCGTGCGCCGGATCGTGGAGTTCGCCAACGACCAAGGCATCCAGGTGATCGCCGAGGGCATCGAGACCGAAGCTGAGGTCGAGGCGGTGGAGGCTCTGGGCTGTCACCTCCTGCAGGGCTATTTCTTCGGCAAGCCGCGGGCGTTGTAGCGCGCCACGGGTATACTGGACGCCTTCGTGGCCCGTTCACGCGACAAGAAGTTCGATCACGCGCTGTTCGAGCGCATCCTGCGGCGCGCTGTGGAGCTCGAGGCCGAGCGTGGAGAGGACCACTTCTCCGACCAGGACGTGATCGCGGCTGGGCAAGAGCTCGGCATCGACGAGGAGATCACGCGCGAGGCTGCGCGCGAGGTGCTGGGTCGCACCACGTGTGAGGTGCCCCGGCCGCCGTCGAGCCGCGTGGAGCTCGATGTCAGTGACGAGGCGATGAAACTGGTCGCGCCGCCGCAGCCCGTCACCGCTGGTCAACTGGCGACGATGGTGCTCGCGGTGCCGTGGCTCGCGGTCACGGCGATGTGGACCTGGGACATCTCGCGTCACCTCGGGTGGGGCCCGTGCCTCTTCTCGCTGCCGTTCTGGGGCATGGGGTTGCGCCTGCTGCTCGGTACGCTCCGCGACGTCATCGAGCAGACGGAGCTGCGCCTCCACGTGGACGGCGGTGAGCTGCTCCGTCGCTGGGGCACCATCGAGCGCGCCATCGCCATCGATCCGCGCCAGCTGAAGGTCCGCTTTCGCGAGCGCCGCAGCATGGGGAGCGGGCTCACGAAGCAGACCGAGACCGCGCACCTCGAGCTCGAGCAGAAGGGAAGGAGCGTGCCGATCCTACGCACGCATCCAGAGCCCGAGCTGGTGTGGCTGCAGGCGGAGATCGCGACGTGGCTCGCGAACCTGCCGAAGCTCAACTAAATCTAGACGGGGACGATGCCGTGCTTCCGCGCCGGCCGCTCGACCACCCGGCGCTCCGTCAGCTCGAGCCCTTTCGCGAGCAGCTTGCGGGTGTCGCGGGGATCGATCACATCGTCGACCAGCCCCCAGCCGGCGCTCTTGTAGATGTCGATCTGCTGCTGGATTGCCTCGACCAGCTGCTTCTTCACCTCGGGCGGCGGTTCCTGTCCACCGAACAGCTTCTTGCCCGCGATGCCGATCATGCCTTCGGCGCCCATCACCGAGATCTCGGCACCGGGCCACGCCACCAGCAGATCGGGCTCGTACGCGCGGCCAGCCATCACGAAGTAACCCGCGCCGTAGCCCTTGCGCACCACCACGGTGAGCTTCGGTACCGTCGCTGACGCCATGGTGTGCAGCATCTTCGCGCCGTGGCGGATGATGCCTTCGTGCTCCACCTTGCTACCGACCATGAAGCCGGGCACGTCCATCAGGAACACCAGCGGCACGTTGAATGCGTCGCACAGCTGGATGAAGCGCGCGGCCTTGTCCGCCGCGTCGTTGTGGAGGATGCCGCCCAGGTGTCGCGGGTTGTTTGCCACGATCCCGCACGCGCGGCCGCCGATGCGCGTGAGGCACGTGATCATCGAGCGGGCGAACTTGGGCTTCAGGTCGAGCCACTTGCCGTCGTCGACGACCAGCTTGATGACCTCGTACATGTCGTACGCCTGCCGCGCCGACTCCGGCAAGATGTCGAGCAGCTTCTCCTCCCGACGATCGATCGGGTCCGCTGTCGCGATGATCGGCGGTGCCAGGTCACACGACGACGGCATATACGACAGGTACTGCTTGATCGAGGCGATGCACGCGTCGTCGTCGGCAACCTCGAGATCCGCGACGCCCGATTTCTCCGAGTGCACTTTGCTACCGCCGAGCTCTTGCTCTCCGATGTCCTGGCCCGTGACCGCCTTCACCAGCGGCGGCCCGCCGAGCGCCATCGAGCCGATGTCCTTCACCATCGGCACGAAGTCGGCGAGGGCAGGGATGTAGGCGGTGCCTGCGGCGCCCGGGCCCACCATGGCAGCGACCTGCGGCACGACACCCGACATGATCACCTGCTCGCGAAACAACGCACCCGCGCCGGCGAACGTGGAGATGAGGTCGGCCTCGGGACCGAAGCGTGGCTCGATGCGCGCGCCGGCCGAGTCGATGAACCACACCATCGGCACCCGATTGCGCAACGCGAGCTCGCGGAGCCGGGCCACCTTCACCTCGCCGGTCTGACCGATGGAGCCGCCCTTCACCGTGAAGTCGTAGGCCGCGACGCACGCGTAGCGACCTTCCACTTTTCCATAGCCACAGATGACGGCGTCCGCCGGTGGCTTGTCCTTCGGATCGCTCGCCATCTGCGTGCCGTGCATGCCGAGCTCGAACCAGTCGGGCTTTCCGTCGCTGGTGCGATCGAACAAGCGATCCATGCGCTCGCGCGCCGTGAGCTTGCCGCGTGCGTGTTGCTTCGCGATACGCTCCTCGCCACCCATCTTCAGGATCTCGGCGCGGCGCTGCTCGAGGTCGGTGACGCGATCTCTCATCGTGGGCATGGGGCGAGATGATAGTGTGCGCGGCCCATGGGTGCACTCAAAGGTTCGATGTCGGTCCGTCGCTACGCCGTGACCGAGGCGCTGCCGGCCGATGCGCGCAAGAAGCTGATCCGCGGGCTGCGCGCGCACACGTTCGCCGAGCTCGATCCGAAAGGTGATGTCGATCAAAGCGTCGGCTGGGTGTCCTTGCTCGACAGCGACGACACCGAGCTCGAGGCGGGCAATTGCTTGTTCGTCGCGAGCGGTGGCGAGCAGCTGCGGGTGTCGATGCGGGTGGACGTGCTGAAGGCGCCGGCGTCCGAGGTGCGGCGCAAGCTCGAGAGCAAGGTGCGCCTCGTCGAAGGCGAGCAGGGTCGTAAGATTTCGAGGCGCGAGCGCCGCGAGCTGAAGGAGGAGATCGTCCACACGCTGCGGCAACGCATCTCGCCGCGCGTGCGCACCTTCGACGTGGCGTGGAACCTCGACACCGGGCGCCTCTATTTCTGGTCACAGACGAAGGGCATGAACGAGCTGTTCCTCGATCTGTTCGTGAAGAGCTTCGCGCTGCGAGTGGAGCTGGAAGGGCCGACGATGTGGGCCCGCGCCGCGGTCGATCTGCCGACGCTGGCGAAGATCGAGCCCACCGACGAGCTGTGGAAGGGCTTCGAAGGCGTCCGACCGTTGTCGAGCGGCATGGTGGAGGATCTGTGATGGCCGCGCCGCGGAGATCGACGACGAAGAAGACGGCGAAGCCACGCGAGAAGACGCTGCGCGAGGAGATCGCCGCGTCGGGAGAGACCGAGACCGAAGCACGCGAAGAGACGCTCGACGATCTGGCGTACCTCGCGCGCGAGTTCCTCACCTGGCTCGTCTTCCATGCCGACGTCGACGACGGCACGTTCGCGGGGAAGGGCGACGTGCGTCCGTTCAGCGTGCAGTTCGGCAGCAAGCTCACGCTGCGCACGACCGTGGGCCTGGTGACCGACATGATGGTCAAGGGATCGTCGCCGGGCATCAGTCCCGATCTGCGCTACGCGCTCGCTGGCGGGCTCGCGGTTCGCGAGGCGGAGCTGCGCCTCGTCTTCGACGGCGACGATGAAGAAGATCGTGCGTACTCGTTCGCCCTCGCAGCCGATGGCTTCGACCTCAAGCGCGTGAAGCTGCCGGCGCTGTTGACCGAAGAAGAAGACGATCGCGCCGACGAGCGGCTGGCGTTGCTGGTGGAGCTCGACGCGGCCCTCGAGCACGCCTACGCGCAGTTCGTGCAGCTCCGCACGCGTCCGACGTGGAAGCGCAACGTGGTGCCTGCCATGAAGGGCTGGCTCTCGAAAGGAACCTAGCGCTAAATCCGATCCATGTTGACTCCGGCAGGTCGAGCGAAGCGATGTGAGCGAAGGCCAGGCTTGCCTGGCCGAGAGCGGATCAACTCAACATGGAGTCGGTCTAAGTGAGGCCGAGGATCTTGCGCGCCTCGTCCGGGGTGGCCGGCGTGCGTCCCGCGGCGCGCGCGATGCTGGCAGTGTGGCCCACGAGGTCACCGTTGGACTTCACCATGGTGCCGTCGGGCAAATAGAAGTTGTCCTCGAGCCCCACACGCACATTGCCGCCCATGCCGATGGCCATCGTCGACATCGGCCAGGTGTTGTGGCTGATGGGCGTGGTCTTCCACACTGAGCCGGCCGGCAGGTGCGTGGCGAGGAACTGCAGGTGATCCGGCGTGGCGGGGATGCCACCTGCGACGCCCATCACGAGGTTGATGTCGTAGGGGGGCTTCAATAAGCCCATGTCGATGAGGTGCTCGAGCGACGCGACGTGGCCGGTATCGAAGCACTCGCACTCGGGGCGCACGCCGACCTCGGTCATCGACTTCAGGTAGAACACGATGTCCTCGAAGGAGTTCTCGAACACGATCGAGAACACGAAGGCCTTTCGCTTCGCCGAATACTTCGCGTAGTTCATGGAGCCCATGTTGAGCGCAGCGACGGCAGGCCGCGTGGCCAACACGTGGCCGATGCGTTGCTCGCGGGTGAGGCCGACGGCACCGGTCGAGAAGTTGATGATGATGGGGCAGCGCTTCTCGATCTCGCGCTTGTAGGCGGCGAAGACCTCGTTGCTGTAGCTAGGCGCGCCGGTGTCGGTGCGACCGTGCACGTGCACCACGGCGGCACCGGCTTCGTAGGCACGACGGCACTCCTCGCCGATCTCCTCGGCGCTGTACGGGATGGCCGGGCACTGCGCCTTCGTCGTGACCGCGCCCGTCACTGCACAGGTGATGATGATCTTGTCGCCGAGGGCCATCGTCACGTTCCTCCGGGGGGACGGTACGACGGCAGCCGGAGCGACGACAAGGCAGTTGATACGGGCGCCTCGATGACCCGCCAGCGTGCGAGCTCCGGCTCGGGATCGACAAACCTCTCGTCGCTTCGCTCACGAACCGAGAGCGCAAAGTGCAAATGCGGCCCGGAGTGCTCGACGCCCGTCCTGCCGAGGCTGCCGATGAGCTCGCCGCCGTGGATCGTCTGGCCGGCGTGTAGGTCCGCGCGAATGGTGTCGAGGTGGACGTAGCGCGACACCACCGTGCCGTCCTTGTGGCCGATGCGAATGTAGCGACCCGCGCGTCCGCCGTCGTTCTCGTCACGCTCGATGCGCTCGATCACGCCATCTCCGATCGCGACCACCGCGGTGCCGAAGGTATAGCCGAGGTCGACGCCGCAGTGCCCCAGCTGACACTCCGACGGGCGAGGCTGTGGGCGCGCGGCGCCGAAGCGTCGCGACTCCGAGCCCGGCATGGCGCGCTTCGGCCCCGGTAGCGGGTGAATCCACGCGATCACTTGCGGCTGCGGTGGCGGCGGCTCTTGCCCGGGGAGGTAGGGCCCGTTCGGCACGTTCGTCAGATCGGGCGGGAGGACCACCGGGTCGAGCTCGCGCGGCGGATCGAACTGTTCGAGGCGCATGGCGACCTCGGTCACGCCGAAGCGGATCCCGCGGGAGACGGCGCCGTTGCGCTCGCCGAGGAACCAGTCGCCGTGGCGTCGCAACGCGCGACCCACGTCGTCGGCAAAGCCGAGGCTTAGACCGACCGCGAGGGTCATGGAGACGAGTGCGACGAAGGAGACGGGGGCCTTCGCGATCGTCCGGCTGCGACGCCGCAGCCGCGCGTACCAAAAGAGAGGCCCGACGACGGTGACGACGAGCCCGACAGCGAGGCGCACCGTCGGCTCCTCGATCACCGACGCCACGAGCGCGGTCGTGACTACGAAGCCAGTGGCCCACGCAACCACGATCGCGCCGAGGAGGCATAGCTCGAGAATGCCGATGAAGACGAGCAGCACGGTTCGTCGTTGTACGCACGGGCCGGCCAACCGATCTATCGGCGATCTACGTGGCTGCTGGGAGACCTTCCTCGTCGAGGATGCTGCGAGCCAAGTCCTCGCGGAGCCTCATCTCGTCGATCCTCCCCATGGCGCGAATCGACGGCCAAGCAACGGCCGCGAAGGCGACGACCACGAGCGTGCCGACCCCTCCTAGTAGCACCGACCCGATGGGCCCCAGCAGGGCAGCGGTGGTGCCGGACTCGAACTCGCCGAGCTCGTTCGACAAGCCGATGAACACGAAGTGCACAGCGCTCACGCGGCCCCGCAAGCGATCGGGCGTGACCACTTGCTCGAGGGTGCGACGAATCACCACCGACAGATTGTCGAACATGCCGGTGAGGAGCAGCATCGCCCACGAGAACGCGAACGAGTGCGACAGCCCGAAGGCGAGCGTGGCGGCGCCGAAGCCAGCGACGGAGATGAGCAGCACGTACCCCGAGTGTCGCCACGGCCCGATGCGCGTCTGCACGACCGCCGTGAGGAATGCGCCGATCGACGGGGCGGCGAGCAGCCAGCCGAGCCCACGCGGACCGACCTTGAGGATGTCCTTGGCGAAGATGGGCATGAGCGCCGTCACACCCCCAAGGAGCACCGCGAATAGGTCGAGCGTGATGGCAGCGACGAGCTCCTGGCAGCCGAACACGAAGCGCAGCCCCGCACGCAGATCGCGCGGTGAGCGTGCGCGCGGAGGGGCCTTCACGGTCACCGACTCTGGCAGCGTCCACAAGATCAGGGCGAAGGCGGCTGAGGCGACCGCCCGGGCGAAGTAGAGCGGTGTGGCGCCACCAAGGGCGGCGAGCAAGAAGCCGGCGAGACCGGGGCCGAGCATCGAGGCCAGCTCCGCCGAGGTGGAGTACCACGCGTTCACCTCGAGCAATCGATTGGTGGGAACGATCTCCGGCAGCAGTGCCGACACGGCCGGCGACGCGAAAGCCGTGGCGATGCCGGACACGAAGAGCAGCGCGTACACGATCGCGATGGGCGCGTGCGTCAGCGAGATGATGCCGAGCCCGACGGCTACGAGCGCCTGCACCACCTGCGTGATAGCGCCGATGTGGCGTCGCGGAAACCGGTCTGCAACGTTGCCAGCGACGAGGACGAGCCCAACCACGGGCACGACCTGCGCGAGCCCGACGAGTCCGAGCGCGAACGCCGAGCCCGTGCGCTCGTACAGCTGCCAGCCGAGCGCGATGGACAACATGCTGCGGCCGAGCTCGTTGACGAGGCGACCGAGAACGTACGGGGCAACTCCGGGGAGGCGTAGAGCGTGGGCCACGGGCCCTTCAGTGTACCGCGCGTTGCCGCGGCCGCTGCACCCGCGTACCTTCCGTCACATGGGACCACGCGAGCAAGTCATCACGGAGCGCCTGAACGAGGGCCTGCAGCCGACGCACCTCGAGGTGGTAAACGAGAGCCACATGCACTCTGTCGCGCCCGGGTCGGAGACGCACTTCAAGGTGATCGTGGTGACGCAGCAGTTCGCGGGGCAGTCGCTCATCGCGCGCCACCGGCAGGTGAACGCGTTGCTCGCGAGCGAGCTGTCCTCTGGGTTGCACGCGTTGTCGATCCACGCGTTCGCGCCGGAGCAATGGACCGACGCCGTGCAGGGTCAGCTCAGCTCGCCCGCGTGCCGCGGCGGCGCCGGCAAGTAAGCTCACTCGAAGATCGTCGGAACGATCTCGATCACCTCCGCATGCGAAGCGAAGCTGCAGAGGTCTTGGAGCGCGACGGGCGTGAGTGCGCCCTGTGATGGGACGCACTCTCGCGGCACTTCGGTCGGGTAGGTACAGAGCAGCACGCCTACGGTGTTGCAATTGGCGCGACCGCCGCCTGCTGCGCACCGCAGCGTCGGCACCATCGAGACGAGCGTGAGCGCGAGCGCGTTCGGCGCGCAGAACTCGACGGAGCCGTCGTTGTTGCAGCCGGCGAGCTTGAGCTTGTCCGTATGGCAGCTCGCGAGGTCGGTAGGCTGCGCGAGGTCCTGCGCGCCCGTCGCTGAGGCGAGGTCGGGCGTGGAGTTGCCAAGGCCCAGGTTGTTGCTGGTGCATGCAGTGACAAAGATCACGCAGAGGCAGGGTGCGAGCTTCATCCGCGCAATATAACAGCAGCCGACGGGCGCTAGGGCTAGGAGGACGCACTCATCGGGCCGGCTGGCCGGCTCAAGGCTTCGTCGAGGATGCGCTGGATCAGCGTGTCGTACTCGAGCCCGCTCGCGATGGCGGCCTGCGCGAAGTCTTCTTCCATCGCGAGCGATGGGTTCGGGTTCACCTCGATGACCACCAGCTCTCCTTCGAGCGTGAGCCGCAGGTCGAGCCGACCTGGGCCGCGAATCTTCAGCACGCGCGCGACGGTGCGAGCGAGCTCGGTCATGTGATCGTCGACGCCGTCGGGCCGCGGCGCGGCAGGACCATTTTTGATGCCCCACTTCTTGCGATACGCCTCGTCCCACTTCGCATTGAACGTGGCGAACTTCGGCGCGTCGTCGGCCACCTTGTGGAAGAAGATCTCGCGAGGCGGGAGCACCAGCGTGGTGCGCTGATCGGTGAGGAGGCCGACGTAGATCTCGCGGCCTTCGATGTACTCCTCGATCAGCGCGTCCGTCTTGATCCGCTCGTGGATGAAGCGCGCGCGTTCGAGAGCCTCGTCCTCGTCGCGGGCGAACGAGGCCTGCGAGATGCCATCCGAGCCTTCTTCGCCGACGGGCTTCACGAATGCGGGAAAGTTGAAGTGACGCAGCTGCTGCACGGGTTGCTTGCGCGTTGACACGAGGCCGCGCGCGATGCGCACCCGGTGGTAGGCGAGCACCTTCTTCGCGAGCGACTTGTCCTTGCAGAGCATGAGCGCAGCAGGACCGGAGCCCGTGTAGCGCATCTTCATGAGCTCGAGCAGCGCGGGGATATTGGGCTCTTGCGCGCGGTCGGCTTGGAACGACTCCGTGAGGTTGAAGACGAGGTCGGGCGTGAAAGCGGCGAGGCGCTCGAGGATCGCGGGGATGTTGTCGAACACCGCCATGGTGTCGACTTCGTGCCCGAGGCGCTTCAGGCAACGCAGAACATCGGCCTCGGTGGGCTTGGCCTCCTGGCGTTCGAGCGTGCGAGGAGAAAAGCGCTCATCCGGGCCTGGCCGACGGTACAGGTCGAAGAGAACGAGGATCTTCATCGTGCGAGGTCCAGCGTATCAAGCGATCTCGCCGCGCGCGTCTTTTTGGTGGTGTGGGCTCGTTCAGTTCCCGAAGTGCACGATGCCGCTGTCGGTGGCGCCAAAGATGCTGGCGGCGCTCGCGATGAAGAAGGCGCCGACGGATCTCGGCACTGGTGCCGTATTCACCGGCACGAAGTTCATCCCGCCATCTTGGGAGACGAGGAGCTGGTTCGACTGCGCGTAGAGGTAGTCGCCCATCGGGGTGAGCGCGAGCTGCCCCAGGCCGGTGCTCCCCAGGCTGGCGACGAGTCCGCTGGTCCACGTCGCCCCTTTATTGAGGGTGTGGGCGAGGAACGGCGTGCCGGAGCTGCCGGCAAACACCTCGCCGGAGGCACGTCCGGTGAATGCCGAGATCGGCAGGCTCGCGCCGACGCCGGTGAGTGTCTGCGAGCCCCAGCTCGTGCCATCGGTGGTGTGGTAGATCTGGCCATTGTCTCCGCCGATCCACAAGTCGCCGCCGAGCGCGTAGACGGTAAATACGTTCATGCCGGTGAAGCCGGGCACGGTGACGGGCGCATAGGTCGCGCCCCCGTCTGTGCTGCGAAACAGGCCCTGGGTCGAGCTGACGAACACGTTGTTTGCGGAGATCCCTGCGACACCTGTCAGATTCGCCGCCGCGGGAATGCCCCCGGATCCGGGGTTCGTGTACCGGGTGAAGGTCGTGCCGTCGATCGAGTGAACGACGGTGCCGCTCGCGCCGACCGCGTACACATCGGTGGGCGAGGATGCCCAGACGGCATCGAGAATGAGGGTGGTGCCGGTCGTCGTGATCGCCTGCCACGTGGTGCCATCGGTGGTGCGAGCGATGCTTCCGGCCAGACCGACGGCGTAGACGAGCTGCGGGCCGAGCCCGAACATGGCGATGAAGCCGCCGGTCACACCCGTCCGCGCGCTGGTGAATGTGGCGCCGTCGGTGGCCTGCAAGATGGTCCCGGCCTGGCCGACGACTGTCAGCTTGGTGCCCGGGCTGTGGGAGCCCGAGAGGAGCGTCTCGGTCGTGTTGGTGGTCTGCGCGACCCATGCCGACGCGCCAACGCCGCCCGTGGTCGACGAGATGACCGTGCCGTTGGTGCCATAGGCCCAGACCTTGTTCTGATCGCTCGCCGTGCAGCCGTACAGGATCGCGCTGACGGGATCGGACTGAAGCGACCACGCGGTGGGCGCTGCTTGCGTCGCGGTGGCGATGACGCCGTTCGAGCCGACGCCCCAGTAGCGGATGTTGGTGTTGCCGAAGTCGTGGCCGTTGCAGAGCGCTTGCACGAAGTTGGTGTTGCCGGTGAGGCCAGTGACGGGCGTCCACGTCGTGTTGCTGCCGACGTAGGCGCCGGTAGACCCGTAGAACGTAACTTGGTCGAGCAAGCTGGCCGTGACCGGTCGGAAGTTGGTCGAGCACCCGGACATACCGACGCACGTCAGTTGATAGTCGGTCCAGGTGCCACTGCTGTCCCTTCTGACGATGTGAGCGAAGCCGCCGACGACGACGACGTTGCTGTCATCGATGCCGGGGATGACGGCGATGTCCGTCAGGTTGTCGTTGTTCGCCGCGCCAGAGGGGAGCGTCTCCTCGATCCACGACGCGCCCTTGTCCTTGGAGTGGAACACCTCCGACGGTGTTCCCATCACCGAGTTGAACCCAAGGATGTACAGGTCTGTCTTGCCACCGACGAGCTTCAAGCCTCGGAAGCTACCCATCCCGGGGATCGGGCGTGCCGCCAGCAGGCCCCACGTCGTTCCGTCGAAGTGGAGGATGGCGCCCGACTCGGTGAGGACGAAGATGTCGTTGTCGGCGAAGGCGTGGACGCTGCGCAGATCTTCGCCGACCGGCAGCGGCGTCTGCCATCGCCAGACGCACGGCGGGCCATTGAGCCCGTGCGGATCACAGCTCGCGGGCAGCATGTCGCCCGATGGACCGTCCATCCCATCGTTGACCGATAGATCGTTGCTGCTCGCGTCCGGCTCGAGGTCCACGGTCGCCGCGATGTGCGTTCCGGGCGCCAGGGTCACGTCGGTGCTTCCGCTGCCGAGATGGCCACTGCCGCCAGTCGCTGCCACGTCGAGGTGCACGTGGCCAGTCGCGGTGGCGCCGAAATGGAGCGCGATCTGGAACGGTGGGGTCGCGCCCGCCGTGGCGTTGGTGGTCTGCTTGCCGCTCACCGCGTCGGACGCCGTCAGGATCAGGGAGTCGATGGGCGTGTGGATCTGTGCGGAGGTCACCGTGAGCGCGACACAGGTGCCGGCCGCGCCTTCACATACGTCGCCGGTGCGCGAGCACGCCGCCGCTGCGAAGAACACGGGCGCGAGCGCGACCACGAGGACCAGCTTGCCGACGCGGCTCAAAACGTCACCCCGCCGAAGGGGCTCGAGGCCGCGCTGGTCCTGCTGCCGACGCCAACACCCACGCCGACCGACACGCCAACCACGGCCACCCCGACGATCGTCCACAGCCACCACTTCTTGTAGATGGGCGTCCTCGGCGGCGGCGCAGCGACGACGGCGACCGGCACGACCACCGTCGCCGGCTGGGCGATGCTCGCCGCTGGCGTTGCTTGGGTGGCCTTGGCCGCCTGGGCTTGGTCGAGGTCCGCTTGCAGTGCGCGAATCTTGGCTTCGACCTCCGCGCGGTTCGGCGGATTCACAGCGCGATTGAGGTAGCTCTTGTAGAACCTGAGAGCCTCCAGGTTGTTGTCGCCGCCGATCAAGCGATGGCACTGCGCGATGTTGTAGAGGAACACCGGATCCTCCTTTTGTCGGTAGGCCTCTTTGAACTCCTCGAGAGCCTCGCGGTACTCGCTGAGATCGAAGTGCTTGGTGCCGGCGATGTAGTGCTGACGAGCGCCCTTCACCTCTGCGTGCGCCGTCGAGGCGCAGAGCGAGAGCAGCAGCGCAGCGACCGTGGCAAAGATCGGCTTCAGGGGACACCTCGGAAAAAGAGCGCCTCCACGATTGCGTGCTGGGCGCGGAAACGCAAGGCGTGACGGGCCCTCGGGTGACTAACGGAGACGGGGGTCTCTCTCCGGGATCTGGTTGTAGGCTTCGCGGGGATCGAGTGTGGCACGGACGACCTGGATTCTGAGGGCGAGGCGGTCGC
>JAYUBF010000099.1:0-2032 GCA_043741435.1 Myxococcales bacterium
CTTGCTCGCTGGTCTTCCACACCACGCGAGAGCCCTCGCGCACGAACGTGCGGAACAACGGCCGCGTGCCATCGGCAAGGTGCGCGAGGAGCGCGAGCAACGGCCGTTCACCGTCGTCGAGCGTGATGTAGTCGAGGTGATCGAACACGCGTGGATCAGCGAGATCACGAAGCTCGGTATTCACGTAGCCGCCACCCATGACCACGCGCGTCGCCGGTGAGCGCGCCTTGATCACGCGCGCCATGCGCAGCGCGCCGTACAGGTTGCCGGGGAACGGGACGGTGAGGCCGACCAGATCCGGGGCGTGCTCGATCATCAGCTCCGCGGTGATGCGGTCGAGCGTCTCGTCCACGAGCGTGGGCTGATCGGCCAGCGCCTCGGCGAGCGCGTCGAAGCTCGCAGCGCTCGCCGCCAGCTTCTCGGCGTAGCGCGACAGCTCGAAGCGCGGGTCGATCCCATCGCGGATGACGTCGGCGAGATCGTCGATGAACAAGCTCGCCAGGTGTCGCGCGCGATCGGTGGTGCCCAGCTCGCCGAAAGCCCAGGCGAGGCCCTCCTCGTCGGCAACGGCAGCGAAGCGCGGGCCCTCTGGCAAGAACGCGCGCCCGGCGATGCGCAGCGCGAGCAACGGATCGCGCCCCTGGAGGAAGCGCACCACGTTGTCGACCAGGCTCACGTAGGCGTCCTCGTGCTCGAGGAATAACGCGACGGAGGCCGGCATGTCGTCGGCGCCCTCTTCGACGCGCTCGCGCAGCACCCGGGCCACTCGCTGTAGGCCATCACGGCTGAAGAGCCGCAAGAACAGCTCGATCGCGGGATCGGCCTGCGTCACCTCGACGTGCGGCGCATGCGCGAGCAGGCAGCCCGTCAGATACGCCGTCGCTGGATACGGCGTATTGAGCTGCGTCATCGGTGGAGTGAGGAGGAGGACTTTCATCGGGCACGTGCGACGCGGGAGCTCAAGCCACTGCGCCGTCGATTACACTGGCATCGTAGCGGGCGACGCGCGCGAGGTCCTCCGCAGAGACCCCGGTACGCTCCGCGAGCTGGGCGCAAAACGCGGGGTGCGGCATTGAGAGCGTGACGTGTGAAGGTCGATCGCCGGTCCACACGAGATCCTGAAGCGCGAGCAAGTCACCGCGCGACGCGGCGAATTCCCCGTCGGCGCCGCGCAGCCGCGCGCTGATTCGCTCGATCGAGAACAGGTCTGTCGCTCCGTAGAAGTCGCTCCACATCGACATCGTGACCTCCTTCGACACCCAAAAAAAAGGGGACCCGAAGGTCCCCTTTTCGAAATACTCGATACAGCCGAGGACTACTCTTCGGCTTGTGCCTGGGCCGTCTTGGCCTTCGGCGCGGCCGCCTTGTTAGCGACCTTCGTGTCGTCAGCATCCTTGGCGCCGCGCTCGACGAGCTCGATGATCGACATCGGCGCCGCATCACCGTGACGGTGACCAAGCTTCAGCACGCGCGTGTAACCACCGGGCCGCCCGACGAAGCGCGGACCGATCTCCGAGAACAATTTGTGCAGGGTCGGCTTGTGACGAACCACACGGCCAGCCATGCGCATCGCGTGAACGACGCGTGCCTTGTCCTCGGCGTCCGATTTCTCATTGTCGACCAACTTGCCGACCGAAGCAGCCCAGGTGATCGCCTTTTCCGCGATGCGCCGGATCTCCTTCGCCTTGGCGTCGGTGGTCTTGATGTGCTCGTGCTCGAAGAGCGAGGTCACGAGCGCCGAGAAGAGCGCGTGACGGGGGCCGGTCTTGCGGCCGAACTTTCTGCCGTGCTTCTGGTGGCGCATGGTGAGTTTCCTTTTAGGCCTTGCCGCGCATCGCGGGGGGCACCCAACCGTCGAGCTTCGAACCGAGCGCAAGGCCCATCTCGCCGAGGATCTCGCGGATCTCCTTGAGCGACTTGCGGCCGAAGTTCTTGGTCTTGAGCATCTCGGCTTCCGTCTTCTGCACGAGCTCGCCGATGTAGCGGATGTTGGCGTTCTGCAGGCAGTTGGCGGAGCGCACCGACAGCTCGA
>JAYUBF010000100.1:0-6826 GCA_043741435.1 Myxococcales bacterium
CTGTCGCCGGTTGCCGGTTGCCGGTCTCCTGTTCTTTGAGCCCGGCCCCATAGGTGATCGGAATAACTTGGGACTCGCCGCTAAGTGACTGGCATTGGCGCTAGGCTTTTCGTCGCCTTCCCCCACCGGCGCAGCGCGACGGTTGCCGCTTTCTCCTTCGGCATCGGCCGTTCACGGCAGGCTCAACGTCAAACCAGCGACCGCACCCTCCGATGTCACCGCGAGCCGCGGGAGAATATCGATCCCAGCACGATGCTTCTCTGGCGCTGTCGCGGCGAGATCGCCCGTGCCGATGGCGAGCAACGCCGAGCCTGCGGCGATCAGTGCCACGCCCACGACGTCCATCGCGATGCTCGCTCCCATGAGCCCCCTCTTGTTGTTCCCGGAGTAGTCGGCGTTCGAGTAGGCCCACCAGACTGCCCCGGAGCTGGCTGCGGTGACGATCCCGAGTGGCAACATGATTGCACCCGCGACGAGCTTGCGGGTGGCGACCCCTCTCGCGGCGCCGTGACCCTGCGGCGCAAGCCCCGCGGCCCCGTTTGCCGGCGCGCAAATCGCGAAGTCCTGGCAGTCTTGGTCGTCGCAATCGACATGCCCATCTTGGTCATTGTCGACGCCGTCGGAGCAGGCGGCCTTGGATCGTTCGTCGGAGCGACCGTCGTCAGCGTGCACCAAGGCGCTGCTGCCAAAGAAAGAACCAAAGCCGAGGACCGCCAAAAGTCCCAAGGTCATCTTGTGTTGCATGCGCGGCTTATAGCGTGACTTCTCTCTTGAAATCAACTCGATCGGCGGTGGTAGGCTGACCGGCCATGCTCACATTCTCCACGGATGCCCAGGTGGCCGAGAGTCAGATGCAAGCCGTCATCTTCATGATGACGACGTTCGGCTACATCGATGGTGACTTCGACCAGCGCGAGAAGGAGTTCGTGCGTGATCGCATCCGCTCGCTGGTCAAGGCGCGCGTCGACGGCGCGAAGATCGGTGACCTCGTCGTGCGCTCGGAGCTCGTCGACAAGTTCACGTCGCATTTTCACGAGGTATTCGAGCAGATCGACGCGCGCGTGCGCGACCTCATGAACGAGCCGGTTGCCGCGGGCGAAGACCCGAGCGCGTTCGTGCACGCGCGGCTCAAGCAGCAATGCCTCGAGCTCATGCAGGGCTTCGACAAGCCGGGCCAGGAAGCGTTGATGTCCGCCATCGACGAGCTCCTCATGGCAGACGGGGAGGCCCATCCCGCGGAGGTGATGTTCCGTGGTGAGCTCGCCGCCTTCCTCGAGGCGGATCTGGGCCTCGAGCTGGTGGAGGAGGACAGCGGCCCCGCGCATCGCGTCACCATCGAGGCCGTGGTCGTGCTCCCGCCAGCCGGTGCCGTGCATCCGTTCTTCGAGCCGTTCGAGCACCACTATCGGCCCGACGTCATCGACGAGCAGATCGCCGCCGACCTGAGCCTCGTCGATCGCGCGATCAAGCTCATTGACGACCAGCGCGCCCGCGGCAAGGGCAAGCTCACGGGCAAGAAACAGTTCTCCGAGTTTGCGGGTCAGGAGCCGTTCCTCGACGGTCACGTCCACGTGATCCCGCCGAAGCCTGGTCACACGTACGAGCTCACGGTGCTCGGCGACCTCCACGGCTGCTACAGCGTGCTCAAGGCCGCCATCATGCAGTCGCGCTTCTTCGAGCGCGTGAACGCGTACAAGAAAGATCCGGCGAACAGCCCCGAGCCTCACCTCATCCTGCTCGGCGACTACATCGACCGCGGTCTGTTCTCACTCAACGGCGTGCTGCGTTCCGTGCTCCAGCTGCTGGTGACCGCGCCCGAATACGTGCACGTGTTGCGCGGCAACCATGAGTACTACATCGAGCACGAGGGCAAGGTGTACGGCGGCGTCCAGCCGTCGGAGGCCATCAATACGCTCAAGCCGTACGTGACGATGGATGCGTTCCGCAAGTACATCTCACTCTTCGAGGCGCTGCCGAACAGTCTGTCTTTCGGCGACCTCTTCTTCGTACACGGCGGCATCCCGAAGGATCGCCTCGTGAAGGAACGCTGGAAGGATCTCTCGACGCTGAATGACCCCGACATTCGCTTTCAGATGATGTGGAGCGATCCGTCGATAGCGGACGTGATCCCCGCCGACCTGCAGGACAAGTCGTCGCGCTTCGCGTTCGGCCGCCTGCAGTTCCGCGCGTTCATGCAACGCATCGGCGCCAGCACGTTGGTGCGCGGTCACGAGAAGTACAACGAAGGGTTCCACAAGAACTACGAGGGAGACGAGGGTACGCTCATCACGTTGTTCTCGTCGGGCGGCAAGGACAACGAAGACCTACCCGTCGACTCCAGCTATCGCTCGGTGACACCGATGGCCCTCACCATCAAGCATGGTCCCGAGGGGACGAACTTCCAGCCGTGGGCGCCGGACTACCGCACCTACAACGATCCCGAGCGGAACGGCTTCTTCAAGGCCGCATCGGAGATTCCGTTGCGAACGAAGCCGTAGGCTCCCGGCTCCGTCGGGCTACGCGTCGTACTTCGGCGAGTCGTCGACCGTCTCTTCGTCGACTGTCTCTTCGTCGGGCTCGTCCTCGTCGTCCGCACCTTCGTCTGCGACGTGGGTGTTGGTCCCTTCGAGCGCCATCTGTTCCCTGGTGCCGTCGTAGTGCTTGCGCAGGAGAGCAACCACCTCTTCCACATCGGCGCGCGTGCGAGCGATGCCCATGCCGAGAACGTACGTGAGCGCGCCGAGGCCGACCGGCGGACGAGCCTTGCTGACGTGGATGGTGAAGCCCGCGATCAACTGCGCGGCAACGAGGACCTCCCGATCGAGCGCTTGTTGCGGCGTCTCGGTGGTGCGGTCTTCAACGATGATTTTTCCCATTCCGCTCAAGATGGACATCGATCCGGTGCCCCGCAAGAGGCGCTTCACCAGGGCACCACCAGGTAGTCCTTGAAGAACAACCCGAAGGCTGGCGCGTTCGTACCCAGCGACGAGAAGATGGGGTCCACCACGCGCGCGGCGCCGTCCACGATGTCGAGCGGAGGGTTGAACCGATGCACCTCTTGCTTGCGCACCACGTGGTGCATCGGGTCTTCGTCGGTGACCCAGCCGGTGTCCACGCTGTTCATGAAGATGTTGCTGCGCGCGTAGTCGGAGGCCGACGTGCGCGTGAGCATGTTGAGCGCCGCCTTCGCCATGTTGGTGTGCGGGTGCTTGTCCGTCTTCTTGTTGCGCGCGAACTGCGCCTCCATCGCCGAGACGTTGATGATGAACCGCGAGGCGTGGGGCGATCGCTCGAGCAACGGCTTCAGCCTGGCACACAGCACGAACGGCGCCACCGCGTTGACCAAGTGCACCTCGAGCAGCTCGCCCGTCGGCACCTCGCTCGCGGTCATGCGCCAGCTGTTGTGGGGCCGCAGATCGATTTGCTGCAGATCGACATCGAGCTTGCCGGTGGGGAACAGCTTCGCCGTTTCCTCACGCGTGGCCACCGCACCGCTAATGCCATCATCGTCGCCACAAGGCATCTGCGAGAGATCGGCCGCATGACTGAGCCCTACGCCAGGTCGCTCGCCGCGGAATCCGACCAGCCCCGTCACGTGGCGTGGCAGCTGGGCGATGGCCTGCGTCGACTCGTCCCGGAGCTCGTCGATCAATGCATGGTGGTCGTCGAGCAGTCCACGCCACGCGGCGGGCAGCTCGGCGTGCGGCCTTTGCTCGACCGGCAGCAGGTGCGCGTAGAACGCAGACGGTCGACGCACCGTCTGCGCCGCATTGTTGATCAGGATATCGAGGTGCGGTCGTCGGCGCGACAGGTGAGCGGTGAAGAGCTCCACCGACGGGATGTGCCGGAGGTCGAGTCCGTAGATGGAGATGCGATCGGCGAACGTGGCGTAGTCGTCGAGCGCGGCGAACCGCTGCGCTGCATCGCGCGGAAAGCGCGTGGTGACGATGACGCGTGCACCTTGGCGCAGCAGGATGAGCGCCGTTTGAAATCCGATCTTCAGGCGCGCACCGGTGACGAGCGCGACGCGTCCCGTGAGGTCTCCCTTCGGAAACCGTCGCGCATAGTTCAGCGCGGCGCAGCGCGGGCACATGCTGTCGTAGAACGGGTGGACCTCGTCGAAGTCCTCCTTGCACACGTAGCAAGCCCGCGGTTCCGCAAGGCGAACGCGCTCGGCGGGAAGTGGTGAGCTTTCCTCGGCCGGCGCCACGTACACGGGCAAGCGTGACGTGGTGCGGATGCGCGTGCCTTCGACCAGCGTCGTATCGTGGGTGCGCTTGTTGTCGCGACGCTCGCGTCGGCGCGCGCGCGACGCGTCCTTCAACGCTTGTCGCGTCGGCCGCGCCACCGCGCCCGCCGCGCGCAACAGACGAAGGCGCGTCTCGTCGTCGAGCGGATCGAGCAGCTCGCGATGCTCCCCGATGGCCTCGAGGACCTCGGAAATGCGGACCAGCTCGTCGGTGGCGGGAAGCTTGGTGGTGCCGTCGACCATGTGCGGGCGGACACTAGCACTACTGCGTCAGGTTCTCCCGTCGTCGTCGCTGCTGCGGGCCTCGTCCGCTTCCTCGCGACGCGACGTCTCGGTCCGAACCTGACGCAGTAGTGCTAGCACCCGGAGTGCCTACAAGATCAAGGTTCACACCCACCTGTGGCTTGTGGACGGCACCCACCCTATATTCCCGCGCATGAGCGATCCCACCAAGTCCCGCATCGACACCATGGTCAAAGAGCACAAGGTGCTCTTGTTCATGAAAGGCACGCCGCAATTTCCACAGTGCGGCTTCTCGGCCACGGTCATCCAGATCCTCGATGGTCTCGGTGCGAAGTTCCAGACGGTGAACGTGCTCGCCGATCCGTCCCTTCGCGACGGCGTGAAGGCCTACTCGAACTGGCCCACCATTCCGCAGCTCTACGTGGAAGGTGAGTTTCTGGGGGGCTGCGACATCGTGAAGCAAATGAGCGCTTCGGGTGAGCTTGCCACCAAGCTCGCACCGTACGCCACGCCGCCAGCGCCGGCAGTGGAACCGAAGATCACGGTCACGCCTGCCGCGGCCACGACGCTCACCGAGGCGATCAAGGACGCGGGCGAAGGCCAGGTGCTGCACCTTTCGTGCAACGCGGGCTGGAAGTACGACCTCTCCATCGGCGATGCGCGACCGGGCGGCTTCATCGTGACGTCGAACGGCGTGGCCGTACATGTGGACAAGCCCTCGAGCGCAAGGCTCGACGGCGCGACGATCGACTTCGTGAACGATGCGAGCGGTGGTGGTTTCCAGATCACGAGCCCGCACGAGCCCGCAAAGGTGAAGGCATTGTCGCCGAAGGACCTGCACGAGATGCTGCAGCGCAAAGAGCCGTTGCAGCTGTGGGACGTGCGCACTGCGCAGGAGCACGCGACCGCGCACATCGAGGGCGCGCGCCTGCTCGATGAGACCACGACGAACGACCTCGCGACGACGGACAAGCACACGGTCATCGTCGTGCACTGCCACCACGGCGGTCGTAGCCAGCGCGCGGCGGAGCAGCTCATCAAGGACGGCTTCAAGAAGGTCTACAACCTGACGGGCGGCATCGATGCCTGGTCACAAGCAGTCGATCCCAAGGTCCCGCGGTACTAAGCGATGTCACACCATCCCACGAGCTTCGTCGGCGACCCGCGCGTCGCCATCAAAGAAGCGGTCGAGAAGGCCATCCCCGAATCGACATGCCATGCCGAAGGCGGCGGCGGCCACTTCAACATCACGGTGACGGCAGCAGGCTTCGCGGGTCAGAGCCTGCTAGCCAAGCAGCGCCAGGTGCTACAGGCCATCGCGCACCTGATGAAGGGTGAGAACGCGCCGGTACATGCGGTGGATACGCTGGTCACCAACACGCCGTAGCGGCGTTTTACACAGGGGCGATCACGGCCCCGCGCGGCGCCAACCGTCGGCGAGCAGCCATGTGCGAGCCGCGGGCGGGCGGAAGCTGAGCAGGGCGTCGGAAGAGAACGGATCGGTCCAGGTGAGACGTACCGCCTCGCCGCGTTGCGAGGCGTGGTGCCGGAAGTTGTGGCGCACATAGCCGAGCGCGTTGCGCACTTCAGTGGGCGTGCGCAAAGATCGAGCGTGGTAGCGATGGGCGACGACGCGACCGCGTGAGCCCATGAGCGCGTTGAGCCCGCGCGCGATGCGGATGGCGAGGCTGCGCATGCAGTGAGACAGCGCGCGCTTGTCATCGGCCTCGACGAGCAGGTGAAGATGATTCCCCTGCACCGTGAAGTGGACGATCTGCGCGCTGCGTTGGTTAGCAGTGGCGAAGAGCGCTTTCTCCACGACGCGAAAGCAGCGACGCGTGCGCAGGTTCCACACGTGCGACTCCATCTTCACCGTCACGTGCAACGGGAGCTTCGCCGAAACCGCCGGCCGCCTGGCGTGCGCGATCTCCTTGGCATGCAGACGCGGCCGCCCGCGCTTCGGCTTGCGCTTGGCGGCCGCGAAGAGTTTCAGCTGTGCTGAGCGTGCCATAATTTGGGCTAATATAGTTTACGATGGCGAGTTGTCAACGAGTGTCACGATAAAATGTGTCGACGGAGCGTCGATGGAGCGTCGATGGAGCGTTTCCCGACTATCTTGGCGCCGGCGCTCGTGCTCGACGGCAGCGAGGACGCCTTCGAGCACGAGAACGGAGCTACCGCGCGAGTCAGTCAGCTAACCAGAGTCGCGCGGAGCGCGAGTCAAAACTGAGCAGCAAAGGCTGCGTCGCGGCGAAGTCGCCGCGTGAGCAGGGTGGGACCCTGACGGCTCGGCCGGCAGGGCGGGCGGCACGCCCGATGAGATAGACTAAACAG
>JAYUBF010000101.1:0-20257 GCA_043741435.1 Myxococcales bacterium
TTGTTCGGACATCAAAGGTTGCGTTGCTGTTTAGTCTGTCTCATCGGGCGTGCCTCCCGCCCTGCCGGCCGAGCCGTCAGGGTCCCACCCTGCTCACGCAGCGACTTCGCCGCGACGCAGCTTTTGTCTGCTCAGTTTTGACTCGCGCTCCGCGCGCCTCTGGTTAGCGGATGGTGATGCTCCGAACGTCGTCGTAGCGCACGAGGGAGTGGCCACCCCACACGCTGTCGAGCCGCATCGCGTCCTGAGAGTGAGGCGAGAGCTGCCCCTCGAGCGGGCCGTTGAGCGTCTGCACCAACATCTTCTTCCCGAGGTTGGTGAGGACCTTCTGCAGGACGCGCTGATGCCTGTGCACGCGCGGGATCACATTCTTCGCCGCGGCAAACGGCACGACCACGATCAGCGAGAGTGCGAGGACCAGCGTGCGCAACATGCCATGTGCACTTGCACCGCCGATGCCAGGCGCAACCCATTGATCTCCCGCGGTAGCTGGAGACGATTGTCGCCAGCTACGGCGCCAGTGCGGGATCCACGGGCTCCGGCACGACCTGGATCGCGTCGGGCTTGGGCACGACGACCAGCTGCGGGAACCACGTGATGATGCCGAGCGCGAGCGCGATGAGGAGGATGAACGGGATGACGGCCTTGTAGAGCTGCGTGATAGGCCGGTTGAAGCGGAACGCGGCGATGAAGAGGTTGAGGCCGGCTGGCGGCAGCAGGTATCCTATCTCGAGGTTGAGCAGGAAGATGACGCCGAGGTGGTAGGGATCGATGTGGTACTTGGCCGCCGCCGGGACGATGAACGGCACCACCACCAAGATGGCCGAGAAGATGTCCATCAAGCAGCCGACGAGCAGCAGCACCACGTTCAGAACCAACAAGAACGCACGGGGCGTGTGCACGTACTGCGAGAGCCAATCGAACAAGCGCTCCGGAATGCCCGCGTCGACGAAGTAGGCGGTAAGGATGGTGGCCGCCGCGATCTTCATGAAGATCGCACCGACGAGCGTCATCGACTCGCGCGTGAGCCGGAAGAGGTCCTTCTTGATATCGATGTCTTTATATACGAACGCCTCGATGATGAAGACGTAGAGCGCTGTGAGCGCTGCGACCTCTGGAATGACGGCCCATCCGAAGCCCAGCAGCGCGAGGATGACGAACGGGATCGGGATCTCCCACTTCGCCTCCCAGAGCGCCTTCAGGAACTTCCCGAAGTCGAGCTTACTGCGCGGCACCTTCGCGTGCCAGCCCATCGCGACGCAGTACACGGACAGGATCCCGAGCACCAGGAGCCCGGGGACGATGCCGGCGTAGAAGAAGCGATCGATCTGGAACGCGGGTGGCGCACCGGGCTCGGTGGTCGCGTGGCCTGCGTTGATGCCGTAGACGATGCCGTACACGATGAGTGGCAGCGCCGGCGGGAAGAGCAGGCCGATCGCACCCGAGCCGGTGACGAGCTCGAGGGAGAAGCGCTTCGGATAGTTCGAGCGCTCGAGCTCGGGTAGGAGGAGGCCGCCGAGCGCGACGATGGTGACACCCGAGGCCCCGGTGAAGATCGTGAAGAATGCGCACGTCCACAACGTGACGAGCGCGAGGCCGCCGGGAATCCAGCCGAGCAAGGCCTCGGCCATGCGCACCAGACGATCGGCGGTCTTCGCCTTTGCCATGAGGTAGCCGGCGAAGGTGAAGAGCGGAATGGTGGAGAGAGAGACCGCCTCGGCTCCGGCGAGGCGATACACGTCGGCGAGCGCGCCGGCGATATTGGTGCCGGTGCTGGTGAGGCCGACCAGCCCGACGGCACCGAGCACGCAGAAAAGCGGAAGGCCGAGGAGCGCGAAGAGGAGGATGGCGATGAGCGGCGCGGTCATGTTTTGGCTACAGGCCTCAGTGCGTCGACGCTTCAGCGATGTAGTGCGACGGTGGCTCTCCCTTCGACACGAGCCAACCGAGGTCGAGCAAGATCTGCACGAGGAAGTGGAACGCCACGACGCCGTAGCCGACGACCATGATCATGGCGCCGCGTGACGACGTGAAGAACTGCTCGGCCTGCGACGCTTCGCCTGCCTCCTCGAGGCAGATCTCGTAGAACCCCCAACCCGCCCAGGTAAAGAGCGTGACGATGCCCAGCGCCGCGATGGTGGTGACGAGGCGTAGGGCCAACCGAGCGCGGACGCCGAGCGTGCGCGTGATCGCGTCGATGCGAATGTGTCGGGCGGTGAACGTGGCGTACGCGCCGCCGAAGAAGCCGAGCAAGAAGACCGAGTGGCGGATCACGCCGTCGGCCCACGGTGGCGTGTGGAAGAACCAGAAGTGCCGCTGCACGAGGTTGCGCTCCACGAACTGCCAGGCGGCCAAGAAGATCACCGCCAGCAAGCAGAAGATGATCCCCGCGCCCTCGACGACAGCGAGCACCCGTGCGAGCGCGGTGAGACCACGCAGCGGTGCAGGCCAGTCGCTGGGACAGCTCTGGCCCACGTCGGGCTCGCGCTCCGGTGCCCGTTCTGCTGCTCGTTCTGGTGCCGCCTCGCTCCCTGCGTCCGGCGCTGCTGCCACTACTTCTTACCGGCGCGGAAGTCGGCGAGCAGCTTCTCTACCTTGGCGCGGAACTCGTGCGTGTACACGACGGGTTCCTTTTCGAGGATCGGACGCAGCGCAAGCGCTTGCTCCTCGAATTCTTTTTGCATCGCGGCCGGGGTCTCCACGATCTGGATGCCCCCAGCTTTCATCGCCTTCAGGGAGGCATCGTTGTCGGCGCGAATGGTCTTGAGGAGCTTTTGCTCCATGGCCTTCGCCTCGTCCATCACGACCTTCTGTACGTCGGCTGGCAGCTTGTCCCAGTCGCGCTTGCTGACGACGGTGGCGCCGATGGCCTGGCTCAGCTGCATCGACGTCATGTACTTGACCTTCGTGTTCCACTGCAGCGTGACCATCGACAACGGCGAGCCGTAGCAAGCGTTGATGAGGCCGGTCTGGAGCGACGTGAGCACGTCGGGCACGCCGAGAGGCACGCCATTCGATCCCAGCTGCTTGAACATCGTCTTCACGAGCGGATCGTCGGTCCATGCCCAGAGCTTCGTCTGCGCGAGGTCGGCCTTCGACTTGATGGGCATGTTGGAATAGATGTGGACGGGTCCGACATCGCCCCAGCCGAGCAGCACGTAGCCCTTCTCATCGAACTTCTTGCGGAAGTCGGCGTCCATCGCGTTGCGTACGTGGTCGAGCTCGGCGTAGTTCTTGATCATCATCGGCAGCTCGAGGACGCGCACCTCGCTCTGGATGAGCCCGAGCCCGATCGCGGTGACGGCCGCCCCGTTGAGCTGACCGAGGCGCATCTTGCGCACCACGTCGCGCTCGTCGCCGGCGACGCCGCCCGCGTAGAACTTCACCTTCAGCTTGCCCGCGGTCTTGCTCTCGATGTTGCGACCCCATTCGTGGAAGAGGTTCATCCACGACGATCCTTCCGGCGCCAGCGTAGCCAGCTTCAGCACCGTCTGCGCGCGTAGCAGACCGGGCGCCATGAACAGGAGAGCGAGCGTGAGGCCGAGGGTGCGAACGCTGAAGCGGGTCATCGAGGAAGGCCTCCGGTGAGCGGGGTGATCGAGCAGTGACTAGAAGAGATCTTCGGCAAGCTTCAGGTAGCGAACCGCCCGGCGCTTGGCGAGCTCGTTGGGCAGACGTGCCGAAGGCAGCACCTCGGCCGGTGTCGCGAGGACGTCTGCGAGGATCTTCTCGAAGAGCGCGCGGTCCTGCATCACCACCGCGTAGAAGCGCGCCTGCAGCACCTTCGCCAGCAGGAACTTGCCGCTCGTGAGGGTGATGGCCTCGTCGAAGTAGCGCTTGGCAGCATCGGGATCGCCCCCCATGGCTTTGCCGCGAGAGGCGTTCACCAGCCCGAGCGCGATTCCGGCCATGCCGTTGTTGAACGCCTTGTCGAGCTCGTACGAGCGCTTCATCATCGCCACCGCCTTCGGCAGCTCGGCGACGCGCCCGATGTCCTGGCGGTTGAGGTTGATGGCCGAGGCCCACGCCATTCCACCGAACAACAGGCCCGGCGCAGCTTCCTTCGGCAACAGCTTCAGCGCGCCGTCGAAGGTGGGCGCATCGGTCTTGTGGCTGCTCGCCATTTGCTTCTTGAACGTGACGAGGTTGCGCATCGCGTATTCAAACGCGCGGTCGTACAGCACCGTCGCGCGCGAGGTGAGCACTTGCCGGCGCTCGCGATGGTGATCATCGTCGGGCAGCGCGTCGAGCTCGTCTTCGAGGAAGCCAAAGCCGTACTCGAGGTAGCCGCGGGCCAACACCTCGAGCAACAGCCGGTTCTTGGGCGCCGACGCCAGGAAGCCATCGGCCGTCTTGAGCTGCCCGGCTGCCGCTTCGCGCGCTAGCTCCACGTCGCTCTCCGCCTCGAAGGCTTGTGACGCCTTGTAGAGCACGGGCGCCGTGGTGTTGACCGTGAACTCGCTCAGGCTGCAGCCGGCAACGATCAGTCCGGTGAGAGCCGAGGTCGCGAGGGAGCCGAGAGCATGAATGCGAGTCATGTGGGTCGCCACCGTATCCGGCGACCCTCGGCGCGGTCAAGGCACCCCCATTCCGGTGTCGGGTGGTCGCTGCCGCGCCCGTAGGCGCGGTGCTATGCTTTGCGGCCGCCGTGGACCGCACCTTCTTCTCGTCCCTGTGTCTCGCGCTCCTCGTCACGATGAGAGTCGCGCATGCCGACGGGGATCCGGCCAGTGTGGAGCTCGGTGCGCGCAGAGCGCAGCTGGCCAGCGCTCGGGGTGCGGAGCGCGTGTTCGCGATCCTCGAGGCGAGCGCGCTCGACGAGCTCGCGCTCGATGGTGGCGTGGACTTGCTGGCGTTTCTGCAGGAAGCGATAAGAAGTGTGGAGGACCCGCTGGTGCGTGCCCAGGCTCGCTGGGAGCTCTCGGGCATGCTCGACCGGCGCGGCAAGCGCGAGGAGGCACAACGGGTACGCGCACCGCTCGGGCTGGTCGACTCGAACGTCGCGTTCGTAGGCCCGTTCGTCGTCGAGCGCGGCGCAGAGCTGCCGGTCGCGGAGGTGTTGCCGCCCGAGAGCACGCTGCTAACTGCGGCCCTCACGTCCGATACGCGCTGGGCCGTGGGTGCCGGGGGCGCCCAAGCGCAGGTGCGCGAGCTGCCGCGCGACTACACCGCGGGGATGTTGCCGATCGGTGTGCTGGTGCGGCCCGATGTGCACGTCGCTGCTTACGTCATCGTCACGCTGAGCAGCACCAAGGCCCAGACCGTCGCGGTACGGGTGGGTTCGACCGGCGCGCTCGCAGCGTGGATGAACGGCCGCACCATCGGCGGTCGTACCGGCGATCGGCAGCCTACGCTCGATGCCGATGCGTACGGTGCGCGCCTGCGGGCGGGGCTCAATCGCCTCGTCGTGCGGGTGGCCACCGACGACCGTCGTCCCGAGCTCATCTTGCGCGTCACCGATGCAAAGGGCGACGCGGCGCCCGGTGTAGCGGTGGTGCCTCCAGCCGAGGCGCGTGAGGCGTTGCCCCTCGAGCGGGCGACCGGGCCGCTGGCTGTGCGCACGCTCGAGGCTTCGTTGTCGAAGGCCGAGCGGGATGCCTACGTCGTCCTTCAAGGCAGCGCGGGGCCACGACCGGAAGCGGTCTGTGATCGGATCGCGACCCATCTTGCCCTGTATCCACCCGAGCGCGCCCTGGCGCTGCAACTCCGTTGTGCTGCTGATGCCGATGCCAGGCGTCGTGTGCTCGAAGACCGTCTGCGCCTGCTCGAACGCACGAAACGGCCAGAGCCGGACGCGAACGCCGCGCGTCTGCGCTTGGCGGAGCACATCCTGCACAGTCGCACGCCGCAGCTCGGCGAGAGCCTGCTCGCGCGAGCGGCGAATGGCGACGAACGCAACACCTGGCGCGCCCGGCTGCGCTTGGCCGAGCTCGATTCGGATCGCGGGCTCCCCTCGCTCGCGCAAGCAAAGATGGACGCGCTCTACCGCGTCGCCCCTGCGCGCCGATTGCAGGAGGCGCTCGCGCAGCTCGCCTTTCGTCGAGGTCAGCGACAGCAAGCGCTCGTCCACTATCGAGCGTTGCTGCAGCAGTGGCCGGGCGACACGAGCGCTCGTCGGCAGCTCGCCTCGTACCAGAAGGCGGGCGGTCGCGCCGAGGATCTCGCCGCCGCGCTGAGCACCCTCGATGCACCGTTTCCGCTGCGCGATCTGGAGACGGTCCTGACCGATCGCGCGGAGCTGCGAGAAGGGGTGGGTGATTCGCGTAGCGCGGAGGCCGACCTACGAAGCGCCCTTACCTACGCGCCAGACGATTCACGTGTCGAAGAGCGTCTCGGGCGGTTGCTGCTCGGCCACGGCGCGCGCGAGGAGGCGCTCGCGCACCTCGAGAAGGCCTTGCGTCTCCGCCCGCAGAACCCGGAGTTGCGTGGCGTTCTCGCCGATCTCGCGCACGCGGGCCGCGACGACCTGGCGCGGCGCTTCGCCGTCGATGTGCTCGCGCTGCGGAAACGAGCGGCGGCCGAGCCGCTCGGTCGGGACGAGCCATCGCGCGTCCTCTACGACAGCGTGACGGTGCGCGTGCACGCCAACGGCCTCGAGGAATCCTTCAGCGAGCGCGTCGTCGAGATCGGTGACAGTCGCGGTGCCGAGCGCGAGAGCGCGACCAGCATTCGCTTCGCGCCCGATTCCCAGACGGTGGAGGTGCGCTCCGCTCGCGTTTACAAGAAGAACGGAGACCTGGTAGACGCGGCATCGATCGACGAGCAAGATCTGTCCGAGCCGTGGGCCGGGCTGTTCTACGACATGCGCGCGCAGGTCGTCTCGCTACCGGGGCTCGAGCCTGGCGACGTCGTGCACGTGGCCTACACCGTCGCGGATCACGGACGCCGCAACGAGCTCGGCGAATCGTTCTCGGGCCTCTACATGCTCACCGAGAAGCAAGTGCGCCTCGAAAGCCGATACCGGCTCATCGCGCCGGCCGCGCGCACCTTCTATTTCAACACGCCCATCGTCGACGGTGTCGCGCTCTCGCCGTCCACGTTCGACGAAGGGGAGGAACGGCGCTACGAGTTCGTCGCGCGCCGCGTGCCCAAGCTCGCCGTCGAGCCCGGGATGCCGGGTGACACCGATTCGGGCGGCTACGTCCACGTCTCCACGTTTGCCGACTGGGGAGAGGTCGCGCGCCTCTATCGCGGACTCATGCGGACGCAGCTCGAAACGGATGGCGCCATCCGGCAAGCGGCGCGCGACGCGGTCCGCGGCAAGAAGCGGGTCGACGACAAGGTGGCCGCCATCTACGACCTGGTGGTTCGCTCCACGCGCTACGTGGGCCTCGAGTTCGGCATCCACGGCTATCAGCCGTACAGCGTGTGCCAGGTGTGGGCGCGCCGCTTCGGCGACTGCAAGGACAAGGCGAGCTTGCTCGTGGCCATGTTGAAGGAGGTCGGCGTGCCGGCAACGCTGGTCCTGCTGCGCACGCGACACGAAGGCGCCGTGAAGGGCGTGCCGGCGTCACTCGCGCCGTTCAATCACGCGATCGCATACGTTCCGTCGCTCGATCGTTATCTCGACGGGACGGCCGAGCTCTCGGGCTCGACCGAGCTGCCTGGACAGGACCAAGGCGTCGCGGTGCTGCACGTCGACGAAGGCAAGCTGCGCACGTCGCCGGTGTTCGGCGCCGAGGCCTCGATCGTCGAGTCGTCGGTGGTGGTCACCGCAGCCGGAGACGGCTCTGCGCGGGTGCGAGAACGCCGCACCGTCCGCGGCCAATCGGCAGAGAATTGGCGGCGGCAGTACCAGGCGGTCGCGCCGCGCAAGGAGAGGTACGGCAAGGCGTGGAGCGAGCGCAGTCCCGGCGCGGAGGTCGAGAGCATCGAGCTCGCCCACCTGGCGGATCGAGAACAGCCCGTGTCGCTCGTCGCGGTGGTGCGCGCGCCACACCTCGGTCGGGTGGACGAAACCGGCCTTGCGTTCCCGGTGCTCGCCCGCGAGCCGTGGATGCTCGCGGCCTTCGCGCGACTGTCGAAGCGCAAAGAAGACCTCGAGATCGCCGGCGCCTTCACCGATCGCGAGCGGGTGCGCTTCGTGTTCCCGCGCTCGGCACGCCTGCGCCTTCCTGCACCCGTGGAGCTCGAGAGCGCGTTCGGTCGATTCACGATGAAGTACGTGCCAGCGTCGGACGGCGTCGAGGTCGTGGCCGAGACGGTGCTCGCGACGCGTCGCGTGGCGGCGACCGACTACCCGGCCTTTCGCACGTTCCTCGCGGACATCGATCGCGCGCTCGGAGCGCAGATCCGCGTGGAGATGCCTCGATGAGGCGCTGGGTGCTCGCGTGCTTGCTGTTGTCGGCGTGTGCGACTTCTCCGCATGGGCCGGGTGCGAGCTCCCGCGACGAGGCCCTGCCTCTCGCGACGCTGATCCACGAAGAGCACGATGACCCGCTTGCCGCGCTCGCGGGTTGGGTTGCCTTGTTGCGCGGCAGCCGAGACGAGTCCGAGCAAAGTCTCGCGATCGAGCGCATCGACTCCTTGGTGGCTGACGGAGTCGTCGTCGACGGCGCGGCCGCGCTCGCGGTCGCCGATGCCCGCCTGACGGTGGAGACTCGTCGCATGCTCGGCTTGGCGCGTGCGCGCGTCGCTCGCATGTCTCACGCCGAGGACGAAGCCCAGCGCTTCGAGCGCGAGGTCGGCTGCGCCCTGCCGTGGCGTGCGGGCGCGCCGGTAGCCCGCCTGGCCCGCGCGCACCTCGATCGGTCGCCGGTCGCTGCCGACTTCTCCGATGGCGTCGGATCGGCCGAGCGCATCCGCGGGTGCAACGTGCTCGCCGTCACTCCCGACGGTCGTCCCGGTGCGATTCCGATCGGGGTCGATCTCGAGGCGGACGCCAGCTCCGAGCTGTCATTGCACGTGGGCTCCGATCAGCCGAGTCGGGTGTGGCTGGACGGTGTCCCCGGCCCGGCCGCGGATCGTCGAGAGTCGCCTCTGCGCGTGCATCGCTATCGCTTGCGCGTCCCGGCAGGGAAGCACCGGATCGTCGTCGTCGCTGCGGCGCCGTACGGTCGGACCGAGGTCACGCTCACGCTGGCGGCGCTCGACTCGCACATTCGCGGCTATGAGCAGCCCATCGCCCAGCGGTACACGCAGACGGAGGATCGCACCGTGAGCGCGCTCCCGGCTTCCCCGCTGCGCGATGCGGACGGCAAGAGCACGTGGCGCGCCTATCTCGCCGTCACTGACGCCGCGCGCTGGGGCGACAGTGCCGCCGCGACCATCGCGAGCGAGCGCCTCTTGGGCCTCGCGCCGAAGCTCGCGCCCGCGCTGGCGCTGGTCGCGCGCATCGTGGCAGAGAACCCCGGCGTGCCGCAACGCATCGCACGCGACCGGGCTCGGCGCCTGCTCGAGCGCGCGCTCAGCGCCGATCCCGACGCCGCGCGGGTGCGAGCAGAGCTGATTCGCTTGGCGCTCGGTCGTGAACGTGCACGCGATGCGCTCGACCTCGTCGTGTCGGAGCACGACGCGCATTCGGCGCGCTTGGTGGTGGCGACCACCGAGGTGTTGCGGGCACGAGGTCGCGATCCCGAGGTGCGCGCCGTGCTCGATCGGCTGACGGGCGCCGCAAAGAATGCCTGCTCCGTCGTGGAGGCACGGGTGGCCGATGATCGCTGGCGTCATCGTCCCGTCGACGAAGCGTTGGTGAAGCGCATCACGGCCTGCCGCCCGGGTTCGATCGCGAGCGCCGAGCTGGCGCGGCAGCGAGGCGCGCTCGATGAGGCCGTGGAGGCGCTGCGGCGTGCCACGAAGGCCGATCCGATCAACGAGACCCCGCGCGTGCAGCTCGGGGAGGTATTGATGGAGGCCGGTCGCCTCGAGGAAGCGGTGGCCACCTATCGCCAGCTGGTGCATGTCGCGCAGAGGTCGACCAGCTATCGCTTGCGGTTGGTCGACGCCTTGGTCGCCGCCGGCAACCTGGACGATGCGCAACGCGCGTTGCGAGAAGGTCTCGCGCTCGATCCGGACAACGCGGAGCTGGCGGCCACCGCTCGCTCGCTCGCGCGCGCGCGCGGCGCGGACCTCAATCCCACCGATCCCGATCGCATCGATGGTCGCGCCGCCATCACGGCTTTCGAGAAGTCGGGCCATCGGTACGACGGTGCCGCGGTATTCGTGCTCGATCGCGCCGTCACCCGCGTGTACGAGAACGGCGCGCGTCGAAACATCACGCACAACATCGTGAAGGTGCTCGCGAAGGAGGGCATCGATCGCTGGGGCGAGTGGCAGATCCCCGCCGGTGCCGAGCTCCTCACGCTGCGCGCGTGGAAGCCGGATGGCAGCCAGCTCGAGCCCGAGGAGGTAGCGGAGAAGGAGAGCATCTCGCTGCCCGGGCTCGACGTCGGCGACTACGTCGAGGTCGAGTACATCGAGCGCGCACCACCGCCCGCGGCGTTCCCCGGCGGCTTCCTCGGCGAGCGCTTCTACTTCGGCTCCTTCGATGCGCCGCTCGATCGCAGCGAGTACGAGCTGGTCTCGCCGCAGGGCATGAAGGTGGAGGTCGATCGTCGCGGCACGCCGCCCGACATGAGCGTGAGCACGCGCGACGAGCGCGACGGTCCCGTGGACGTGCGGCGCTTCGAAGCGCACGAGATGTCGCAGCGTGAAGCGGAGCCATCGTCGGTCCCGCCCGTGGAGTTCGTCTCATCGGTGCGCCTCAGCCTTGGGGTGAGCCAAGCCGCGTGGCGAGATTTCCTCGTGGACTTCTCGTGGTCGGCGCGACGGCGTGATCCCGAGATCAGCCGGTTGGCCAAGAGCCTCATCGTCGGCGCGAGGACCGACCGGGAAAAGGTCACCCGCATCGAGCGTTGGGTGCGCGGCAACATCAAGCGCTCGGATAGCCTGGAGGAGGCGGCGAGCGCGACCCTGGCGCGGCGCGAGGGTAGCCGCGTCACGCTGATTGCCGCGCTGTCCGAAGCCGTCGGCGTGCCGGCCCGCGTGCTGCTCGCGCGCTCGCAGCGCTCGCCCAACATCTCGAGCGAGCTCGAAGGCTTCGACCAAGCGCTCGTCGAGGCTGGCGGCATGGTCATCGACCCGCGGTATCGCCATGGCCACACGGGTGATCTACCGCCACCGTTGCGAGGCGCGCAGGCGTTGGTGCTGGAGTCCGAGGCCTCGGCCACGCCGGTCACGTTACCCACCACGTCACCGGACCAGCGACGGATGCACGTCGACCTGACGTTGTCGGCCGACGGAGGAGGACAGGTCGTCGTCGAGGAAGTACTCGAAGGCTGGCCTGCCGTCGAGTGGCGCGACAGCCTCGCGCAGCTCGCACCCGATCGCGTGCGGCCTCAGTTCGAGCAGCGCACGCTCGCGTACTTCTTTCCTGGTGCCACGTTGACCTCGCTCACGTGGGAAGCGGCCGAGGTGGACGATCGGCCGTTCATCGTCCGTTACGCGCTCACGGCGCCGGGCATGATCCGCCGCGTCGGTGATGCGTGGGTCTTGCCGGTGCCGTTCGCTGCCCAGTTGCTGCGTCGCTATGCCACCGGCGCGCCGCGGCAGACGCCGATCCTGCTCGACGAGGTCGCGCCCACGGAGCTCACGCTGCGGCTCCATCTCCCGACGGGCGCCCGCCTACATCCGGCAACGCCGGTGGAAGTGGCCGTGGGCGACGCTCGCTTCGCGCAGCGCCTCGACGAGAAAACCCTCGTCCTTCAGTCGCGCTTCGGCGCACCCGGGCGTCGCATTCCGGTCGCCGAGGTGCCCGCGTTCTTGAAGTGGTCCGAGCAGGTCGATCGCGCCGAGGCTGCAGCAGCCCATATCGTCATCCCGTAGGCGCCCGCAGCGCGCTAGCTATTCGGCTGGCGCGAACGTGGCTTCGCCGGGCCGCTCGACTTCTTGAGATCTGGGTAGCTGTCGAGCGCATTCGAGAACGCCTTGGCCGCTTCCGCGCCGCCCCAGTCGATGGCGTCGTAATGCGTGCGGAACTCCTTGTTGGCCATGAGGTCGCGGAACCAACGCTCCTCGTCGGGGATGTCCTTCGGCAGGGCGTTGAACTTCTTGCCGGAGAGGCGCTCCACGACCAGTTGACGCTGGATGAGCGTCATGACACCGGTACGGTTCCACACGTCGAAGTCACCGATGCCGTGCTTCATGAAGACGTCGAACACCGGCCGCACCTCCGGACGCTTCGCGATGTAGGCCTCGTAGATCGGCTTGTAGGTGGCTTGCTTCACGTTGAAGCTCTTCAACATCAGCTTGTCGACGACGGTGAGCGGCACGGCACCGAGGCTGACCCCGGGGTGCGGCATGAGCGCCCAGAGTCGCTGCACGGATTCATCGAGCTTGCGAACGAACTCTTCGTGGAGCGCCGGTAGGGCGGTCAAGAACCGGGTGTCTTGGGTGATCCATGTGGTCGGATCTGGCTCGACTCCAGTGAGAAAGTCGACGCCCGCCAGGGTTGCGAGCACCAACGTTTTGAACTCGAGCGTCAGGTCGACGCCGAGGTTGCAGGTCTTCACGAACTGTTTTATGGCCCCCATGTCGTACCAGTCCGGCACGACCATGCCGTGAAAACCGACCGTCTCCCGAAGGTGCTTCACCAGCACGGGGTTCATCGACGCAGGCACGTCCTCGAACTTCTTGTTGCCGAGGTAGCCGGGCATCTTCGCATCGGCTTCCGAAAGATTGAAGCCGCCGCGGTCGTACGTCGCGTGCCCGAGCATCACGCCCGACGGCGGTGCAGACGAGCCGATGAGGCGTTGGAACCCTTGGTCCCAGTGCTTGATCTGCGTCGGGTCGTTGAAGTGCACCGGCTCACGCTCGGTCGCCTCCAGCATCTCGGTGCCTCCCGGGTAGTGTTTTGCGACGTAGCGTGCGTCTGGGAGGACGTCGCGGCGGCCGGCGTAGCTGGTGTGGTTTACCAGGTCGAGCTCGTTCTGCTCGACCTTCGGGAAACCCATGCCTGTGAGGTTGTCGCGGCTCTTCGTGAGCTCGTCCTTGTGCATGCCGTAGCCGTGGGTGCCGATCCGACCGAGTCGGTAGAAATAGGTGGCATCCATGTTGGGCGCCATCATCTGCGGAAAGCCGATTCCGCGTGATTTGTTGCCGACCCATTTGCGCAAATCGGCGTTCGCGCCTCCCAGCGCGCTGTCGAAGCCCGCCGGGAGGTGGTCGGCCTTTGTCGTCCTCGCTGCAGACCTGGGCGCGTCGGCGCCAGGCCTGAAGAGTGGCGGCGCCGCGGAGTACTCGTTCTTGAGCGTGTTGACGACCTCGTTTGGCGACATCGTTTCCCAGCGCGCGCCCAACGCCTGGGTCAAGGCCGTGCGCGTCACGCTATCGAGCTCCCCCGACGAGGTGAACGCGAGATTGCACAGTTCCAATTGGCCTTGGACATTCACGATGTCCCCGCGCGTCCAGGTGTCTGCCCCGGCCGCGGCGTTGCGCATCGCCGTCGCGCCTGCCGCCGAGAGCGCAGACCGGTCGACCTTGCTGGCCGGTGTCGTCCCGATGCCACTCGTCGCGTGGCTTGCGGTGGCGTGGGCATGACTGCCACTGGTGTTCGGAGCGGCGACCTTCTCTTCTTGACCGGCCATGAGGCCGATTCTAGCGCGATTGCGGGACGGCCATGAGCGTGCCATTCACGCTGCAAGGCTGCGCGTCGGAGAGCTGGGTGCCGCTCGCGCTGAACGTCCCACCGATGCCGAGGCTGCTGTCGGTGCTGAGCACGAGCTGGCCGCTGTCGGCGACGCAGCTGTGGCCGCCGAAGTGGGCCTGGAGCTTGTTGCGCGTGTTCGGGGCGATGTTGATGGTCACCGTTTGGCCGGCGGACGCCAGCGTATCGAAGCCGGTGCGACCGCTCGGGTCGTCCCCGAGGGTCATGGAGATGAGGTAGGTCGCGCCCATCCCGGTGATGGCGAGTGGGTTGCCCGAGGCGAGCGCGGTCACGTCCCCGAGTGCTTGGCTGTTGAAGGTGGTGGTGAGCTTGCCGCCCGGATCGACCACGTCGTCGACCACGGCATCCACGATGGTGGTGCAGCCAGCCGTCACGAACGCGACGCCGACGCCCAGAGCCAAGACCGGTAGAGCCAGGACAGACAGGGTACGCACGTCGAGTAGCCTAGCGCGGCCTCCAGCGCATATCCATTCCCGCTGCGCTATGCTGCCTCCACCCTTGTCCTTTCTCTACTTGTCCACTCTGGCGCGAACCGCGACGTTGCTGGTGCTGCTGCTGTCGGCATGCTCGTCTCCGCCTGCGCCTCCGCCGAGCCTGATCGTGGGCCACGCGGCCGATGCCCTGAGCCTCGACCCCGCGCGCGTGAGCGACACCGAGAGCGCCGAGATCAGCGAGCAGATCTTCGACCACCTCGTTCGGTATCGCCAGAACTCTACGTCCATCGAGTCGGCGCTCGCGACGTCGTGGGATGTGTCCGCCGACGGTCGCGTGTGGACGTTCTACCTGCGGCGCGGCGTGACCTTCCACGACGGCACCCCGTTCGACGCCGACGCGGTGGTGTTCTCGCTCGACCGCCAACGCGACCCGCACCACCCGTATCACCAGGCCGCGTTCAGCTTCTGGGACACCACGTTCCGCAATATCCAGAGCGTCGAGAAGGTGAATCCGCTCACCGTCAAGATCACGATCGAGCGACCGTACGCCCCGTTCCTGGCGAACCTGGCGATGTATCCCGTCTCGATCGTGTCGCCGTCGGCGGTCCAGCGCTGGGGGCCGGAGTTCTCGAAGCACCCCGTGGGCACGGGACCTTTTCGCTTCGTCGAGTGGTCGCCCGGCGAGCGCATCACGCTCGAGGCGAACCCGACGTACTGGGACGGTGCGCCGAAGATCAAGAACCTCGTCTTCTCGGTGATCCGCGACGCGCGCCAGCGCTTGGTCGCGCTCGAGGGTGGCACACTGGACGTCGTCGAGAACTTGTCTCCCCAGGATCTCCAGTTCGTCGCGCTCCACCCGGAGCTGCAGCTGCACCGCGTGCCGGGGACGAACGTCGGCTACCTCGCGATGAACCTCATGCACCCGCCGTTCGACGACGTGCGCGTGCGCAAGGCGGTCAACTACGCGATCAACAAGACGGCGATCGTGAAGCTCATCTACCAGGGCCTCGCCGAGGAGGCGACCACCGCCGTGCCACCGTCGCTGTGGAGCCACGAGCCCGGGCCTGTGTACGGTTTCGATCCGGAGCGCGCGCAGCGGCTACTCGCCGAGGCCGGATGGAAGCAACCGATGCGGCGGCCGAAGCTCTACACCATGGACACGGCGCGCTTCTACATGCCGTCGCCCGACACCGTGGCGCGCATCATTCAGCACAACCTCCACGACGTCGGCATCGACATCGAGGTCGTCTCGAACAACATGGACGGCCACCTGCGTGCAGTGCAACGCGGCGAGCACGATCTGTGTCTGCTCGGGTGGTCTGCGGACAACGGTGACCCCGACAACTTCCTCTACCTCCTCTTCGACTCGCACAACGCCACGCCTGGTTCGGCGCGCAACGTGGCGTTCCTCAAGAACCACGAGCTCGATGGCATCCTCACCTGGGCCCAGGAGTCCGTCGATCAGCACGAGCGCGAGCGCTTCTATCGGCGCGCGCAGGATCTCATCGCGCGCGAGGCCCCTTGGGTGCCTATCGCGCACGCGCAGGTGGTGGTGGCTTCCCGCGCGGCGGTGGGTGGCCTCGTCGTGCATCCGTCATCGACCATCTATTTTCATCGAGTCTTCCGACGGTGAGCACCGTCGGGCTCATCGGCCGCCTGCGGCTGCGTCACAAGCTGGGCCTCGTCATCGTGATCGCGTCGCTCGCGCCCGTCCTCATCGGTGCGTCGCTGGCGACGCGGCTGGTGCTGGGCAACCTGCGCGCCGGCGTACGCGTACAGACCGAGCGCACGATGCGCGTCGCGCTGAACCTGCTCATCTCGCGCGTCAAGGAGGTCTTCGAGGACACCATCCGCATCTCGGCCATCCCCGAGCTGCCGGATCTGTTGTTCCTCGATCCGGAGTCCATCAAGGACCTGCTCGCGCGCCACGAGGACTTGTTCCGCGGGGGCCTCGTGGAAGTGGCAGACGCCAACGGTCGCCTCGTTTCGCTCTACGCGGCGCCTGGGACCTCCCCGCGCGCGCTCGGCGTCGCCGACGAAGCGGAGCCGATTCGCCGTGCGCTCGCGTACGAGCGACGCGTCACCATCGTGCGCGCAGGCCGTGGCCTCGCCATTCGTGCGAGCGCTCCTGTGGTCGACGATTCGTGGCGCCTGCGCGGTGCCGTGCTCGTTACCGTGCCGTTCGACGCCGGGTTCGCGGATCAGCTGAAGGCCGAGCTCGCCGCCGACATCGTGATCTACGCCGGCTCCGATCCCGTCGCGTCATCGCTGCTGGCCCCGGACGGTCGTCGTCAGCTCGGCCCACCCGTCGAGGAATCGGTCGCTGAAGCGGTGCACGGTGGACAGAGCCAATATGTGGAGAGCAGCAGTGGAGGCCGCACCTTCTCCGTCGGGCTCTCGCCCCTCAAGGACGCCGACGGAGAGCGGCTCGGAATGATGGCCGTGGTCCTCGACGAGGAAGCACTGTTGTCCGCGCGACGGCGCGCCATCGCGTCGCTGTTCGGCGGTGGCGCCATCGCGATGGTGTTCGCGCTCGGCCTCGCGGCCTTGTTCGCGCGCCGCATCACCCGCCCGCTCGGCCATCTCCACCTCGGTGCCCTGGCGGTCGCCCGCGGAGATCTAGACCATCGCATCACGCCCGAGACGGGGGACGAGATCGGCGATCTGGCCGTCGCCTTCTCGCAGATGACGCGCGCCGTGCGCGACAACCAGGAAGGCCTCGCCGCACGCATGCGCGAGATGGTGACGCTCCAGGAGATCACGCGCGCCGTCACGTCCGTGGTCGGACTCGAGGAGGTGCTCGGCAAGATCGCTTCCGAGGTGGCGCAGGTGCTCACGGCCGAACGCGCTGCTCTGTTGCTGCCTCGTGCCTCGGGTGAGCTCGAGCTGGCTGCCGGCGTCGGTGCAGAGGGCGAGGAGCTGCTGGCCGCACTGGGGGAAGCGCTGCGCCTGCGCGGTGGCCCGGTGCGTGTGCGGGAGGTTGCCGACGACGCAGAGCTGAGCCTGCTCGCGAAGAACGCGAGCGTGCACGGCGCGCTGCTCGCGGTGCCGCTGGAGCAAAAAGATCACGTGCTCGGCTTGCTGTTGCTCACGCGCGCGGCCAAGCCCTTCTCCGAGAGCGAGCAGCGCCTGGTCGTGACGTTCGCGAACCAGGCGGCGACCGCGATCGCGAACGCGCGGCTCTACGACGAGGTGCAAAAAGCCTCCGAGCTCCTCGAGCGAAAGGTCGAGGAGCGCACCTTCGACCTCGTGCTCGCGAACCAGGAGCTCGAGCAAGCCCTGGCTACGCTGCAACAAGCCCAGGCGGCGCTCGTGCACTCGGAGCGCATGGCCGGCCTCGGCCAGCTCGTCGCGGGTGTCGCGCACGAGGTCAACTCGCCGGCGGCGGCCATCCAGGGCGCGGTCGACAATCTGTCCGACAACGTCACGCGGCTCGCACGGCGCGCCCGCGAGCTTGGCGACCTGCGCCTCTCCACCGACGACCGCGCGCGCTTCTTCTCGCTGGTGGAGCAGCTCACGCCACGGCTCGCGAACGCGAAGATCGAGCCCCCGGGGCGGGTGCGCAAGCAAGCGCGAGAGCTCGCCGGGAGCCTCGCGCAGCTGGGCGTGAGCGATGCGGAGTCGGCCTGTCGCACGCTGGTGGAGATCGGCGTGCCCGAGGCTGCGTACCAGATCGCGCACCTCGCGGAGCGCGCGGGCTCTGCATCCGTGGCCGAGTCCGACGCGAACGCGGCACAGGCTCTCGATGTGCTGGTCGGCTACGTCGAGGAATACGCGTATCTCTCGCGCAACACGTACTCCATCCGCACCGCGATCCGGCGGATCACGCGCATCGTGGGTGCGTTGAAGAGCTACTCCCACCTCGACCAAGCCGCCGTCGCCCCGGCCGACATCCACGACGGCATCGAGAACACCTTGGTCATCCTTCATGCCGAGCTGAAGTATGGTATCCAGCTGCACCGCAAGTACGGCGAGCTGCCTCCGGTCCCGGTCTACGTGGACGAGCTGAACCAGGTCTGGACCAACCTCATTCACAACGCGGTGCAGGCGCTCGGTGGCAAGGGCGAGATCACGATCGAGACGAGCGTGGAGGGCGACGAAGTGGTGGTGGCTATCGAAGACAACGGTCCTGGAATCCCCGCCGAAGCGATGGCGAAGATCTTCGAGCCGTTCTTCACCACCAAGCCGAAGGGTGAAGGCACCGGCCTGGGCCTCGGCATCGTGCGCCAGATCATCGACAAGCACGGGGGCCTCATCGAGGTGACTTCCGTGCCCGGTGCCACGCGGTTTGCCGTGCGCTTGCCGATCGCTGGGCCGCCTCGCCTCAAGATCGACGATGGCTCGGAGGCGGGTACCTCGTGACGACACCGGTGGGGGGGAAGATCCGAGAGCACATCATCTGTGTCGATGACGAAGAGGGGATCCTCACTGCTTTGCGTCAGCAGCTGGGCGCTCGCTTCGGCCGCGAGTGCCAGATCGAGGTGGCGCAGTCCGCCAAGGACGCGCTGGAGCTCATCGACGAGCTGGAGCGTGAAGGGGAGTCGCTCGCGGTCGTCATCGCCGATCAGATCATGCCCGGCATGAAGGGCGTCGACCTCCTCGAGGAGATTCATCGTCGCTCGCCGGACACCACGAAGGTGTTGCTCACGGGCCAGGCCGGCCTCGACGCCGTCGTCGCCGCGATCAACCGCGCGGGCCTGAACCGCTACATCCCGAAGCCGTGGGACGAGCCCGATCTGCGACTCACCGTCGAGAGCTTGCTGAAGAGCTATCGGTTGCACCGGCAGAACGAGCTGCTGCTCGAGGACCTTCGTCGCAAGAACGGCGAGCTCGAGGACGAGCGCAGGAACCTCGAAGACAAGGTCCGCACGCGTACATCAGAGCTCGAGGCGGCCAACCATCGCCTGAGCCAGCTCGCCGTCACCGACGGGCTCACGGGTCTCTTCAACCATCGCCACTTCCACGAGCAGCTGGCACTAGCGGTGGAGCGGTCGCTGCGTTCCGGCACGAAGATCGCCGCGCTCATGATCGACGTCGACCACTTCAAGAAGTTCAACGATCGCGAAGGCCACCCGGGTGGTGACGAAGCGCTACGTGCGGTCGCGCGCCTGCTCGCCGAAGAACGTCGCCAGCTCGACGTGTGCGCGCGCTACGGGGGAGAAGAGTTCGCCTTGCTCCTCGAGGGCGCGAACAAGTCCGCTGCCACGGAGATCGCCGAGAAGATCCGCGTGCGCATCTCGTCCGCAGCCATCGCCGGCGCCGACAAGCAGCCGCTCGGTCGGCTCACCGTCTCCATCGGCGTGGCCGTGTGCCCCGACGACGCGGTGACGGCCGAGGCGTTGCTGGAGGCCGCCGACGTAGCGCTCTACCGCGCGAAGAAGACCGGCCGTGACACCGTCCGCATCGCCGGCACCGGTACGTAGCTCAATCTCTCATGACGGGTCACATCTTCGGCAACTCTCCAGCTAGAGAGCCGATGAGTCGAGGCGGCTTCGGAAACGGGGGACCGGCAACAGGCGACCGGCAACAGGCAACTGGAGAGGTGCAGATATCGCGCACCGACTACTCGCGTTCGCGGTCGATGCGCTGCACCGAGCCGATCGTCTGCCGACGGATGTTGGCGGACGTTATATTGCAGGTCAGTGGATTCGTTCAGCGACGACCGCAGGCGCGAACTACGAAGAAGCGCGCGCAGCCGAGAGTCGCGCTGACTTCGTCCATCTGGCTGAAGGAAATCAGCTCGCCGCGATCCTGAGCGCATCCGCGAAGACCGCGAGGCAACGCGCAAGGCCCACCGCCGCGTAACGCCGAACCGTTGCCTGTCGCCTGTCGCCTGTTGCCTGTTGCCTGCCGGCGCCGCGGCGACCGCGACGGGTCGCGTCGCATTGTCATTCGCCCGCGCGGCCGTGGTCGCCGGCTCCGGCGCCTCGCCGACCACGCCACCCTTGGGCTTCTCCGCGCCCTTCTCGCCCGCCGTCACGCTGCCGATCACATCCCCGACCTTGACCGTCGCGCCGACCGCGGCGCGCTGCTCGGCGAGCGCACCGGCCACCGGCGACGGCAACTGCACCGTGATCTTGTCGGTCTCGAGCTCGGCGACCGGCTCGTCGACGGCGACCGCCTCCCCGACTTGCTTGAGCCACTTGGCGACGACCGCCTC
>JAYUBF010000102.1:0-5000 GCA_043741435.1 Myxococcales bacterium
CGCTCCTCGGTCGAATACCACCAGTATTCTCCCTCGTCGCTCGTCGCTGCCGAGGCTCCTCGCGACGCGACGGCTCGGTCCGAAAGTGCTCAAGTCGAGACTAGCGCGACAAGACCCAACCCACGATCGCACCCACCAGCAGGCACAGCGCTGCAGCCATCAGTGCGTGTCGCCAGAAGCTACCGGCCGAAACCAGCGATGGATCGTTCGGCGTCTTCTCTCCAGTGCCGCGAGCTTTCGTCGTCGGCGTGGCTGCCTCCGCCGGAGCGCTCTTCACGGGGCGCGACGACTCGGGTGTGTTCTCGTCGAACCACGCCGATGGATCCACTTCAGGGCCCGGCGCGTCTTTCATCGCCGGCGCGGCTATCTCGGCGACGACTCGCGCGGGCGTCGGATCGCGTCGCGGCTCGAGCGGGATCCTGCCCGGCGTGGGATCTCGACGCCCAACCGTCGTCTTCTGACGGTCGTGCGCGGCTGGCAGCGGGGGCTCGGCCTCGGGCGTCAACGCTGCGAGGGGCGTGATGCTGCTGGCGTTGCCGCGCAACGCGACGCCGCAGTCGGCGCACACCGAGACGAAGTCGACGTTGGCGTGACCGCAGGCCGGACAGCGCGAGCTCAAGCGGTCAGTGCCCCATCTCGACGAGGAGTTGATACGGCGTGTCACGACCAGGGAGAGCGCCTCGATTGCGATTGCGCGGGCGCGCGCCAGGCTTGTCGTCGCTGGGAGCTGCTGCACGCCCCACGCAGATGACGGGCAGACCCGTGCCGAGCCACGCCTGCTTCGCCAGCTTCGCGCCGTCGCCGGCGGAGCGCGCCTCCGTACCGCGCCCCGTCGTGCTCTTCGCCGTCATCGTCTCGCCGCGCGCGTGGGCGCGGATCCACACGTTGGCGCCGGCAAGACCGCTCACCGAGGCGGAAAGCGAATAGGTCTTCGGCGGGGCCGCCGGTGGCGTGGTCAGCGAGAAGCAATCGACATCGCCTTCGCTGGGGAGGTGACCGCTCGTGACCTTGCCTGCCTGGATCGGGTTTGCGTGCTCGTCGTCGTCGTTCGGCTCGAGCTCCACGTTCGGGGGCGCTGCATCGACCAACGCACGCACCGTATAGGAGTCGCTGATGTTCTCGGTGGCCTGTAGCCCCGCGATCCAGACCTCACGCACCTGCACGTAGAAATCGCCCGGGCTCACGCGCAAGTCGTAGATGTTCTCCGGATGGCCTCGGCCTCCGGAGTCGCTCTCGGCAATTTCGTGGCCCGCACCGTCGAAGACGTGGAGCACCAGGTCCATGTCCGGGATGCTGCTCACCTCGGCATTGAGGCGGTTCTGACCCGTGCCCACCACCACGTGATAGAAGTCGCGATCGGATTCCTCGACCGTCCGCCGCTTTCCGATCTGCCCTCGCACCGGTTTGCCCGACACCATCGCGTTCGCGTGGGTAGGGTCGTCGTTCGGCTCGCTCTCGTCGTCGCGCACCGTGGCGCCTTGGTCGCGGAACAGGAAGAAGTAGGCGGCGCCCGCCGCCAGGAGCAACAGCAGGGGCAAGATCGACAACGCCAAGACGCGCCGAATCCGAAGGCCGTTCTCGTAGCTGTCGAAGTCTTCGCGCTTCATTCGCTCGGCGGCGCCGACCGCGGTCACCCCCGGAGACGACATGTCGGAGGCACGTCGAGTGGCATCGGCGGTCGGGGCGCTCTCGATGCGGTGGCCACTCACGGCTTCCTGCACCGCAGCGCGCATTTCCTCGGCGCTCTCAAAGCGATTCGCGGGCTGACGTTCCATCGCCCGCATGATCAACGCCTCGGCCATGGGAGGAACGTTGCGGGTCGGCGCGCGTTCGCGCAGCGGCTGCAGCTTGGCGGTGAGGTGTTGCGTCAGCACCGCGACCGGCGTGGCCGCCGCGAATGGATGCTCGCCGGTGAGGGCGCGGTAGCCGAGTGCACCGAGGCTGTACAAGTCGCTGCGCGCGTCGAGATCTTCGGCGCGAATCTGTTCCGGGCTCATGTAGTAGGGGGTGCCCAGCACCGTCCCACGCCCCGTGACGCCGCTCGCTTCTTCCACGTCGCGCAGCTTGGCCAGACCGAAGTCGAGCACCTTTACGAGATCTTTGCCGTCGCGCGTGCGCGAGATGAAAAGATTTTCCGGCTTGATGTCTCGATGAATGACGCCGAGCTCGTGCGCCTCGATCAACGCATCCAGCACCTGCGACAGGACCGGGGCGAGGCGCTCCCACGAGAAAGGTCCATCGCGGCGCAGCAACGCGCCCAGGTCTTCGCCCCGGATGAGCTCCATCACCAGATAGAGCGAGCCTATCGCTTCGCCGAAGTCGAACACCTGCACTGTGTTCGGATGCGATAGCCGCGAGACGGCTTCGGCCTCGCGTCGGAACCGTCGCACCACCTCGGCGTCCTGCGTCAGCGAGGGGTGCAGCATTTTCATCGCGGCGACCTTGCCCATCGCAATGTGCTCCACGCGATAGACCACGCCCATCCCGCCTTGCCCGATGCGCTCCTGGACCCGATAACGCCCGTCGATTGTGCGTCCGAGCATGGGGTCTTGCGCGAGCGGTATCTCCATCGACGGATCCGTCTTGCGCAACGAGCCCGTGCGCAGGTCCGCGCCACAACGGCTGCAGAAGCGAACCTCGGTATCGTCGACACTCGCGCTACACACTGGACACGCACGCACGTTCTGCAGCTCGCTCATTTCGTCGCGCTCCGCGCGCGATCGAGCGCGGAGCGGATCTTCGGCGAGACCGTGGCTTCGTCGAGCTGCACGCCGGGCTTGCGCGCCAACACTTCGCGGAATGCGCGCTCGGCGAGGTCGTCCATGCCGAGCGCGACGTACGAAAATGCCTTCAACCGGAAGATCTCGGTGAGCTGCACCTCGGACGGGTCTTCTTCGGAGAGAAGCTTGTCGAGGTTCGCCAGGACCGCGGCGTACTCACCGTCGCGGTAGGACTTGTCTGCCTCCACCAGGAGCCCACCGACGCGCGCGGCGAGCTCGACCTCATGACGTTGCGCCTCACGCTCCGTCGCGATCGCGACGAGCTGGCGCTCGGCTTCCTCGAACTTGTTCTTCCCCTCGGTCATCACCACGGGCTGGGACGGCGGGGCGCCCGGCGGCTGTAGGTACACGGCGCGGATCTTGATGTGGGAGATTGGCACGACGAGCTTCTCGCCCTTCGCCAGCAGCGGCGAGCTGCGAAAGTTGTAGTCCGCGAGGAACTTGCCGCGACTCGGGTCGCCGTAGAACGTGCGTGCCACCGACTGCAAGGACTCCGGCGCATCGGCCTTGTGGGTCACGTTGAACGGGATGAGGAGCTCCTGTCCCTCGCGCAGCTTGTCGGCGATCTTGATACCTGCGATCTGCGCGAGCATCGGTGCGCGCCTCTTGTCATCGCAAAATCTCTGCGCGAGGGCCTCCAGCGTGTCGCCTTTCTTGATGCGATAGCGGAACGCCGTCGGAATGCGCAACTTTTGGCCGCTTCTCAGCTTCGCGGTGCGGTCGAGCCCGTTCGCCGCAAGCACGATGAGTGAGAGCGAACGGTTTCCATAGTAGTCAGCCGCAACGGACTCGGCTGAATCACCCGCTTCCACCGTGTGCTTCACCACCCGTGCATGCACGGGCTCGGCGAGCGCGACGACGATGGCAATGGCGACGAGAATACGGCTCATTTCTTCACGAGCGTCGCCCGCACCCAGGTCGTCTCGCCGCGACGGATGTCGATGTCCTTCTCCGTGGTCTTGTAGAACGGGTTCCGCAAGACCACGTGATGAGCGCCTTCCGGCGCGGCTACGCTGCGGACGAACGGCGTCGTCTCGACCTGTGTTCCGTCGAGCCACACCTCGGCCCAGGGCTCCGCGAGCACCCGCAGGAAACCTGGTGGGAGTGGTGGCGGTAAGGACGCCGCTAAGGCCGGAGGATCACCGATACGAGATGCATGCACGAACGCAACACCGAGACCCATGGCTGCGAGCAAGCCCACCTGCGTGGCCGCGAGCCGGCGCAGCGCAGGCCCCATGAGGTTTCGGCCGAACAGCTCCGTTGAGGGCTGGCGATAGCCACCAGCGATGGCCGGGTGCAGTTGCGCGTCGGCCTCCTCTTGGGAAATGATCCCCTTCTCCCGGAGATAGAGCACCAAACGCGCGTGGTAGTTGATCTCGACGCGGCGCGAAACGAAGCGCTCGAGCGCGAGCACCAAGTCCTGTGTCGAGCGATACCGGTTCTCTTTCTTCTTCTCCATGCAGCGCCCGAGAATCGTCTCGAGCTCGCGTGGCACGAGGGGGTTGAGCTTGCGAGGCGCGAGATACTTCTCGAGCCGGATCTTCGCCATGACGCTCTTCTGCTCGTCCTCGATGAACGGCTTCCGACCGCACACGAGCTGGTAGAGCACGATGCCGAGGGAAAATACGTCGGATCGAAAGTCGAGCTTATCGCCGACGATCTGCTCCGGCGACATGTAGGAAGGGGTCCCGAGCCCAGTTCCGGTCTCCGTGAGATCGGAGAACGCCTGGTCGCGTGCAATGCCGAAGTCCATCAGCTTAACGCCGCCTGACTTGCCCACCATGATATTCGCCGGCTTGATGTCGCGGTGCACGATGCCGCGGTAGTGCGCGTAGTCGAGCCCGCGCGCGACCTGCATCGCGATGATGGCAGCGACGTCGGACGGCAGGATCGGGCACTTCTCCAACAGATCGTACAGGTCGATCCCGTCGACGAACTCCATCACGATGAAGAAGTTTCCCGACTGCTTCACGAAGTCGTAGATGTGCACGATGTTCTCGTGCTGCAGCGACGAGATCGAGAGGGCCTCTCGCTCGAAGCGGGTCGCAAACTGCGAGTCGACTGCGACAGAAGACTTGAGCGCCTTCACCGCCACGGTGCGATTCAGGCTCTCCTGCACCGCGCGATACACCACCGCCATGCCACCCGCGGCAATCTCGTCGATGATTCGGCAGTTGCCGATGCGGTCGAAAGGGGGGGACATGGCGAACCGCGAGCGCT
>JAYUBF010000103.1:0-48506 GCA_043741435.1 Myxococcales bacterium
TTCCTTCGTACCCGAGACGATTGCTCGTTGAGCGATCTGATTTCACGACGTTATGCCGTCTGATCTTTGCCGCGTTGCGACATGTGACTAATGGCGAGCAGGAACGCGCCGGGAACGCCGAGGGCGAACAGGAAGCCGAGCACGAGCGCTGCCTGCAAGGCGCCGGTGAACAGCTGGCTCACCATCACGTCGCGAGACGTGGCGCGCACCTTGTCGAACAAGCGCTCGGTCTCATCGTCGCTGAACGGTGCGCTGAAGCGCATCCAGTCGCCGAAGACCTTGCCATCGCGCAACGAGAAGTAGAACGCGATGACGAACAAGAACACGCCGACGACGGCATCGGGCGCGGCCGACACCCAGCTGCCCGCAAACTCACCGAGTCGCCCGAGCGCGCTCTGCACGCCGTCCTCGAGCGAAGCCTTGAGCGACTGCGTGGACATGTCGATGCCCAGGCTGCCGAGCCAGCCGAACGTGCGCTGCGCGAAGCGGATGCCGGTGGTGCTGAGCTGCCGCACGGTGCCGGCGAAGGCGGAGGTCTTCACGCCGCGCACCTGCAACACCGTCATCGCGCCGATGAGCAGCATCGGGCCGAGGATGCCGAGGAAGGTGATCATCGTCGTCAGCGTCGGCGCGAGCCCGCTGCGGCGACCGAGGCGCGCGGCGATCCTCGCGTTCAGCGGGGCGAGCACCATTGCTAGCTGCGCCGCGATGAGGAGCGGCGCCAGCACGGGCAGGAACATCCATACCGCGAGAGCCAGCAGCGGGAGGGTCAGCACGATCGTGAGCGCGCGCGTGCTCGGGTTCATGGGAGGCGCCCGCGCGCACCGAGCGAGCTCTCGACGAAGCGTGCGTGCAATGCGAACAAGGGCTCTGCCACTTCGTCTCCTTCGGCCAGCGCGAGCGCCTCCGCGATGGCCTCGAACGTAGAGCGATCCCCCGGTCGGCTCGACGTTCGCAACCGGCGCACCGGCGCGCGGGCGCCGGCGAGGCCCACGGCGGGCAAAGCCGCGAGGCCCGGGATGCGTTGATACATGGCGCGTGCTTGTCGCCAGGTACCGTCGAGCACCACCAATGTGGTGGGCTTCGTGTCGGCGAACGAGCCGCAGGTGGGGAACAACAGGTGCGCAGACGCATGCGCGGCGAGCTTCACACCGACCTCCGCGGGCGAGCTCACGTGCACGGGCCGCAGTGCTTCCGGCATCGCCGCGAGCCAAGGGGGTGCGGCGTCACCGGACTCGTCGCGGTAGTCGATGATCTCGAGGTTGGGCAGCGCGAGCTGCGCAATGCGCGCCGTGCCGCTCGGCTTGCGCAGCTCGCGCGCATGGCGCACCACGATGATGCGCGTGCGCACAGCAACGGAGACCACATGCTTGCAAAGGCAGTAGTCGATCGGCAGGGCGCACACACCGCACCTTTGGAAGCCGTGCTCGGCGCTTCCGAACCGCATGCGCCGTCGGGTCACACTCCTACTTACACTCAATGCCGATCACTTGAGTCTAAGTGATCAATCTCGCTTCGCGATTCGTCTGTTTCGGCAACAGGCGACAGGCAACAGGCGACAGGCAATTCTGAAATTTTTCAGAGCGTCATCGATGACGCGAGCGGTTCTACTCCGAACATTTCCGGTTGCCGGTTGCCGGTTGCCGGTCTCCTGTTCTTTGAGCCCGGCCCCATAGGTGATCGGAATAACTTGGGACTCGCCGCTAAGTGACTGGCATTGTACTTACACTGGATTCATGTCGTTCGCGCCACGGTCGCTGTGGCACGAAGTCGCCCGCGTTCTAGATGTGGATTCGGTGGGGCTGAGGATGACTCTAGGGTCACCACGACTTCGGCGACGTGGACTACACCGCGGCGAGCCCGCTCGAGCTCGACGTCGCGGCACGCGTGTTCGCCGGTCTCGGCGTCTCAGTCACCGTCGGTGCGGACGGCGGCGTACTGGAAGGCGCAGGCGCGCCGTATCCGCGCGTGCTCGTCGGCGTTTCGTACGAGCCCGCCCTCTCCGATCGCGACAAGGACGGCATCCCCGATGGCTTCGATCGGTGTCCCGACGTCGCGGAAGATTTCGACCGTTTCCAAGACGACGATGGGTGCCCGGAGCCCGACAACGACAATGATGCGATCATCGACATCAACGACGCGTGGCCAAACGATGCCGAGGACGGCCTCGTCCCGCGTCCGCATGATGGCTGTCCGGCAGGCAAGACCGACCAAGACGGCGATGGCGTAGCGGACTCGCTCGACACGTGCCCTACCGAAGCGGAAGACGACGACGGCTGCCCCGACGGCTCATGATTCATCACAGTGCGCCAGGCGAAGACTGGCCGGAGAGGAGGGAGGTAGCACCCGAAACTTCGGATAGCAGCCCGAGGCGAAAGTCCTCGTCGTCCAAGGCCGGAGGTCGCCAGGCGGCAGCGAGTCTTGCGTGGGCGCATGCGAGTGCGAGGGCGACGCGTCAGGCTTCGCGCGCCCAGACGCGTCCTTTCTCCGCGAGCGAAACGAAGCGTGCGACGTCCTTCGGGCCGCCGAGGGTGATGACGCCTTCGTCAGCCTGAATGCCGGCCGCATCGAGCAGCGCTTGGCTGGTTGGCGCGGTCCCGATCACCTTGCAGTGGGTGTGCGCGTCCTTCACCCACTGCAGCGCAGCGGGATTCGCGCACAACATCTCCGCGCCCTCTTCGGATGCCATGACCACCACGGCGTCGAACAGCACCGACGGCCCGGCGGCCAGCGCGTGATCGGCGGCCACGCGCCTTCCGTCCGATGCCGTGACGCCTCCGATCTTGGGTGCGACCACCGCCAGCGCCGCGCCTGCTTTCTCCACACGTGATCGCAGAGCGTCGAGGGTTGCGCGATCGACCTCGTCGGTCACCAGCGCTCCCACCTTGCGCCCCACGAGCGTGGGCTGGAACTTCCCGAGGATGCTGAGCGCGGGCGACGGGCGGAGGTCCATCGGCGCTCTCATTGGCGTGATGTCGTCGGCCTGGCCTTCCATGCCGAGCAGGCGCTCGACCTGGTCGCCGAGCGCCGGATCGATCAGCTGAAGGTGGCCCAGCATGCGCGTACGCACCGCGACGGTCTCGACCTTGCCGAGCTCGAAGGCGAAGGCAGCAGCGATGTGCTTCTGCTCGGGCTCGGTCATCGACCGATAGAACATGCGCGCCTGGCTGTAGTGATCGGAGAAGGTCTCGGAGCGCTCACGCACCTTGGCGCCGGTGGTGGCGACTGGAACGGAGCGGAAGCCGCGCTTCGCATCCTCCCGCGGCGACGAAGCCTCGAGGCTGCTCGGCTCGTACGCGACGCGGCCCTTCGGTACGTCCATCTGCATCTTGCCGTCGCGCTGATGATTGGCGAAGGGACACTTCGGACGGTTGATCGGGATCTGGTGGAAGTTGGGACCGCCGAGACGAATGAGCTGCGTGTCCTGGTACGAGAACAAGCGCCCTTGCAGCAGCGGGTCCTCGCTGAAGTCGATACCCGGCACGATGTTGCTCGGCAGGAACGCAACCTGCTCGTTCTCGGCGAAGAAGTTGTCCGGGTTGCGATCGAGCACGAGGCGCCCGAGCGGCTGTAGCGGAAACTGCTCCTCGGGGATGACCTTGGTCGGATCGAGCACGTCGAAATCGAGGGAGGCCGCTTGCTTCTCGTCGAGCACCTGCACCGACAGCGTCCACTCGGGAAAGTCACCCTGGTCGATCGAATTCCATAGATCACGCCGGTGATAATCCATGTCCGCGCCGTTGAGCTTCACGGCCTCGTCCCATACCACCGACTGCGCACCCAGCGCGGGTCGGAGGTGCCACTTCACGAACTTGGACTCGCCGCGCGCATTCACGAGGCGGAACGTGTGCACGCCGAAGCCTTCGATCATGCGCAACGACCGCGGGATGGCGCGGTCCGACATTACCCAGCAGAGCATGTGCATGCTCTCGGGCGTGAGCGAGACGAAGTCCCAGAACGTGTCGTGAGCGGACGCCGCCTGCGGAAAGCCACGATCGGGCTCGGGCTTCACCGCGTGGACCAGGTCCGGAAACTTCATCGCGTCCTGGATGAAGAACACCGGGATGTTGTTGCCCACGAGGTCGAAGTTGCCTTCCTCGGTGTAGAACTTGATGGCGAAGCCGCGCACGTCGCGTGCGAGATCGGGTGAGCCCGCGCCGCCAGCCACCGTCGAGAACCGCACGAACACGGGGGTCTTCTTCTGTGGATCCTGGAGAAACGCAGCGCGCGTCAGGCCGGAGAACGACCGCGTAGGTTGGAAGTAGCCGTGCGCCGCCGAGCCGCGGGCGTGAACGATGCGCTCGGGGATGCGCTCGTGATCGAAATGCGTGATCTTCTCGCGGAGGACGAAGTCCTCGAGCAACGTGGGTCCACGCACCCCTGCGCGCAGCGAGTTTTGATTGTCGGAGATCTGCGTGCCGTGGTTCGTGGTGAGCGCGGGGTCCTTGGGACCGCGCGGCTGGTGCGTCTCACCGCCTTTGCCAACGGTGCCACGATCGTTGGACGTCGACGTGCGTGCAGAACGCTTCGCAGGGCGCTTGTTCATGGAGATCCTCGGGTGGCTAGGTGGCCTTTCGCATCGGTGCTGATCCAGACATCGGTGTACGCAGGCGGTACCGCGAGCTTGCAAATGCGACTCAGCTCTGCCTCGTCGCGGATGCGCGTGCCATCGGGTGAAAAAAAGGTGAACTGCTGCCCCGCCTTCTTGCGCCGGATGCCCGGCTTCTCGTCCTTGGTGTAGCGGAGCCCGGCGGAGCGCGCCGCCTGGCGTGCTTCGTCCGAGATCTGCGCGGTAGCGTCGGCCATGGTGAGGCGTCGCAGTGCAAGCACGATGCCGCGCAGACGTCGTGGAGTTACGTGCGCCCGCCTTCACTCCCACGAGGCACGTTGCCTCGCTGTCGCCTTCCTGCCCTAGCCGGGCTTGGCGATGCGCTCGACTCGTCCGTCGGCGTGACGCGCGAAGCGGCCTTCCTCGCGCGGGTGGACCGGCGCCTCGGACGCCCACGGCCATCCGCCGAAGCGCGTGCGCTCGTAATCCTCGAACGCGGTCTGCAGCTCGGCCCGCGTGTTCATCACGAATGGCCCGTATTGCGCGACGATCTCGCCAATGGGCTGCGCTAGTTGCCACTAAATACTTTGGCTCAACCCACGTACTCTGAGACAGCGCTTGGCTACCCGATGAACAGTAGCCGAGGGGGAGAGCATCACATGACGATGATGAAACGTACCGCCGCTGGACTTTCGGGACTTGCGGGCCTCGCGCTGTGTCTGGCGCTGCCCGTCGCTGCTTCTGCCCAGGTGAGGGTCGAGGTGAACCTGCCCGGGTTGCCGCCGCCACCGACGGTTCAATTCACCGCGCCGCCTCAGCTCGTCGAGGTGTCGCCCGGCGTGCAGGTGGTTCCGGACTACGACGAAGAGATCTTCTTCGTCGACAACGCCTACTGGGTGCGCCGCGGGCGCTACTGGTATCGCTCCGACGACTATCGCGGCGGCTGGGTCGCGTATCAGGGCGGACCGCGACCGCTCGTGCGCTACAAGCCCGGTCGCTATCGCGGCTGGCACCCGCGCGGTCGCGCAGTCGTCGCACCGCCTCCGGGACCGGTGGTCGTGGTGCGACCAGGTCACCCGGGCCGTGGTTATCAAGGTGGCCCCGTCGTGGTTACGCCGCCTCCTGCGCCAGGGCCAGAGCGCGTGATCATCAACGGTCCCGGCCCAGGGCGTGGCAACCACGGGCACGGGCACGGGAACAAGCACCGCCGCGGTGACGACTGATCGCCGTCAGGCCGCTCTGACGCTGCGGCCCGGCTGCACGGCCGCAATGAACTTGAGCTTCGGGTTGTCCTGCTCTGCGCGTGCGAGCAACCACGGGCTCTCGAACAGCACGAGTGGCCGTCCCTCCACGTCCACGATGCAGGTGCTCGAGGTCCCGCGCTCGAACTTGTCGAGCTCGGCCTCGGTTGCGCCCTCGATCCAGCGCGCGTGGTGGTAGGGCAGGCGGTCGAACGCGACCGGCGCGTTGTATTCGGCTTGCAGGCGGTACTGGGTCACCTCGAACTGCAGCTGACCGACGGCACCGAGCACTGGATCGCGCTCGAGGCGCTTGCGGTCGAAGAACAGCTGCACCGCGCCTTCTTCTGAGAGTTGATCGAGCCCCTTCTTCAGCTGCTTGCGCTTGCCGGCGTCGGTGGAGCGGACGCGGACGAAGTGTTCCGGAGAGAAGCGGGGGATGCCTTCGAACTCGAAGCCCGGTCCACCGATGCCGCACAGCGTGTCGCCGATGCGCACCACCCCCGGGTCCCACAGTCCGATGATGTCGCCCGAGTACGCCTCGTCCACCTGAACGCGCTCGTGCGCCAGGAAGTTGAGCGAGCGCGCCAGCGTGATCTCCTTGCCCGTGCGCGCGTGCAGCACGTCCATGCCGCGGGTGAACTTGCCCGAGCAGACGCGCGCGAACGCGATGCGATCGCGATGACGCGGATCCATATTCGCTTGGATCTTGAACACGAACGCAGAGAAGCGCGGATCCTCCGCCGAGATGATCCCCATCGAGGTATTGCGCGGACGCGGCGGCGGTGCGATTTCGACGAACGCATCGAGGAACGGTCCCACGCCGAAGTTGGTCGCAGCGCTGCCGAAGAATACCGGCGTGAGCTCTCCACTCCAGATCTTCTCGTTGTCGAGCGCGGAGGTCGCGCCGTCGAGCAGTGAGATCTCTTCGACCAGTCGGTCGTGCGCCTTCTGGCCGATGTGCTCGATGAGCGCGGGGTCGCCGAGCTTGCCGGACACGGTATCGACGCGGCGCGCGCCGCCGACGTTGCGCTCGAAGCAGAACAAGGTGTGTGACCAGCGGTCGTACACGCCGCGGAAGTCCTGCCCGTTACCGACGGGCCAGTTCACGGGGCAGCAGGGGATGCCGAGGATGCGTTCGATTTCGTCGAGCAGATCGAGCGGATCGCGTCCCGGCCGATCGAGCTTGTTGATGAAGGTGACAATCGGGATGTTGCGAAGCCGGCACACGTTGAACAGCTTGATGGTCTGCGGTTCGACGCCCTTCACGCTGTCGATGAGCATCACGGCCGTGTCCGCCGCAGCGAGCGTGCGGAAAGTGTCCTCACTGAAGTCGTTGTGGCCCGGCGTGTCGAGGAGGTTGACGCGACGGTCCTGGTAGTCGAACTGGAGCACGCTCGTCGACACGGAGATGCCACGCTGCTTCTCGATCGCCATCCAGTCCGACGTCGTCTGTCGCCCCGAGCGCGCGCTCACCGCTCCGGCTACGTGGATCGCGCCTCCGTAGAGCAGCAGCTTCTCCGTGAGCGTGGTCTTGCCCGCGTCGGGGTGCGAGATGATCGCGAAGGTCCGGCGTCGACCGATCTCCGCTGCGAGCTGGGATGCGTCCATGGCGCGCGCATCCTATACCAGGCCGCGTTGCTGTCGAGGCGTGACCCTTGGCTGATCGCTACACGCAGGAGGGAGGCGAGCGTCCGAAACGAACGAACAGCTGTGGGGCGATCACCTTCGGGCAGCGATTTAACAGCGCGGGCGGATGGACGAGGAAGAGGCGAGCCCGGAGCGTCTCTTCCTGGTTCGACCTCGACAGGCCATCGGTTCCTGCCGCAGAGCACGCAGATGCCTTCGCCTCGATCCTTCCCGCGCACGACTACTTGAGCGACGAAGACGGTCCTTCCGCCTCGCCAGGTCGCCTGGTACTAGCGCGCGGCGCGTTTTGCGAACGAGCTGAGCGCCCCTTTGAGTTCCCGGACCGATCCGATGCGATCGGTATCGTCTTGACCGATCGCGCTTCGAACGATTTTTCGCAGCTCGGGATCCGCGATGAGGTCGCATCCGCCGCGACTGGCGGGTGCGCCGGTCAACAGGTGCAAGAGGACATACCCGAGCCCCGCGACGTCTGTACGCTCCTCGACCTTCAAGAGGCCGTTGAACATGGGTGCGCCGATCTTGCCGGCGTTGCCGAGGTCGATGAGCTTCACCGCTCCCGACGTCTCAATCATCACGTTCGAGAGCTTGATGTCACCGTGCACCCTGCCTTGCCTGTTCAAAGCCAGCACGCCCTCGGCGATCTCGAGCGCGATCCCGACCGCCTTCGACGCATCTCGTTCGAGGTGCGTTTCGGCAAGCGTGTTCCCGGTGAGACGTTGCATGACCACCGCAGGACGGCTTCGTCTGCCCTCCAGGTATCCGACGCCATGGGCTTTCGGAAACTGGGGAGAGCCGACCAGGCGCTGCAGAAGCGCGCCTTCGCGCAACGCTCTGTGTTTGGCCCTCTGATAATGATGGGCCAGCTTCACAGCAACTTCTTCACCCGTTACACGGTCGCGCGCGGCAAAGACGGTTCCGGCTCCGCCCTCTCCGAGCGTCTTCACGATTCGGAAACGACGCACCGCTCCCGATGGCGTGTGGAGCACGACGTGCGGTGAGCTCGCTTCGCTCGGTTGGTTTGCTCCCGCAATGAGGGCAAGGAGCGTCACGGCCAGGATGCGGTTCATGTCCCCCGGGCTGGAGCAAACGACGGGCCAGCTTGAATACTCGAAAACCCAAGCCAACCCAAGCCAAGCCCTGGGCGTGACCAAGCTGCCGGGGTATATTGACCCCAGCCGTATGGCATGGGAACACCCCCTGCCTCGAGCGGGCGAGCCCTACCGGAACGAGTCCGGGGCGATCTTGCCGTTGCGTTCGACCTTGGTGAAGTCGATGACTTTCTCGTCGCCGTTCTTCTCGACGAGGAGGATCTGCCGCACCTGGGTCTTGGCGTCGAAGCCGAGCTCGATGCGCGAAAAGGCCTTCTCGACCGCGCTGCCCGCCTTCGGCGTGAGCAGGAGAGAGGGCGTCGTCGCGGTCCCGCGCATGTCCACGGTGTAATCGACCTCGATCTGGGCGATGGAGCCACCGCCGACGAAGGTGAGGAGCTGATCGAAGATGGCGCGCATCGTGGCGTCTTTCTCCAGATCGAACACCTGCGGTGGAGCGCCGGGCGAGCGCATGGTGGCCTGTTTGCCATCGAGGATCATGAGCGAGGGATCGGGCGAGAGGTACTGCCAGCGAATCTGCCGCGGCGCGCGAAAGGTGAGCCTCCCCTTCGACCACAGCTCCTGCTTGAAGAGCTTCATGCGGTTCTTCTGCGTGAACTCGGCAGACAACGTCTGCGTGCTGCGCGCCGCGGCGTCGATCTTGGCGAGCAGCGAGGGATCGACTGCCGCGTACGCCGAGCTCGCAAGCGCGAGCGTGGCTGTGATCGTCGCGCAGCGCAGCATGACTAGACCGTGCGGTGCTCTGCCACGTACTCGGCGAGCGCCTTGACCGACGAGAAGACCTGCTTGCCCACGGCCTCGTCGGGGATCGTGACCTTGTAGGTGCGCTCGATGGCGACCGCCAGCTCCAGCGCGTCGATCGAATCGAGGCCGAGCTCACTTGCGAACAGCGGCGCGTCGTCGCCAATCTGCTCGGGCGACGTATCCTCGAGGTTGAGGCTGTTGATGATGAGCTCTTTGATTTCCCGAATCAGGTCCGCCATGTGTTCCTCGAGCTCCACTATCTTTTCCGTCTAGGTAATACCACCGTCTACCGAGATCACCTGGCCCGTGATGTAGCTCGCGCCATTTCCCGCGAGCCAGCACACCGCGGCCGCGATCTCCTCCGGCTTTCCGGGACGGCCAAGGGGGATGGAGCGCAGGATCTCGGCGCGGGCCTCGGGGGAGAGCAACTCGGTCAAGCCCGTATCGACGAGCCCGGCTGACACGCAATTCACCGTGATCTGAAAGCGAGCAAGCTCGCGGGCCAGGGAGCGCGCCAGGCCGATGAGGCCGGCCTTGGCTGCACCGTAGTTGGTCTGCCCCGGTCGACCCACCAGCGCGGTCGGCGACACGATGAAGATGATGCGCCCGCGCTTGCGCGAGATCATGCCCTTCATCGCCTGCTTGGCGACGAGGAAGCCACCCTTGAGGTGCGCAGCGAGCACCGCGTCGAAGTCGGCCTCCGGCATCATCATCATGAGCTTGTCGCGCGTGAAGCCCGCGGCGTGCACGAGGAGGTCGAAGCCCACCTGGCCCTCGGCGGCAAACAACGCGGCGACCGCATCGCCCGAAGCTGCGTCGCAGCGAACCGCGCGGTACGCGTGACCCGCGGCTTGCGCCTCGGCGGTCGCTCGGTCGGCCGCAACCTGGTCCCCGAGGAACGTGGCCACCACCTCGTAGCCCTCGCCGCAGAGCGCATGCGCGACGGCGCGGCCGAGGCCTCGGGTCCCACCGGTGACGAGCGCGCGCACGAGCCGCATATCCTCGGCGAGGTCGGTCCCTAGTGCAATGCCGTGAACGCAAGGTCATGGAAGCGGGCGGCCCGCCTGCATCGCTGCTGGCCGCAGGGATGGCGATCGGGGTAAGAAACGGATACGCCATGGCCGCCCCGGTACGCGCATTTCCTTGGGCCAAGCTCCTGCTCGCGGTGTGCTTGGCCGCGGCGCTGTGGATGGTCGCGGACGCCGTGCGAGGGCAGGCACCCACCGTGTGGTCGGCCGCCGCGCTCTTGCTCGCGATCCTGTCCACCTTGGCTGCGGGCATCTTCTTCGCGCGGCTCGGGCTCTTCGCCCGCCCAATCATCGCCGCCGATCCGCACGCGTGCGTCGATCGCCTCGCGCTCACCTTCGATGATGGCCCACAGGAAGCCACGACCCGCGAGGTCCTCGATCTCCTCGATGCGGGCGGCCATCGCGCGACGTTCTTCGTCATCGGTCGCCGCGCTGAGGCCGCGCCCTCGTTGCTGCGCGAGATCACGGCACGCGGCCACGTCATCGCGAATCACTCGTTCGCCCACAGCCACGCCACCCCGTTCATGGCGCCGTCCGCGCTGGCGGCTGAGCTCGAGCGTGCCGAAGCGCAGCTCGCAGAAGCGCGGGTTCCCGTCGGTGCGCGGGGGCACTGGTTTCGCGCACCCATCGGCATCATCTCGCCGCGGGTCGCTGCCGCAGCGCGAAAGGCGGGGCTCACACTCGTGTCGTGGACGGTGAGCGCCTGGGATGGTACGGCGGGCGCCACCGTCGAGAGTTCCCTGCGGCGCCTGCGTGGCGGCCTGCACCCGGGTGCGATCCTGGTCCTCCACGACGGCGCAGAGCGTGGGGATCGCACGCCGATCGCACCGGCGGTTCTCGCGCAGTTGCTCGTCGACATGAAGGCGCGTGGCCTGCGTTCCGTCACGCTCGACGAGCTGCTCGCGTGACGCCCCCCTATGTTGCACGGGCTCGAAGGGTCCTCGGCGTTGTCGTGCGCACGCTCGCTCATGGCCCGGCTGCGCGCGGGCCACGCCGGCGAGTCCTCCGAGGCGGACTTCATCTTCCGCCGCATGGGAGCTCGAATGCTGAGCTGACGGCTGCACACGCCGCCAGATGGCGAGGCGAGCCACTCGCGGTGTGCACGGATGCTCGCAAGTGGAGCGCCGCGTGTGACATCGGCATGGCCCGTTCTGTGCTTTGGCCGGGGTCGCAACGCCAACGGTCCTCGCCAAAGGAAAACTCCATGAACAAGATCTCGATCGCGCTTGGCCTTCTGCTGTCCTCGTCCGCAGCTTTCGCTTCCAAGCCCGTGGCGCCTCAGGGCACCGGAAATTTCCGTCGCGCCGAAGTCCTGCGCGCCGCCGGTGCGAAGAGCGATCGCACCTACGTGAAGGGCGTGGCCATCGCGGCGCAGCACATACAAGGCACGAAGCCGCACGTGCTGTCGCGCGTGTCCGCCGTGTCGACGGGCGGCAAGGTCACCCTCGTGAAGGCGCCGATCGACAAGCGCCAGCCTGTCACCAAGCTGACGCCCACCCAGGCCCGGCGCTATGGCCTCGTCACGCAGGCGAAGGCCCGCCAGATGGCGCGCTTCAACGGCGGCGATCTGGCCTCGAAGCACATCGTCCTCGCGGACATGGGACTTTCGGCGAACAGCTACAAGTTTCGCCAGGTCTCGCCCGACAAGATCAAGGTGAAGCTGTCGGGGTTCGGTACCGAGTACCTCGCGAGCGGTGTAACCCGCACCGTGACGCTCACCGGCACGTCCGAGAGCGCCAGCGCTTCGCGCATGACGCGCGTCCAAGAGTAAGAACTGCTCGTACGACTACGACGCGGTCCGTCCGATTCGCAGCGCGCTGACCTGACCACACGCGTCAGCCGCCACGATCAGGATGGGCCGCGCCGCGTCTTTGCTGATCTGCCGGAGCGCGTGCAACGGCGCACCCACGGTGTCGACGATCGCGGTGTGCTCCGCGTGCGGAAATAGCGCAGCCAAAGCGGGGCGGACAGCGGTCGGTGAAAACACGCGCGCGATCGGCGCTGCGGTCCACTTTGCAACGACGGCGTGCATTGCCGCGTTCGGATCGCCGGCGACGAAGCCCGAGCCCCCGCGCACGTCGAGAGCGCCATGGCCTTCTAGCACCACCGCTGCGGCGTGGTCGTGGGCGGCTTCATAGCCGAGCCGCCGCAGCATCGGCGTCGCCACATCGGCCGCAGCGACGAGCACACGATCGGCGCGACCCGAAGCGAGGTGGCGCAACGCTTCTCGGAGCGCATCGAGCCCCGCCGTGCCACCCGAGATGGTGGTGGACGAGGGGCCGAGGATCCGATGGTGAATCGTGATCTCGCCGACCGGTGAGGACGGCAGCGTGTACGCGAACAAGCGCGGGCTCGCGCCATCGGCCGACAGACAGCCGCGGTAATAGGCCTCGTTGGTGGCATGGCTGCCGAACGCGGAGCCGAGCACCACGCCGGTGCGCTCCGGCTGCCAGGTCGCATCTGCCGGGGAGAGTCCGGCATCGACCAGCGCTGCGTCGCAGGCGACAAGTGCGAGCGCGCACAACCGGTCCATGCGAGCTAGGCGGGCTGGCTTTTCGGCCCAGCGTGAGACGTCGAGGCCGGTCGCGCTCGAGCCGGCGGAATCGGCGAGGGGCGTAATGGTGATGCTGCTGCCCCCGAGGACGCCGATCACGCGGGCACCTTGCCGAACAGCAGCGCGGCGTTGGTGCCGCCGAAGCCCGAGGAGGTGGACAAGATCGTGCGCATCGCCAGCGAGCGCGCTTCCCCGTGCACGACGTCGAGAGCGATCGCCGGATCGAGCACCCGGTGTCCGGCCGTCGGAGGGAGCTTCTGCATCTCGAGCGCTCGCACACACACGATCGCCTCGAGCGCGCCAGCCGCTCCGAGCGTATGGCCGAGCGCGCTCTTGATCGAGTGCAGCGGGCGGGCGCGCACCGACGGGCCCAGCGCGAGCTGCAGGGCGTGCGATTCCATGAGGTCGTTGAACACGGTGCCGGTGCCGTGGGTCGAGATCGCGTCCACGGAACCGGCATCCAGGTGTGCGTCCTTCAATGCAGCGACGATGGCGCGCGCCGCACCACGACCTTCGCGATCGGGGCCGGTCATGTGCACCGCATCGGACGCGAGCCCGTAGCCGGTCACGCGCGCGCGCACCTTGGCTCCGCGCGCCAATGCCTCGCTCTCCCGCTCCAGCACCATGAAGGCTGCACCCTCACCGAGGTTGAGGCCGCGACGCTCGGCGTCGAAGGGCCGACTGGGCGACGGATCGAGCGCCTTCAGCGACGCGAAACCCGAAATCACGAAGTCGGACAACGCGTCCACACCACCAGCCAGCACGCGGGTGGCCTCGCCGTTGCGCAACAGGTCGAGCGCATTGCCGATCGCGATGTTCGAAGACGTGCAGGCGACGGACACGAGCTCGACCGGTCCGCGCACGCCGAGCTGCGCCGCGAGCCAGAAGCCGGTGCCACCGTAGGTCGCGCGCACCGACGGTGATGGCGATCCGCGCGAGGGATCGCGCAGCATCGCGAGCACGTGACCGATGCCGCCCTTGGTGGTGCCCAGGCACAACGCGAGCGACGCCGGCTCGAGCGCGAGCCCCGCATCCACCAGCGCTTCTTGCGCGGCCCACAGCGCCAGCGTCTCGGCGCGCGTGTCCACGTTCGCAGCAAACGGAAGCTCGCGCACCAGCGCCAGCGGCCCGCCCGTCGGCACGTCTCCGTGCAGCGCCGTCGCGCGCTCGCCGGCCAGCACCCCACGCCACAAGGCATCGACGCCCCGACCGAAGCCACACACGGCGCCCATGCCGGTGACCGCGATGTGCATCAGCTGCGCGGCTCCGAGCTCGGTGGCGCCCAGAAGTCGAAGAAGTTGAACCACTGCTCGGGATACTGGCGTACGTAGCCCTCGTAGATGCGTACGAGCTGGCGCGTGGCTTGCGCCACGTCGTCATCGCGATCGCGCGTGTGCGCGACGGCGATCGGCTCCTCGACGAGGAATCGGCAGCCACGACGATCGCCGTCGGCGATCACGAACACCGGGATGAGCGGGGTGCGCGTCGCACGTGCGAGCAGCGCCGGCCCCGTGGGAAACGGTGCCGGCTTCCCGAAGAAATCCAGCATCAGGTGAGCGCCGCCCATGTAGCGATCCATCTGCATGCCGACGAGGCCACCTTGGTTGAGGATCCGTGCGAGCTCCACGAGCGCGAGTGGGCTCCGCGTGGTGTAGACGATGCGCAGGCGCGACCGAAACCGCGCTTCGAAGTCCGCCGTCTCGCGGTTCGGCTCCTCGGCCATGGCCATGGTCAGCGGCGCGTACGCCTTCGGCGCCATCAGGAACGGCGCGATCTGCCAGTAGCCCATGTGGCCGGTCGTGAGCACGCCGCCTTTCTTCTGGCGCAGCAGCTGCTCGAGCAGCTCGCCGCGCTGCGTGGAGACAGCGATGCCGAGCGGACGGTCGTGATAGAGCGCGAACAGGTTCGCGATCGACTGCGCGTAGTTGGTGAACAGCGCGAGAGATCGCCGGTGCAGCTCGAGCCGACCCATCGGGCCGAGCACCTGCGTGAGGTTCTGCTCCGCGGCGCGCCGAGCTTCTCCGACGAGGGCGTGGAAGATCCCACCCCATAGCGGCATCGTCGCGAACTTGATCGACAACGGAATGTGGTTCACCCCGGCCATCGCCAAGCGACGGAAGAAGGGGCCGTCGTACGCGTGGCGCAGCGCGCGCCCCGGCCCGCCACTCGCTTCGGCTGGCTGCTTAGTCGTGTAGGCTCTGCGCATGGGTATGCAGATCAGGCTTTGCAAGAAGTCGGTCAATCGACTCGGATCGGACGCGGAAGAGCTCATGCAGCAGCTCCACATGCGCGAGCATGCGGTCGAGTTGAAGGACTGCCTTCAACGTTGCCAAGCCTGTGACCTGGGATTGATCATTGCCCAAGCGGACGGAATGCCGCTCAGCGGCAAGACCATAGACAAAATCCTCGGCAGCGTAGACGAACTCGCCGCCTACGAAGCCGAAGACTGATGCCGAAGGTTGAGGGGTCTTAGGAGATCGGGCTAGTAGCGATCGCGCCCACCGCCACCGCCACCACCACCACGGCCACCACCGCCGCCGTAGCCGCCACCGCCGCCGCCGCCGCCGCCGTACCCACCACCACCTCCTCCTCCGCCGCCACGGCGAGCGCCGCGCTCTTCGGCTTCGTTCACCTTCAGCGTGCGACCGTCGAGATCAGCGCCATTCCAATGCTCGATCGCGGCAGCCGCATCGGCTGGGCTCGCCATCTCGACGAAGGCAAAACCACGCGGACGACCGGTGTCACGATCGGTCACCATCTTGACCTCGGTGACCTTGCGACCGTCTTGCTCGAAGGCCGTGCGCAGAGCGGCTTCCGACGTCCCAAAGGACAAATTCCCAACGTACAACCTGGTTCCAGCTCCCATGTTCTATCCTCCGGTCGAAACCTATCAGCCCTGCTTCGTCTTCTTCTTGTCGGCCTTCTTCTTTTGCTTCTCCGCCGTCGACAGCTTGGGCTTGTTGCTGGTCGCCTTCTTTACCTGTCCCTTGGCCATGGTTGGCAAGCCTCCAATTCTCTACTTTAACAGGGCGCCTCACGGTGAAGGCAAGTGCTAACGCACGCCGCTCACCATTGGAGGGCAGGAAGACGTATAACCCGCCCCCCACAAGAGCCATGTTGACTCCATTCTGCAGAGCGAAGCGACGTGAGCGAAGGCCAGGCTTGCCTGGCCGAGAGCGGATCAACTCAACATGGATCGGTAATTTAGATGGCCAACCTCCAAGTCAGCAACGTAACCAAGTCGTACGGCGCCAAGAAGCTGTTCGAAGACGTCACCGTCAATTTCACCGCCGGCAAGCGCTACGGCCTCACCGGGCCGAACGGAGCGGGTAAATCGACGTTCATGAAGATCCTCGCCGGACACCTCGATCCCGACACCGGGAACGTGTCCCGCCCGGCGAAGACCTCCGTCCTCAAGCAGGATCAGTTCGGCTACGAGGACCAGCGCGTCCTCGACGTGGTGCTCCAGGGCGGCAAGCGCCTCTGGGCGACCATGGTGGAGAAGGAAAAGATCCTCGCGATGCCCGACATCGACGAGGTGCTGGGCACGCGGCTCGGCGAGCTCGAGGTCGTAATCGCCGAGGAAGACGGCTACAGCGCCGAGTCCGACGCGGGCCTGCTCCTCTCCGGGCTCGGCATCCCGACGAGCGCGCTCGAGGGCCCGATGAAGGAGCTGGCCGGTGGCCTGAAGCTCCGCGTGCTCCTCGCGCAGGCCCTCTTCGGCAAGCCCGAGGTCCTGCTGCTCGACGAGCCCACCAACAACCTCGACCTCGACTCCATCCGTTGGCTCGAAGGGTTCTTGTCGGACTACGAGGGCGTGCTCATCACCATCTCGCACGATCGCCACTTCCTGAATGCGATCTGCACGCACGTCGCCGACATCGACTACAACACCATCATCACCTACACCGGCGGCTACGACGACATGGTCGAAGCGAAGAGCCAGGTGCGCGGCCGCGTCGAGTCGGAGAACCAGGACCGGCAGAAGAAGATCTCGCAGCTGCAGGACTTCGTCGCGCGCTTCGGTGCCGGCACGCGCGCTTCCCAGGTGCAGAGCCGCAAGAAGCAGATCGACAAGTTGCAGCTCGTCGATCTCAAGCGCTCCAACATCGAGCGCCCGTTCATCCAGTTCCTCGTGAAGAAGCCGTCGGGCAAGCAGACCCTCACGCTCGATCGCTTGTCGAAGAAGTGGCCGGACGTGGAAGTCTGCAAGGCCTTCAGCCCGCTCGTGCTGAAGGGCGAGAAGGTCGCGATCATCGGAGGCAACGGCGTCGGCAAGACGACCTTGTGCCGCATGCTCGTCGGCGAGCTCCCGCCCGACGACGGCAAGCTCGCGTGGGGCCACGAGGTGACCATCGGCTACATCGCGCAGGACCATGGCCACTCGATCCCCGCCGGCAAGACGGTCGACGAATACCTGCACGCCTTCGACGAGCGCGCGCACTTGCAAGACATTCGCGGCCTGCTCGGCAAGATGTTGTTCAAGGGTGAAGAGGGGAAGAAGCCCACGGCTGCGCTCTCGGGCGGTGAGACGGTGCGCCTGCTCTTCGCGAAGCTGATGCTGCAGCAGAACAGCGTGCTGGTGCTCGACGAGCCCACCAACCACCTCGACCTCGAGTCCATCGTCGCGCTGGGTGATGCGCTCCAGAAGTTCGACGGCACCGCGTTCGTGGTCACCCACGACCACGATCTCATCGATACCTTCGCCACGCGCCTGTTCGTATTCGAGGACAAGCGCCTCGTCGACTTCCGCGGGACCTACGACGAATACCTCGCCTCGCACGGCGGCAGTGGTGGCGGTGGCGGCAAAAAGCGGAAGAGCTAGTTCCGGGCGCGCATCGTTTCACGGCTCAGGGAACAGGGAACCGGCGGGCGGCAACAGGCAATGGTCGGAGCGTCACCTGTCGCTGTGTTCGACCTGTCGCTGTGTTCGACCTGTTGCCTGTTGCTGTATTCGACCCGTTGCCCGTTGCCTGTTTCCCGTTGCCTGTTGCGCCACGCGATCGACGATGCCCGCGTGGGCCGGCCGTTCGTGAAGACCGCGTCGGGGTGGCCATCCAACAGCGTGTGTGGGGTAGTCGCATCATCGGGGCCGATCACCGGCAGGCGGCCGGCCATCGCGCCAAATAGTTCGCCCTCGCGTCGGCGTCGCGCTGTGGCATAACGGGGCCGATGCAAGCCATTGGCCTCAACGAGCCTCAGGCGGCGGCGGTCGCGCATGGCGAAGGACCGATCCTCATCCTCGCCGGTGCCGGCTCCGGCAAGACCCGCGTCATCACCCAGCGCATCGCAGAACTCCTGCGACGAGGGGTGGCACCTTGGCGCATCCTCGCGGTCACGTTCACCAACAAAGCGGCCGGCGAGATGCGCGAGCGCGTGGAGCGCCTCGTTGGTGACCGCGTGAAGGGCATGTGGATCGGCACCTTCCACTCCACCTGCGCGCGCATCCTCCGCCAGAACGCAGAGGCCGCCGGCCTCAAGAAGGACTTTACGATCTTCGACGACGACGACCAGAAGAAGGTCGTCGGCCGCATCTTGAAGGAGCAGGGCATCGCCGATCGCTACGCGACGCCACGACAGATCCTCTCCGCGATCGACGGGGCGAAAAACAACGGCATGGGTCCGGCCGAGTACGTCGGCGAGGACTACTTCACCGACATCGTCGCGCGCGTCTATCCAATCTATCAGGAGCGCATCGAGCAGTCCGGTGGGGTCGACTTCGGAGATCTACTCTGGAAGACGTTGCGGCTGTGCAGCCACGAGACGGTGGGCCCGCATCTCGCCGGCAAGTGGGAGCACGTCCTGGTCGACGAGTTCCAGGACACCAACCGCGTGCAGTACGACCTCGTGCGCCACCTCGCGGCCGGCTACGGAAACCTCTGTGTCGTCGGTGACGACGATCAATCCATCTACGCGTGGCGCGGTGCCGACGTGCGCAACATCCTCGACTTCGAGCGCGACCATCCAGGCGCGCACGTGGTGAAGCTCGAGCAAAATTATCGCTCCACGCAGACCATCCTCGACGCGGCGAACGCGGTCATCGCGAAGAACTGGGAGCGCAAAGAGAAGCGGCTCTTCACCGAGCAACAAGGCGGCGAGCCCATCTTGTACTTCACCGCCGAGGACGAGCGTCGCGAGGCCGAGTGGGTGGTGCGCGCGATCCGGCGTCTCGAGAACGAGGAAGGCAAAGGCCCCGACGACTTCGCCGTCTTCTATCGCACCCACGCCCAATCACGTGCCCTGGAAGAGGCGCTGCGTGCCGCCGACCTTGCGTACACCATCGTCGGTGGCGTGCGCTTCTTCGATCGCGCCGAGGTGAAAGATCTGCTCGCGTACCTGCGGGTCATCGTGAACCCCGACGATGAGATCTCCCTCGGCCGCATCATCAACCGGCCCGCGCGCGGCATCGGCGAGACCACGTTCGACAAGGTCGTCGACCTGGCGCGACGCGCCGGGATCAGCGTGTGGGAGGCGATGCGCAGGTCCAACTCGTCGGGCGAGATCGGCCCGGGCCCGCGCCGGAAGCTCGCGCAGTTCGTCGCGAGGATCGAAGAGCTGCGAACCGCCGATCTGCCCATCGATGCGCTTGCCGACGTGGTGCTCGAGAAGTCGGGGTACCTCGAGTCGCTCACGGCGTCGGGCGACCACGAGGACGAGGCGCGCGTGGAGAACCTCATGGAGCTCGTCGGCTCCATGCGCGACTTCCTGTCGGAGCGCGAGAAGACGGGCGAGCCGACCCAGCTCGTCGATTATCTGGAGCTCGTGTCGCTGGTCGCGCCGGCCGACAGCACCTCGAAGGGCGTGACGCTCATGACCGTGCACGCGGCCAAGGGGCTCGAGTTCCCGGTCGTCTTTGTCACCGGGCTCGAGGAGGGCGTGTTCCCGTCGCTGCGCAACGGCGAAGACCAAAAGGCGATCGCGGAGGAGCGCCGCCTCGCCTACGTGTCCATCACCCGCGCCCGCGAGCGCTTGTTCCTCTCCAATGCGCGCTATCGTCGCCTGTTCGGGCGCGAGGCGCCGCCGTTCCGCGAGAGTCGCTTCATCGACGATATCCCCGACGCGTGCATCGCACGCCCCGTCGCGGCGCCGCCCAAGCGCTCCGCCTGGCTGGCCAATTCGTCCACGCAGTACGCCGCGCAGAAATCGCAGCGGCAGGTCACCACCGTGCGCCGCGACGCAGGCATCTCCGTCGAATACGAGCCGGAGCATGGTGGCCACCACGACGGCGAGACCGTGCAGTTCCGCCTCGGCCAGCGGGTGCGTCACGCCAAGTTCGGCGAGGGCGAGGTGCGCGCTCTCTCGGGGGGCGGCAAGAACCTCAAGCTCACGGTCTACTTTCCGGAACGCGGTCCCATGACGGTCATCGCGCAGTTCATCGAGGCGCTGTAGTCGTGTCCGGCATGCGCAAGTGGGTGCGCGCGCTCGCCGCCATGATGTTGTCGGAGCACCGCACGCCTGCTCGGGTGGCGGCGGCCATCTTCGTGGGCGCCATCATCGGGTGCTCCCCCTTGTACGGTCTTCATCTGGGAATGTGCCTCGGCCTCTCGCTGCTGCTCGGCCTCAACTTCCTCATCGTGTACGGCGCGGCGCACGTCTCCACGCCACCGCTCATCCCGTTCGTCGGTGCCGCGTCGATCCAGATAGGCGAGCGCATCTTGCACGGTCGCTTCCTCGCCATGGATCGCGACGTCTTCCGCCACGAGTCGGTGCGCGTGCTCATGCATCGCTTCTTCAAGGCCTGGCTCGTGGGCGGCACGGTGCTCGGTGCCGCGCTCGGCATCGTCGTGGGCGGCATCGCGTGGGTGGTGCTGGCGTATCGCAAGCCGCCGCCGCCGGACCCGCTCGACGACGCTATCGAGCTCGCGCGCCGTCGCTACGATCGGGAGCCCGGTCGCTTCAAGTGGTACGCGCGCATGAAGTACGTGATGGATCCTTGCTATCGCGCGATCGCATCACGCATCTCACCGGGCGCGTTCACCGTCGATCTAGGCACGGGTCTCGGCATGTTGCCCATCTTGCTCGGGCTGCTCGGCCACGGTCGCACCGCGCGCGGCATCGAGTGGGATCAGAAGAAGGCGGAGGCCGGTGCGCGTGCGGCGGCGGGGCTCGACGGTGTCGAGGTGCTGGTGGGCGATGCCCGCGAGGTCGTCATTCCCGCCTGTGACGCCATCACGCTCGTCGACGTCTTGCACTACTACGACGTGGAGACGCAACGCGCATTGCTCGCACGTTGTGTGGCCTCGCTCAATGCGGGCGGCACGCTGCTCGTGCGTGAAGGCGATGGCGCGCGCAAGGGCAGCTCCATGTTCACTCGTCTCGGCGAGTCGATCGTGACGAAGCTCGGTTGGAATCGCGGTCCGGCCGTGAAGTTCCGCCCCATCGCCGACCTCGAGGCCGATCTGCGTGCGCTCAACCTGTCGGTGTCGCAGGACGAAGTGGCGGGCAAGCTGCACCCGGGCAATGTGCTGCTGATCGCCCGTTGCCCCGAGGTCGAACGTCGTAGCTAGAGATCGAGGCCGATGATCGCTTCGTTGAGCTCGGCCTTCGTGAGGACGCCCTTCGCGGCTTCCATGATCTGCTCGCGCGGAAGGCTCTTGATCTGATCCGCGCGCGCCGTGGTGTTGCTCCACATGCGGCTCACCTTGAACTTGAACAGCGGATCCTCGTTCCGGAAGTGGTGCGCGAGGCCCGGGCCGTGCCACTCGCGGTCCTGCGCCTGCAAGATCGTGGCGATGCCGTCGTAGATCCTCGCGGCGGCACGTTGGGTCTCGTTGGTCCCCTTGCCGATGTTGGCCTGCGTCTCCGCGCGAGCGCCAACCTGCATGACGAGCGCGAGGGTCAGGGGATTGTCGAGCGCCTTGGCCAGCATTCGCTTCGTCGCGGGCGAGGCGTCGGTGCGATCCTTCATGCTCGCGACCGCGGCATGAACCGGGCTCGCCGCTTCCTGGGTTGGGACCTCACGACGAATCGGATACGCCGCGCGCTCACTCGGGTTCATCTCGACGACCGAATACATGTTGTCCCTCAGGTCAGGGAACTCGTTGAAGATGCGGCGGAAAGCCTCATCGCGTGCGCGAATGATATCACTCGGGATCCCCGCAACTCTGTGCGCGTTCCCAGGGTTCTGCTTCTGCCAGACGGCCTGGGCCAGCGACGAGGACTCGTACGCCTGGTACTCAGGTGAGTTGACGAAACGTCGATCGAGCGCGTTGAGATCGACGTGGTCGATTCGATCCGTGTGCTCCTTGTCGACGAAGGAGGTCGCGAGTGCGCCCGTCTTCAGCTTGCCGAGGAGGTTGCGGACGGTCGCGAACTCGCCGTCTTCGAAGTTCTTCATCGCCGTCATATAACGGAAGGGCGACCTGACCGCCTTGCCGATCCTCGCTGTGGATGCGCCGACCTTCACGGCCTTGCCCCGCAGAGCAGGTGCAGGGCGGGCGGCGAAGACCGGTGCGGAGAGACTGAGCATGAGACCGCCGACGAGAACACGATGGACGAAGCGCATTTGAAACTCCTGTTGGGGGTGTTGCCAACCAGTCGATGCAACGCGCGATCCAACGCTCGATCGGCACCAAGTGCTGGCAAATCCTAGGCAGGCTGGGGTCGAATGACCACAGTGAGCCGAACGGAAGTCATCAGCGATCGCCGGGCGGCGGCCCTTGCTTGTAGACCAGGTACGACAGCACGAAGATCACCGCGAACGACACCGTCACCCAGAAGGCGGTCCAGTTGAATTCCATCAATCGGGCTGAAGCACGGTCGTGAGCGCGACCACGTGCTGCTCGCGTCCGCGAATCACAGTGAGCTTCACCTGCTTGCCGATACCGGCGTTGGCCTGCAACCAGCGCAAACGCTCCGCGTCGTCGATGATCACGTCGTCGAGCTTCACGATGATGTCGCCCTGCTGAAGACCCGCGCGCTGCGCCGGGCTCCCGCGATACACGCCAGCGACGAGGGCGCCGGCCGGGAGCGCCAGACCCACCGAGCGCGGATCGATCGTCTTCAAACCGAGCCAGCCGCGCTGCACCTTGCCGTGCGTCTTCAGATCGGCGATGACCCGCTTCGCCATCGTGATGGGGACCGCGAACGCGAGGCCCTGGGCCTGCGCCTTTATCGCGGTGTTGATCCCCACCACCTCTCCCCGCATGTTGAGGAGCGGTCCGCCGGAGTTGCCGGGGTTTATGGCAGCGTCGGTCTGGATGAAGTCCCAGTAGCCCTGGTTCATGCGACCGAGCTCGTCACCACGACGACCCTTGGCGCTCACGATGCCCGCGGTCACCGTCGATTGCAGACCGTACGGCTCACCGATGGCGACGACCCATTCGCCGACCTCGAGCGCATCCGAGTCGCCGAGCGGAGCCACCTGAAGGTCGGTGGCGTCGATTTTGAGGAGCGCAACCTCGGTGTCGGGATCTCGCGCGATGAGGCGCGCCTTGAACTGACGCTTGTCCTCGAGCTGCACCATGATCTCGTCGGCGACGCGGCCCCCCAGCTCTTCGGGCGCGACCACGTGGTTGTTCGTGATGATCTCGCCGGTCGCCGAGATGATGAAGCCGGTGCCGAGCGACTGCGCGCGCTCCGCCGGTGGCTGCACCAGGCGATAGAACGGGCTGTTTTCGCCGAACGGAAACACCGCGACGGGGCGCTGCTTCACCAGCGCGGTGGTGTGGATGTTCACCACCGACCCTCGTGCACGCTTCACCAGCTCGACGAAAGAGCTCGGCGCGCCAGGTACCGGGACCACGGGCGTTGGCGGTGCCGCGTGCGCGATGGCGCCCCCCAATGGCGAGGGCGACGGTGATGCCAATGGCAAGGGCGAGGGCGAGGTTTGCGTTTGCGGGCTGCAACCACCCATTTGGACGACGGCGGCAACAGCGACCGCGACGAACCGACGACGGCTAGGCACGAGCCGCCACGTACTTCATGCGCAGCTCGTACAACAGCTGCTCGAGGAGCTTGCCCTCGTCGTCGGTGAGATTGCCGCGCGTCTTTGCCTGCAGCATCGCGAGGATGTCGAGTGTCTGCTTGGCCAGGTGGAGGTTCTTGGCCGTGGCTGCGTCGTCCGGATGCTCCATCTCGCCGAGGTGCACGAGGGCGGACGAAGCCAGCGACAAGAGCAGCGACGAAAAGTCCGTTGGAATCTGCTCGTCGTCGCTCATGATCGCTACCCGACGCTGGGATCGTCGTCGGCCGGAGGCGGAGCGACGCGGTCCTTCGAGTCGTCGAGGCCCTTCACGTGCTTCTCGACTTCCTTCTTGGTGAGGATGCCCTTCCGGATCCGTCGCTCCACGGTCCGAATGTCCCAGAAGCGTGGATCTTCGCGAGAAAGTGTCATGACGCGGATCTACCTGGCGGATCTGGCGATGTCAATCAGTGCGGCGCCACCCCATCACAGCCCTTTGCGCCGGATGGCGCGATAGCTCGAGTCGAACGAACGCAGATCGTGGGTGATGCCGCTCGCGCAACCACGGGCCTCGTAGACCCAGACGTCGCCGTACGGATCGTCGGCGGACTCGACGAGCGCCACGTGGCCGGAGCCGCCGGAGCGACGGACCAGTGCGTCTGCAGCGGTGAGCCCGGCGCGGCCGACCTGGGTCCAGTAGGTCTGGTCGTAATAGAAGTTCTCGCTGGTGAACGGATGCTGGTCGACGGCCAGCGCGCTCGGGCTCGGCACCTGCCACACCTGCGCCATGAAGCCGGAGCAATCGGCGCCGTATGAGCCGCTGTGCGTGCAGCTCGGACAATTGCCGCTGCAGCTGCCGATGTTGAACCCATCGCTGCGCCACGCGCCGTGCCCCCACCAGTAGGAGTAGCCCACGCCCAGCTTGGCGCGATCGAAGATGTCGCTGACGACCGCGGGCAGGACCATGCCGCTGCTGCCCCCGTCGACCATGGGCGCCGTGGAGCCGCAGCTCTCGGCGACGAAGTCGCTCGCCTCGATGAGGTACTTTCCGGATGCCCAGCCGGTGTAGCTCGCGCCGCTCGTGTAGCTGACCTGCCACCAACCACTGGTGGTGCCGGTCGAAGGCCCATCGAGAACGGTGACGCTCGCGCCGCAGGGCATCTCGGTGAGGATCGTCGCCGACGTTCCCGCCGCGGTGCGCAGGTTGAGGAAGTCCGCTGTCACCCGCGCGGTGCCGCCGACCATCAGCGGTGAAGAAGGCCCGTTCTCCGACGGCATCCCAGGGGGCATCACCGTGCCATCGCCTTCTTCCACGAACGCGTCCTGCTTCGGACCGCAGCTCGCAGCGGTGGCCATGGCAGCGACCAGCAGCGACGTGGGCAACGCGTAACCGCGAATCACCATGGCCAGAGCACGCACGCCGCCATCATAGCATTTCGCCGTGCGGCTACGTTTGCTTTACTAGCCACGATCGTCACGGGGTGATATCTGAAAGCCCCATGGCGTACGACGTCAAAGTCATCAACGAGCTGGTCCAGAAAGAGTCGGCATTCACCGAGCGGCTGATGGCCGAGATGGGCAAGGTGATCGTCGGCCAGCGCTACATGGTCGAACGCATCATGATCGGTCTCCTCACGGGCGGACACGTCCTCCTAGAAGGCGTGCCTGGCCTCGCGAAGACGCTCACCGTGAAGACGGTGGCGGACTGCATCAAGCTCAAGTTCCAGCGCATGCAGTTCACGCCGGATCTTCTGCCCGCCGATCTGATCGGCACCACTATCTACAACCCGGCGACGCAGGAGTTCCGCAGCAAGCGCGGGCCGGTGTTCGCCAACCTAATCCTCGCCGATGAGATCAACCGCGCGCCGGCCAAGGTGCAGTCGGCGTTGCTCGAGGCGATGCAAGAGCGCCAGGTCACCATCGGCGACGAGACCCACAAGCTGCCCGATCCGTTCCTCGTCCTGGCGACGCAGAACCCGATCGAGCAGGAAGGCACCTACGCCCTGCCGGAAGCACAGCTCGACCGCTTCATGCTGATGGTCAAGGTCGGCTACCCGCAGAAGAGCGAGGAGCGCGAGATCATGGATCGCATGACGTCGGTGTCGGCGAACCAACGAGCCGAGGTCGTCGCCACGCCGGAAGACTTGAAGTCGGCACGTGACGTCATCCAACAGATCTACATCGACGACAAGATCCGCGATTACATCGTCAACGTCGTGCACGCCACGCGCGATCCAGGCGCGTACGGCCTCAAGGACCTCGCGGTCTTCATTCAGTACGGCGCCAGCCCGCGCGCCTCCATCTTCCTCAATATGGCAGCGCGCGCGCATGCGTTCCTCCGTCGTCGCGGCTATGTCACGCCCGAGGACATCAAGAGCGTGGGCCTCGACATCCTGCGCCACCGCGTGAACCTCACCTACGAAGCGGAAGCCGAGAACGTGACGTCCGAGGAGATCGTGCGAAGGCTGTTCGAGCACGTCGAGGTCCCGTAGCGCAACGTGGTCGAGGCTTTGCACCCGTGCTGACCCGCGAGCTCCTCAAGAAGATCCGCCGTATCGAGATCGTCACGGCGCGGCAGGCGCAGAACCTGCTCGCTGGCGCTTATCATTCGGTGTTCAAGGGCCTCGGCATGGCGTTCTCCGAGGTGCGGCAGTATCAGCCCGGCGACGACGTTCGCTTGATCGACTGGAATGTCACGGCTCGCATGGACGATGCGTACGTGAAGTTGTTCGTCGAAGAGCGCGAGATGACGGTGATGCTGCTCGTCGACGCCTCGGGCTCCGGCGCGTTCGGCTCGCGCGAGCAGAAGAAGCGCGAGGTGGCGGCGGAGATCGCAGCGCTGCTCGCGTTCTCCGCGATCAAGAACAACGATCGCATCGGCCTCATGATCTTCACCGATCGTGTCGAGCGCTTCGTGCCTCCGAAGAAGGGCAAGAAGCACGTCCTCGCGCTGGTGTCGGAGATCTTGTCGTTCCAACCGAGCTCCACGAAGACGGATCTCAAGGCGCCGCTCGAGATGCTCGTGCGCGTGACGCGTCGTAAGTCGGTCGCGTTCCTCATCTCCGACTTCATCGTCGACGGGGGAGCGGCCAGCTTCGACAAGGCGCTGCGCATCGCGCAACGTCGCCACGACGTCGTGCCGGTCACCATTAGCGATCCGTTCGAGGAACAGCTCCCCAAGGTGGGCCTCGCGTACTTCGAGGATCTCGAGACGGGCGAGGTCGTTTGTTTCGACACGAGCGGTCCGGGCCGCGAGCGCTATACGGCGCTGGCCAAGCGCGGCGATCGCGAGCGCGAGGCGTTGTTCCGTCGTCTCGACATGGACTCCGTGGCCGTGCGCACCGATCGCCCCTACATCGGTCCGCTGCTCGCCTTCTTCCGAGCGCGGGAGCGGAGGCTGCGGCGGTGAGGTCGCTTGCTCTCGGCGTGGTGCTCGCGGCGACTGCCCTGTCGCCGTCGCTCGTACGCGCGCAAGATCTGAGTACCGATCCCGATGCGCCCACCGTCGGTGCGTCGGTCGATCGCAGTGAAGCGTACGTCGGCGACCGCCTCGCGCTCACCATCACGGCCATCGCGCGTTCCGGACAAGCGGTGAACCTCGCGCAGAAGCTCGAGCTCGGCAACGTGGAGCTCCTCGAGCGCGACGACAGCGAGGCCAGCGGCCGCGATCTTGGCGATGGTCGCCGGTCGTTCCGCTACATCCTCTACATCGCGGCGTACGAGGTCGGGCCCTCCGAGGTACCGCCGCTGCCGCTCACCTACCTCGATCCGCGCGGAGACCTGCGCACCGTCTCCACCGAGCCATTGCCACTCACCATCAAAGCGCTGGTCGACGAGACCAGCGCCATTCCGGATCCGCAGCCCGCGCGCGGTCCGCGCACCTCGTTGATCGAGGATCTCCGCGTGCTGCGTGCTGCGTATGCCCTCGCTGGGCTCCTCGGTGTCGTCTTCGTCGGTCTCGTCTTCCGTCGCATGTTGCGGCGCATGCGTAGGCGGCCTCGCACCATGACCGGGCCGGTGGTGCCGTCGCGTCCACCCGGGGAGATCGCCATCGAGCGGCTCGAGGCCATCCGCGCACGCGGCCACTTCGAGCTCGAGGGGTATCGGCCGTTCGCGTTCGAGACCGCCGAAATCGTGCGCGCCTATCTCGGCGCTCGCTACGGCTTCGATTCGCTCGAGCTCACCACCACCGAGCTCATGTCGGAGCTTCAGCGCTTCGCGCCACACCTGGCGCAGCCCGGCTCCGAGGTGGTGCGCTTCGTCGAGGAGACGGATCTCATCAAGTTCGCCAAGACCGGCTCGACCGACGGCGACGCGCTCACGTTGCTCGAGGCCGCACGCACGATCGTGCTGTCGACAGCGCCGCGCCTCGAGACCGCTGCCGAGATGCTGGGCGGTGCCGTGCGCCCACCCATGCCGATCGCGGCCGACGCTGAAGCCAAGCGCGACCGGGAGGGGACCGAGTGACGCTCAAGGAGCGCTTGCGCCCGGCGGCGCCTTATCTCTTGTTGTTGCTCCTGGCGTCGCCCTTCGCGGCCTACGCATGGCGCTTGTTCCGGGAGCCCGACGTCCACCTGCGCCAGTCGTGGGCGTGGTGGCTGATGCTGGTGGTGCCCTGGCTCGCATGGATGCGGCTCTCGCGCGATCGGAAGCGCGCAGCGACGGTGCAGTTCTCGCGCGTGCGCGAGCTCGGCGCGACACCGGAGGGTTGGGTCGCTCGGTTGCGTCATCTGCCCGACGTGTTGCGCATCCTCTCCGTCGGGTTGCTCGTGCTTGCCTTGCTGCGTCCCCAACGGTTGTCGACGGATGCGTCGGAGGTCGAGGGCATCGATATCGTCATCGCGCTCGACGTGTCGGCCTCGATGTCCGAGACCGATCTGCTCCCCGATCGCATCGGGGCTGCCAAGCGCGTGCTCGATCGCTTCATCTCGCGCCGCCAGAGCGATCGCATCGGGCTCGTCATCTTCGGCTCGGAGGCGTTCACCCAGGCGCCGCTGACGCTCGACACCACGGCGGTGCGCATCCTCCTCGCGGAAGTGCGGCTGGGCCTCATCGACGGCCGCGGCACGGCGATCGGCAACGCCATCGGCACCGCGCTCAATCGCTTGCGAAAGTCCACCGCGCGCTCGCGCGTCATCGTGCTCGTCACCGACGGCGACGACAACGCCTCGCGGCTCGATCCACGCCAGGCCGCGCGCTACGCGCAGACGTTCGGCGTGCGAATCTTCACCATCCTCATCGGCAGCGACGCGGCGGAGCAGCTGCCGGCCGGCACCGATCGCAACGGCCAGGTCGTGATGAACGCGCCTCGTCATCCGGTGAATCCGAAGCTGCTCGAGGAGATCGCCGGCATGACCGGCGGCATGCCGTATCTCGCCACCGACACCGACGCGCTCGAGAAGCGCTTCCAGGCGATCCTGGAAGATCTCGAGCGCTCGCGCCTGCGCTCGCACACCCCGCGCTACGTGGAGCTGTTCCCGTTCTTCGTGTTCCCGGCGATGGGTCTGTTGTTGCTCGAGGTGGCGTTGTTGCTCACGCGCTTCCGGAGGTTCCCGTGAGCCTCGCTTCCCCGAAGCTGCTATGGCTGATTGGCGTGGTGCCGTTGCTGGTGATCGCGTTCGCGCTCGATGGTCAGCGGCGGCAGCGTGTGCTCGAGCGCATCGGTCACCTGCCGATGATCGCGCAGATGATCCTCAGCCTGTCGCCGGTGAGGCGCCGGCTGCAGTCCGTCTGTCTCGTGGCCGCGGCGGGTGCGCTGGCGCTGGCGCTCGCGGGTCCACAGGCAGCCGGTCGTGCGCGGCTCAACGAGAGCCGCGGGCTGGACCTCGTGGTGGCGCTCGATCTGTCCCGGTCTATGCTCGCGCGCGACATCTATCCATCGCGGCTCGATCGCGCCAAGGCCGAGGTGTCGCGCCTCCTCGACGAGCTGAAGGGCGATCGGGTGGGGCTCGTCGCCTTCGCCGGCGAGACGCTCTCGTATCCGCTCACCACCGACTACGAAGCAGCCAAGCTGTTCTGGCGCGATCTGGAGCCGTCGGACATGCCGGTGGGCGGCACCGACCTCGGTCGGGCGATCGGCGCGGCCCAGGAGCTGCTGGATCGATCGTCGGCGCGAACTGCGCAAGGTCGCCGCAAGCCTGCGCAGGTGATCTTGCTCATCACCGATGGCGAAGACACCGAGGCCCGCGGGCTCGACGCGGCCAAGCGCGCAGCGCAACACGGCATCCACATCTATGCGGTGGCCATCGGCTCGGGCGACCGGCCGTTCGTGCCACTCACCGACGAGAACGGCAAGGCCAATGGCTACCTCACCGGTGCCGATGGTGAGCCCGTGCGAGTGGGGATCGACGCGGAAGGCTTGCGCAAGATCGCAGCGGTGAGCGCCGGGGAGTACTTCACGATGGAGCCGCACCAGTTCGGCGTGGAGCGCGTCCAGCAAGCCATCGCCAGCCTCGAGCGCACGGAGGAAGAAGCGCGCCTCGAGCGGGAGCCCGAGGATATCGGTCGCTGGTTCGTGCTCGTGGCGTTCGTGTTGCTCGCGGGCGGTGCAGCGATCGGGGATCGCAAGCGACGCCCGCCCGCCACGATTGAAGACGGGCCCGCCAATGAAGCTGCAGCACCCGTGATGGGCCGCGAGTCGACCGGTTCCACTCGCACCGCGCCGCGCGTGCCGGGCGCACCGCGCGGCGCCGCGCTGGTCTTGCTGTTCGCCGCATTCCCGTTCGTCACCGGCTTCGATCTGTTCCAGCGCGCCGATCCAGACCTCGAGGCCGGGAACAAGGCGATGGCCGCGGGCAAGCCCGAAGAAGCGCTGGCCGCCTACGATCGCGCCGTCGCGGCGCGGCCCGACGATGCGAGCGCTCACTTCGATCGCGGCAGCGCGCTCATGCAACTCAAGCGCTGGCCGGAAGCCACACGCGAGCTGCAGCGGTCGCTCGAGGGCCACGAACCCGCGGTGAAGGCCGACGCCTACTACAATCTCGGCCTCACGCAGCACCAGCAAGAGAAGTTCAAAGAGGCCATCGACGCCTACAAGCGCGCGCTAGCGCTACGTCCCGACGATCGGCGTACGAAGTGGAACCTCGAGGTGGCGCAGCGACGGCTCAAAGAACAAAAAGAGCAGAAGCAGCAGGACCAGAAGAACGACCCGAAGCAGGATCAAAAGCAGGACCAGAAACAAGACGCCAAGCAGGACCAGAAAACAGACCCCAAGCAGGATCAAAAGCAGGCCGAGCCGAAGCCCGAAGAAGCCGCGCGCAAGCCCGAGGACAAGGGCGCCAGCGAAACGGCGGAGAAGGTCCGTGAGCTCGAGAAGCAAGACGCCGAAGCGGTCCTCGACGCCCTCGAACGCGTCGAGCCCACCGTTCAGAAGGACATTGCGAAGAAGCGTGCGGGCGGCCGCAAAGCGAAGAGGGATTGGTGATCAAGAAAGTTTCTCTTGCAGTGGTGCTGTTGCCGTTCCTCGTCGGGACCGCGTTCGCCAACGCGTTCAACGCGACGATCTCGTCGGACAGCGTGACCATGGCCGACACGGTGCAGTTGACGGTCAGCCTCGAGCGCGACGGCAACGCGGCGCTCGATAGCTATCGTCCGCCCAGCATGCCCGACTTCGAGATCTTGCGCGCCGTCGATGGTGCGCAGCAGCTGTCGTGGCAGATCATCAACGGTCGGCAGAGCGTGCGCATGGTGGACGAGCACGTCTATCTGCTGAAGCCGAAGAAGAAGGGCGCGCTCGTCATCGGACCCGCCGTTGTCAAGCTGAGCGGTCAGGAGCTGAAGACGAAGCAGATCACCGTTCGCGTCTCGGGCATCCCGAAGAACATGATCTCGGTGGCGCCGAACGGACAGGTGGTGGAGCCGATCGCGGCGCCGCAGAACTTGCGGGCCAACGACGACATCCACGTCGAGGCCAGCACCGACAAGCCGAAGGTGTACGTCGGCGAGCAGGTGAATGCGTCGTGGCGGCTCTGGGCGGCGAGCGACATCTTGCGCTACCGCAGCATCGCCGATCCGAAGACCGACAATTTCTGGAGCGAGGACATCACGCCGCAGCAGCGCGCGTGGGAGCGCCAGGTCGTGAAGGGCAAGGACTACCAGGTCATGTTGCTCACCCAACGCGCGTTGTTTCCGCTCAAGGCCGGCAAGCTCACGGTGACGGCGCTCAAGGCCGAGGTCACCACGATGCAGGGCATGTTCGCGCCGGCGGCGTCGGAGAACACGCAATCGAACGCGCTCGAGATCGATGTGCGCCCGCTACCGTCGGACGGCAAGCCTGCCAACTTCCCGACCACGAACGTGGGCAAGTTCGAGCTCACGGCCGAGGTTGATCGAACCCACGTCGCGGCCGGAGATGCGGTGACGTTGAAGGTCACGGTGAGCGGCGCGGGCAATGTCCACGGCGCACGCGTCTCGAAGCTGTACGAAAAGGGCGACGGCCCCGACGGCTGGCGCGCCTACGAGCCGACGGTGAAAGAGACCCTCGAGCGCGGCCCGGTGGTGAGCGGCAGGAAGGTCATCACGTACCTCATGACGCCGCTGCGGGGGGGACGCCTCACCATCCCGCAGCTCGAGCTGCCATTCTTCGATCCCGCGACCGGCCACTACGAGTGGAAGCGCACGGGGGTCCTCGAGGTCGAGGTCGAAGGCGACCCGAAGGGTGTGCAGACCAGCGCGGCCGGGACGCCTGGCGAGAATGTCCTGAGCCGGCAGATTCGTCCCATCCATGCGCGAGCGTCGCTGTCGATGCGAGTCGGTGAGCTGCTGTTCGAGCGTCCGCGCTTGCGCATCATCGTGCTGCTCACGCCGCCGGTCACCTGGCTGCTCGTGCTGATCATCGACGGGCTGCGACGACGGCTCGCGAAGGACACGCCACGCAGCCGTCGTCGCCGCGCGCGCGCCAATGCTCGTCGTCGCCTGCGGATCGCCGAGTACAACATCAAGATGCAGCGGCCTCCGGCGTTCTTCGCCGAGTGCGCGCGTGCCATCTACGAGCACCTCGAGTTCCGGCTCGGCACCAAGGTCGAGTCCTACACGCACGACGAGCTGCGTTCGCGCCTCGTGCAGAGTGGCTTCAGCAAGGAGACGGCGGAGGCCATCGCGCGCGAGCTCGAGAACTGCGACTTCGCACGCTTCGCCCCCTCGGCGTCGGGACCGGGCGAGATGCGCGCGGCCGTGCGCCGCGTGCGCACGTTGCTCGGCTTCATCGAGAACGAACGCCTGGAAGCCAGCAAGGAGGCCGCATGACCAAGCTCCCTCGCTTGCTGGTCTTCGTCGTTCTTGGCGCGATCCTGTGCGCACCCGCGATCGCCTCACCGGCCGATGGACCGACCGAGCTCGTGGGCAGCTCGCACACGGCCATCTTCCAGCGGGGCAACGAAGCCTTCCTGCACGGTGACTTTCCGAACGCGGTGCAGTCGTACGAGCAGGTCGTCGCGCTCGGGGTCGTGTCGCCCGACCTCTACTACAACCTCGGCAACGCCTACTACAAGCAGGGCGCGCTGGGCCCGGCCATCTACAACTACGAGCGCGCGCTCGAGGTGGAGCCGAGCGGGGTCGGCGCCGAGGACGCACGCTTCAACCTCGAAGCCGCGCGCGAGGCCGTACGTCGCAAGTCCGAAGATCGCCTGGTCGGTGCCGAAGGCATCGCGTTCTGGGTGCGCGTCGTGGCGCCGTATTCCACCGCGTTCCTCGCCTGGTTGTTCTTGAGTCTTTACGTCGCGTTGTTCGGCGTGCTCATCTCGCTGCGCTTCGTGGCGCCCGGCTTTCTCCGCGTCTCCCTGTGGGTCGCGCTCGTGTTCTTGTTCCTCGGCTCGGCAGCGTCGGGCGCGCTGCTCGCCGGCCGCATCTATCTCACCACGGTAATAGAGCGAGCCATCGTGTTGCCCGAGGTCCTCGCGGTGCACGAAGGACCCGACGCAAACTACCAGACCACGTTCACCATCCACGCCGGTCTACAGGTGCGCATCACCGAGCACGATCAAGACTGGGTGCGCGTGCGCCTCCAGAACGGCCTCGAGGGTTGGATCCCGCTGCGGTCCGTCGGCAAGCTGTGACGGGAAAGATCTCCGTCTCGACCGGTATGTCCGTCGGGCTTGCGCTAGTCGAATGGTTGCAGCTATAGACCCGTACATCATGAGCGAAACCACCGTCACCCTATACGAGCATCCGGCGCGTCCCACGTGGGGGCGTTGCGTCCTCGTCGCTGAACGTGACGGCAAGGTTTTCCTCCACTGCGAAGACGGCGCTGAGCACATCGTCGCTGCGACCCACAAGGGAGCTCTCGCTCCGGTGAGCCTCGATCCGGCGCAGGCGACGGCGATCAGCGAGACCATCCTTGGTCACCGCTCGGCGCAGGCGAACAAGGCGCGACCGCGCGCGAAAAAGAAAGCGGGCGCCACGCAGCGTCCGAACTTCGAGCAGCAGGTCGACCGCTTCGTGACTGCCTTTCCCGGTGGTTTCACGGACGAGAAGTTCATCGCCGATGAGCGTGGTGTCGCCGGCAGCGAAGGCTCGTGGGACACGGCGATCGGTCGCGCGGGCTCGGTGCTGTCTGCCGCGGCGCTGCAAGCGGAGGGCGCGTTCGCGAACATCCTCACCTTCTTGCAGGAGACCGCCATCGTTCACCCGATGGAAGGCCCGCTCCCGCTCAAGCAGATCCCGGAAGCGGATCGCCAGGGCTTCGTCGGCGCGCTGCGCGAGCTCCTCCACGGTGCCGGCGATCACGCCGGGCGCTTCGATGCCTTCGTGGCCGCCGTTCGCTCGGCCGGCACCGATGGTGCCGTGAAGCGTCCGAGCTGGCCGCTCACGACGCTGTTCCCCGCGCTCCACAATCCGAAAGAGCACGCCTACATCAAGCCGAAGCTGCTCCTCGTTCAGGCCGACATCCTCGGCACCAAGATCGAGTACCAGTCCACGCCGGGTGGCGCTTCCTACGAGCAGTTCCGTGACGTGCTCAAGAACGTGTCGGAGCGCCTCATCACCGCCGGTCACGCGCCGCGTGACCTGCTCGATGTCGGCACGTTCGTACAGCACACGTTGAAGACGGGTGCGACCCTCGCCGAGACCATCGCCGCCGCCGACTGATCGTCGCTCGTACCATCATGTCGACGTCGTACGTTCGAGCGTTCTCGTTGTCCGCGTTGACGTGTCTGGCGCTCGCGGGCTGTCAGCAGTCCTCGCCGGGTAGTTCCCCTTCGCCTTCGCTCTCACCACTTGGTGCATCCGTCATCGTCGAGCCCTACGTCGCGCATCGTGAGGTACGCTCGGGCTCGCCATCGTTCGTGTGGCTGAACGAGCACGGCGCGGTACCGGGCACGACGGCGGCGGATGCGGCGCACCAGGCGCTGCGTCGCTTGCGCACCACCTACGGCCTCGACGAGAAGGCCTTCGCCGCGAGCCAGCTCACCGACGTTCACGACGTGGGCAACGGGCCGATCATCGCGCGCTTCGATCAGACGGTGAATGGCATCCCGATCTTTCACGCGCAGCTCAAGGTGGCGCTTCGCCGCGACTTGCGGCCCATCTCTGCCTCGGGAACGCTGGCGCGCTCGATCGATGGCGCCGAGATCCCGTATGCGCTGTCCGCGCGCGCCGCGCTCGCGCGGGCCGGGGTCGATCTATCATCGGTGCGCAGCGTGCCCGCGCAGGCTGGCTACGAGCGCTTCGACGCGCCTTCGTTCCAGTACCCCGCGCGGGTGAAAAAGGTGTTCTTCCCGCTCGCCGGGGTGCGCCTCGTGCCCGCCTACTACGCAGAGGTCGTGCTGCGTGACGGCGCAGCGCGCGGCCTGATCATCGACGGGCTCGACGGGACGATCCGCCTCGACGCGAACCTGCGCCGCGACGCCGAGTTCACGTACCGCGCATTCGCCGACCCGCAGACGTTGCTCCCCGCCGATGGGCCGCAGGGCAATGCAGCCGAGCCCATCCCGACCGGGACGCCGATGACCTATCGCCCAACGCTGGGCGCATCCTCGACGGTAAAGCTCTCCGCCTATCCGTTCTCCCGCATGGAGCCGTGGTTACCCGAGGGCGCCACCGCCACCAGCGGCAACAACGTGGACGCGTACTCCGACGTCGCGATGCCCGATGGCTTCAGCGCGAGCACCGCCGACACGCGCGGCCTCGTCACTTCACCTGACGCGTTCGACTACGCCTACGACCACACGCAGCAGCCCGGCGGCACGGCCATCAACACCCAAGCCTCCATCGTGCACCTGTTCTACGTGATGAACTTCATGCACGACTGGTTCTACGACGCCGGCTTCGACGAGGCGCACGGCAACCACCAGGGCGACAACTTCGGTCGGGGCGGCCAGGCTGGCGATGCGCTGCACGCCGAGGCGCTCGACTACAGCGGCAAGAACAACTCGAACGCCTACACCCCCGGCGATGGGCAATCGGCCGTCGTTCAGATGTTCGTGTTCTCCGGCACCGGTGACGCGTCGCTCGCCATCACGGCGCCTGCGGAGATCGCGGGCGTTCGCACCGTCGGCATCGGTGGCTTCGGCACGGACACGTTCGACCTCACCGGCCAGGTGGGGCTGGCCATCGACGACCAAGGTGGCGACCTCAGCGACGCGTGCGAAGCGGTCAGCAACAACCTCGCGGGCAAGATCGCGCTCGTGCATCGCGGCTTGTGCTCGTTCGTGCAAAAGGCGCAGAACGCGCAGGCGGCAGGCGCCGTCGGGGTCATCATCGCCAACGTCGCGAGCTCGGATGCACCCACCACCGCGCCCTACATGGGCGGCACCAGCAATGAGATCACCGTGCCGGTGCTCTCGCTCAACCTGGCGGATGGGCAAGCCATCGAAGGCGCGATCACTGCCGGGGTCACCGTCGAGATGAAGCGCACCATCGAGATCGACCTCGATGGCGCGCTCGACACGTCCATCGTCGCGCACGAGTGGGGCCACACGCTGTCGAACCGCCTCATCGGCGATGGCTCCGGTCTGGTGACGAACCAAGCGGGCGGTCTCGGCGAGGGCTGGAGCGACTTCGTCGCGTTGTTGCTCACCGCGCGCGAGGAGGACACGCAAGGGACTGGCAACGAGACCTGGCAAGGCGTCTATCCGCTCGCGGCCTACGCCGCGCTCGGAGGCGGAACGAGCTTCTACTTCGGCATTCGACGCGTTCCTTACTCGGTCGACTTCACGAAGGACCCGCTCACGTTCAAGCACATCCAAGACGGCGTGGCGCTCCCCAGCGACGTACCGTCGAGCTTTGGTGGCGATGGCTCCTTCAACTCCGAGGTGCACAGCACCGGTGAGGTGTGGGCGTCGATGCTGTGGGAGTGCTACGTGGGGCTCCTGCGCGACCCGCGCTACGACTTTGCCACCGCGCAGTCGCGGATGAAGCGCTACCTCGTCGCCTCGCTCGAGCTCACGCCACCCGAGCCCACGTTGCTCGATGCGCGAGACGCCGTGCTGGCGGCAGCGCTCGCGACCGACACGCAAGACTTCCAGACTTTCTGGCAGGCGTTCGCGCGTCGCGGTGCAGGGGTCGGTGCCACCGGTCCGACCTTCGACAGCAGCAACAACGGTCCGGTCAGCGAGAGCTTCTCTGTCAACGACGACGTGCAGATCGTCAGCGCCACGCTGAGTGACGATGGTGTGAGCTGCGATCACGACGGCATGATCGACGAGGGCGAGCGCGGCTCGGTCGCCATCACGCTACGCAACGACGGCAGCTCGTCGTTGCCCGAGACCTCAGTGCTCCTCAGCACGAATTCGACCGGCCTCGTCTTCGACAACAGCGGTGTCGCAAAAGTGCCGCCGCTGCTTCCGTTCGAGTCCACCACGCTCAAGGTGCCCGTGCGCGGCCTCCATACGACGGCGGCCGAACGGACCTCTATCTTCGTCACCGCGGGGAACTTGTTGAAGGGGCGCTTGTCGCAGAAGGAGTTGCCCACGCGCGTGGCCGCCGACGAAGCACCTGGCTCGAGCACCAAGGACACCGTCGACACCAACGGCACGAGCTGGGAGGTCTTCGGCTTCGAAGGCCCGCAGTGGAGCCGCGTGCAGACGCCCAGCGAAGGCTACTGGATGGTGCCGAACTCCGCGTTCGTCTCGAGCCACGAGCTCGTCTCCGCTGCGTTCGAGATCGATGGCACCACCTTCTCACTCGCGTTCAAGCATCGCTGGTCGTTCCGTCGCTCGATGCGACGCATGACCGATGTCGATGGTGGGGTGGTGGAGATCAGTCTCGACGGTGGCATCAACTGGGAAGACCTCTCGACGTACGGCACCGTCGACTACAACACGACGCTCGATGCCTCACGGACCACCAACGCCCTCGCCGGTCGCCAGGCGTACGGCAACACCAGCCTCGGCTATCCGGACGCGTGGGTGCAGTCGAAGGTCGACGTGAAGCTGCCGGCGCATCCCGATCAGGTGAAGGTGCGCTTTCTCATGGGCACGGCCGGTGGCTTCGCCGGCGCGCCCGGTTGGAACGTGGACGACATCACGCTCGAAGGGATCGCCAGCAAGCCCTTCTGGTCCTTCGTGCCGCAGCGCGATGCGTGCGATCCGCAGGCCCCGACCGCGAACGCGGGGCCCGCGCAGGCGAAGAAGAGCGGCGACGCGGTGACGCTGGCCGGCAGCGGCTCCATCGCCACCGGTGCCGCGCTCCACTTTTCGTGGGACCAGGTCGCCGGTCCGCCGGTGAGACTGGTCGATGCGGACACCGCCGTGCCGCACTTCGTCGCGTCGCAGGTCGAGACCAGCACGCCGATCACGCTGGCGCTACGCGTCGACGACGGCGCGCTCCTGAGCGTGCCTTCTCAGGTGGTGGTGACGGTGTCGCCGGCCGGTGGCTGCGCGGTCTCGGGCAAAGGCAAGGGGTCGTGGACCTCGCTGATCCTGGTGCTGCTGGCGCTCATCGGAGCGACGCGTAGGCGACGAGCCCGAGCAGCGTGACCACCAGGAGTAGATAGAGCCAGCGTAGATCGATCGATCCGCGTGGCGCCGGGCTGGGATCCACCTCCAGCGTGGAGATGTGAGCCACAGTTTGGGTGCCGGGCTTGAGGGCGAAGCTCATGTACGTCGCGAGCTCTGCCGGGGTGATGCGGCCACCGAGGCGCGGGATCATCGCGTCGAGCTCGCGTGCGACCTCATCGGCAGAAGCGGGCCGGGCCGCGATATCTGGGTGCAACAAGTGCCGCACCAGATCGTCGAGCGGACCCGGCACCCCGGGCAACGGGGGAATGACGCCGGCCAGGAGCGCACCGCGCGTGGCGTGGGCGTCGCTGCGACGAAACAGCGGTGCCGCCGCGAGCAGCTCCCACAACACGACGCCGAGCGAGAAGAGGTCCGATCGACCATCGAGCGGCTCGCCGTAGCACTGCTCTGGCGACATGTACGCGAGGTTGCCGGCCACGGCGCGCCGTCGCTTCTGCAGCTCTCCCTCCCCCGCGAGTGCCACGCCGAAGTCGATGAGCACCACGCGGCCCGTGCGGTCGACCAACAGGTTCTGCGGGGACACGTCGCGATGGACGATCTGCAGCGCGCGTCCACGCAAATCGCGCGCGCTGTGGAGGTAGGCGAGCGCGCGCGAGATCTCGAGGCCGATGTGCGCGCACAGGTGAGCCGGCGTCGGCTTGCCAGTCTCCACGAGCTCGCGCAGATCCTGTCCATCGATGAGCTCCATCGCGATGAAAAGGTCGCCGTCGGCCTCACCCACGTCGAAAATCTGCACCACGTTCGGGTGGCTCAGCTGCGCAGCGAGGCGAGCTTCGGCCAGGAACATCGCGATCGCAGTCGGCGCCGCTTGGAACAGCTCGCGCCGAAACCGCTTGAGCGCCATCGGCTTCTCCACCCCACCCAGGCTGCTGCGCGTCGCCAGCAGCACCTCGGCCATGCCACCCGCGGACAACGGGCGCACGATCTTGTAGCCACCGATCTGCGCGGGGAGCTCCTCCTCGGCCGGCTGAGGGGTTCGTCCCACCAGCTTCGCCTCGACCGCCGACTGCGAGAACAAGCCATCGCAGCGTTCGAGCAACGAGAGCGCCGACACCGACGGCAAGCCACCCGAGCGCAGGCGGTCCAGGCCCTGGATCGGCGAGGCCCAGTGTGCCTTCGTACCGCAGCGAGGACAGTGCGGATCGGACGGCGGCTCGTGCACCACCATCTTCCCGAGCGCCAGCTCGTTGCACGCGGTGCAGCGCACCGGCGCGAGCAGTGATGCGATCTTGATGGTGGAGGTCAGCTTTTCGTCGCCCGCGAACAAGCGCGCGAGCTGCGGCGGCACCTCGCTCACCACGAGCTCCTTCGAGGTGGCGGCGAGCGCGCTCACGAAGCGCACGAAGGGAGCGACCCCTCGAGGACGGAGCTGGAGCCGAGGCAGCTCCAGCACCACGATGCCTTCGGTATCGGCGACGCGCTCGAGCCGTGTCGACTCCACGAACGCGCCCTCCATGCGCAAAGCCATGTCCTCACCGTCCACGACCTTGCGCACCGAGATGGGCTTGTGCTCCGGCGCGGACTCGGTGAACACCCCCAGCTGCGCCAGCATCGCAGCGGTGCGCGAATCGAGGCGTCGCACCCCGCGTTGCGCGACGAACTGGAACGTATCGTCCTCGACGAGGCGCATCGGCGATTGGCACCGCGAGCAGACCACCATCGGCGGCCTGCCGCTGCGAATGCGCGCACCCTCCGCGAGCAGATCCACAACCTGTTGTTCCTCCGCACCACATGAGGTGCACGAGAACTCCGCGCGCACCGACAACACCTCGGCGCTGCCGGCGAAGCCTTGGACCAGGTTCAACTGGTCCACGATGCACGGCGGGCACTCGACGAGATAAAGCGGCGTGCCGGGCGGCCGCAGGGAGCTGAACGCGGTGAAGCGCCCGATGCCGCCGGAGCTGATCGATGCCACGCCGGACAGATCGAGCGCGGTCGGGTGATCGAGCGGACCGATCGCCGACACGTCGAGCGCCTCGTCGATCGCACCCGAAAGCCGTATGAACGTGGCGTCACCTCCGCTCACCCGCTCGACGACGCAGCTCGCGTCGCTGCTCATCGCCACCCTCTTACGACCGCAGGAACAGCCACGCCAGGGCCGCAGCGACGAGCAACAGGGCACCGATGATCAAGGCGATGGGTGCGCCTCCTTCGTCGCGGCGCGGGGTCGGCGCAGCGATCGGCGGGTCTGCGATGCGGTCTTGGTCGCGCGGAGCCAGCTCGACCTTGCGGTTGAAGTGCACGCCTTCGCCCGCCTGGGCTGGTGCAAGCGGCTTCACACCCGTGCTGGGCGTAGGGCTCGTCGCCTCGGCGAGCGCGGTGCCGAGGCGCGGCGTCGGCACACTATCGACGCGCGGCATGACGACGGGGACCACGCCCGGCGTCAGGTCGGAGGTCACGCTTTGGTCGTTGTCGCTCTCGCCGAGCCCGCTGGGCGCGGCAGCAAACGTGTTCGAGCGCCGCACGAATCTGCGCGACCCGCTCGAGTCGCTGGTGTTCGAAGGGGTCTTGCTGGCGTCGACCGCTGTCAGCGCGGTCGGCGCCGCGGCGCTCAGCTCCGGAAACAACTCGCGCATGCGCATCGACAGCTGGTGTGCGCTCATCCCGCCGTGTTTTTGCAAGGCCGACTGCAGCGCGAGCTCGAACGCGCGAGCGTCTGCGTAACGCTCGTCGCGGTTGCGAGTGAGCGCGCGGCGCAGAACCTCCTCGGCCTCGGGCAGGAGGCCATACGGCGCCAGCGACGGCACGGAGTCTTCACGCACCGCGCGCAGCGTCTCGTCATCCGTGCCACGACGGAACAACGGTACCCCAGTGATCATCTCCACCAGCACGATGCCGAGCGAGAAGATGTCGGACCGACCGTCGAGCGGCTCCTTCGCCACCTGCTCCGGCGACATGTACGAGAACTTGCCGATGAGCCCGTCCTTGGCCGCCACCGACGCAGCTGTGGCGATGCCGAAGTCGACCAGCTTTACCTGACCATCGAAGCCCAACACGATGTTCGACAGCGACACGTCGCGGTGCACGATATGCAGCGGCCTGCCCGAGAGGTCGCGCGCCTTGTGCGCATGATCGAGCGCCGCGGCGACCTGCGTGCCGATGTAGAGCACCTGCTCGAGGCTGATCTTCGCCGCCGGGTGGGCGACCCGATGCTTCACGAGCGTGCGGGCGTCGACGCCATGCACGTACTCCATCGCGATGAACAAGTCGCCGCCGTGCTCACCCACCTCGAACGTCTGCACGATGTTCGGATGGTTGAGGTTCGCGACGATCTTCGCTTCGTTCAAGAACAGCTCGACCGCGACGTGACGACGCTCGAGGAGCTTGCGGCGAATCTTCTTGAGGGCGATCAGCTTCTCGAAGCCGCCGATGCCTTCGTGCACGGCGAGGAGAATCTCCGCCATGCCGCCCCGCGAGAGCGGCCGCAGCACGCGGTAGCGACCGAGCGCACCGGCTGGATCGGCGCTGACGCTATCGCGCACGCCCGACTCCGCGCGCGCACGTGACATGAGCTCGCTGCGACGCGCGACCACCTCGGCCACCGCGGGCGGGAGCGCGCCCTCGGGCTGCGACGAGAACGCGCGCGCGAGCCAGGAGGCGGCCGTGCCCGACTTCGTCGGCTCCCCGCAGCGATCACATGGCGGCTGATGGCTCACGCCTTGCTCGCGCGTCACGGTGGCGCGGTGCTCGGCACCGCACGAGGCACACTGGAACGACAGCAACCCGGACGCGACGCGCGCGCGGCCCAGCGGCAGGTTTCCCGACGCGATCTCGCGCAGCAAGGGCTCGCCCACGTCGACCAACGTCACCGAGCCGGCTTCCTCCAGCGACGACAATAGATTACGGAAACGCTCCACGCCGGTCGCATCGATGCCGGCCACGCCTCCCACGTCGAGCACCACCTGGCCTTCGACGCCGGCCGAAAGTCGCCGCGGACGGAAGCGCTGGTCGAGGGTGCCCGACAGCACGAGCAGGGTGACCTCGCCGTGGACCAGCTTCATCTCTTCCGGAGGCGGTCCGATGCGACTCGGGACGTACAACTTCTCGTGCGCGAGCAACGACACCACCTCTCCGCTCAGCGTCTTCGCGCCGTAGTTCGCAACGTAGCGGAAGGCTTGCTGCGGGTCGTCCTCTAGCGCCATCGGCGTGCTGCACGTGGGGCAGGGCGCCGCGGGCGCCGCACCACTCAGCAGGAGCGCGTGGTCACCGAGCACGTCGATGGGGACCGCACGTTCTTCCTGGCACTTCTCGCAGAAGTACAGCGCCGTCGCGGTGATCACCTCGGAGCGACCGCCGAAGTTGAGCACCATGTTGAGTTGGTCGATGAAGCACGAGGGCGCGCGCAACAGGTACAAGTGCTGCACGTTCGACTTCAACATCTTCATGGCGTCCGACCACTGCCGAACGCCGAACGACGTGATGCGCTTGATGCCTTGCAGATCGAGCACGACGTTCGCCGGCAGGTCGTGGAAGATCGCGGCTGCGTCCAGGCTCTCGTCGATGATGCCCGCCAGCTTCAGGCACACGACGTTCCCGAGCTCGATGCGCTCGGAAGAGACCGCCGAGATCACCGGAGGCCTCGCTGGAGTGAAGGACGAACCACGAGGCATGCATTATCGCACGAGGTGTTTTGGCCCTCACAGGGATTTCGTCTGCGGCTCGATTGACTTTTGAAGGCCAAAAGCTAACGTCGCCGCCCAGTTGACACCATCAGCTCGCTTGCTTCGCAACCGACGGCAAATCTGAGGAGATAGGAAAAACATGATCATCGGCGTCCCGACTGAGGTGAAGACCCGCGAGTACCGTGTCGGGATGGTGCCCGCTGGTGTACGCACGCTCACCACCCGTGGCCACAAGGTGCTCGTGCAGACCTCGGCAGGTGTGGGCTCCGGGATCAGCGACGAGGAGTTTCGCGCCGCCGGTGCCGAGATGGTCGCCACCGCCGACGACGTGTGGAAGCGCGCCGAGATGATCTTCAAGGTGAAGGAGCCGCTGCCGGAGGAGTACCCGCGCATGCGCGGAGGGCAGATCGTCTACACGTATCTCCACCTCGCGGCCGCACCGAAGCTCGGCGAGGAGATGCTGAAGCGCGGCGTCACCGGCGTCGCGTACGAGACCATCGAGCTCGCGGGGGGCAAGCTGCCGCTCCTGCAGCCGATGTCCGCCGTTGCGGGCCGCATGTCGATCCAGGTCGCCGCCACGTACCTCGAGAAGGAGCGCGGCGGCAAGGGCATCCTCCTCGGTGGCGTGCCCGGTGTTCGTCGTGGCCGTGTGGTGATCATCGGCGGCGGGATCGTTGGTCAGAACGCGGCGCGCATGGCCATCGGCCTCGGCGCGCAGGTCGTCGTGCTCGACGTCAACACGGACACGCTCGCGTACATCGACGACATCTACGAGGGCCGCATCAATACGCTGTACTCGGATCCGGTCTCCATCGAAGAGTCTGTCCGCACGGCCGACGTCGTCGTGGGGGCCGTTCTCGTCGCTGGTGCACGTGCCCCGCGGCTCGTCACCGAGGCCATGATCAAAAAGATGGAGCCGGGCTCCGTGATCGTGGACGTCGCGGTCGATCAAGGCGGTTGCATCGAGACCTGCCGTCCCACGACCCACGACGACCCGACGTACATGGTCCACGGCGTCGTTCACTACTGCGTCGCCAACATGCCGGGCGCGGTCCCCCGCACGTCCACGTTCGCGCTCAACAACGCAACCCTCGCCTACGGCGTCCGCATTGCCGATCTGGGCCTCACCGCGGCCATGAAGGATCCCGTGCTCTTGCGCGGACTCAACACCTACCAGGGAAAGGTCACGCACGAGGCCGTCGCCACCGCACTCAATCAGCAGTATCAGCCGTTTAGCGCCTAGCGACTGGGAATATCCCGACGCCGACGCATGTTGTCGGTATCATGAGCGGCCAAGATGTCCGGACGGAGCAAGGTGGCGTGAGCCGGCAAGCGCGCTTTTCCCACGAAGCGCTTGGTCATCTGAACAGCCTCTATGGGGCTGCGCTTCGCTACACGCGCGACGCCCGGGACGCCGAAGATCTGGTGCAGGACACCGTGCTCACGGCGTACCGCTTCTTCGATCGCTTCGAGGCCGGGTCGAATTGCAAGGCCTGGCTGTTCAAGATCCTCACCAACACCTTCATCAACAAGTACCGCCGCCGTGTGCGTGAGCGCGAAGTGCGAGATCAACTGGTCGAAGAGGAAGCACCCTCCCTCATCAGCGAGCAGAACCGCGAAGCCTCGAAGGACCCGGAGCGCTTCCTGCCGTCGAACCTCTTGTCAGAAGACGTGCGTCGCGCGCTCGACGCGGTCCCCTCCGACTACCGCATGGCCGTCGTGTTGTGCGACCTCGAGGACTTTTCCTACAAAGAGATCGCCGAGATCATGGACTGCCCCGTCGGTACGGTGATGAGTCGGCTACATCGCGGCCGTCGCTTGCTGCAGCGCGCCTTGCACGATTACGCCGTCGAGCAGGGCGTGCTGAAAGAAGGCCCTGACCTCGCGCGCGACAATGTCGTGGCATTCCCAGGTGCGAAGAAGTCATGAGCAGCTTGCTTCAGCGTGACGCGTGCGCCGGCGTGCGCCTCGTGGATACCTACCTCGACGAGGAATTCGGCGAGATCGAGCGCGCGGAGTTCGAAGAGCACCTCGCGGCGTGTGCCTCTTGCGCAACCAAAGTGCGCGAGCAAGCGGCGTGGAAACAAGCCGTGCGCCAGGTCGCGCCCCGTGAGCGGTTGCCGAGAGATCTGCGCGGGCGCCTCGACGATGCGCTCGCCGCCGAGACGGCCGCGGTCTCGCATCTCGATCGCGCACTCAGCGCAGCGGGGGCGGCGGTCGAAGCCAAGCAGCCCCTCGCGAGCCTCGCGGTACGCGCCGCACGTCACTGGCCGTACGCTGCGGCGGCAGGCATCGCATTCGCCATGCTGTTCACGCGCGGTCGTCACGCCCCTCTCACCGCCGACGTCATTGCCAAGCACCAACGCAACCTGCCCGTCGAGATCACCGGCCGGAGTGACGAGGTTCGTCGTTGGTACGCCGACAAAGTCGACTTCCCGGTGCGTCCGCCCGCCTTCACCAACGTGGGCCTCGGCGGTAGCCACGGACAGGTCGCCTTCCGCGGGGGTCGTCTCGCCAACGTTCGTGATCGCCAGGCGGCGTACCTCCTCTACGAGGTCGACGGCAACAAGATCAGCGTCTTCATCTTCGATCCGGGGGAGCTCTCCATCGAGGCCCGCCGGCACATGCAGGTCGGTGATCGCGAGGTCTACTTCGACGACGAGCGCGGCTACAACGTGGCCACCTACCGCGACCACGGCGTGGGCTACGCGATTGCCTCGGACATGGATCAAGACCAGATGCTGAAGCTCGTCTCCGCCGCCGTCGCGCGCTAGTTGACCCGGTCTCCGTTTTAACGGATAGTCGTCCTTGTATCTAGGAGACGACGATGCAACCGGCCCCGATCATCGACCTCGAAGAACGACGCCGTGCGCGTCGCGCCCCCGTCGCTGCGGAGACCGCAGCACCGATGTGGTGCTTCGTCTGGATGCCGGTCTATTACTGGTACCTGCCGTGAGCACGAAGAAGGTGCGCACCCCGCGTGCTGGGGGTCCCCTGCGCAGCGTCCCTTCCGAGCCCGTCGAGACCACGGGCGGCATCCTCACCCAAACCGTCGGTCAGAACCTCCGGCGATTGCGCACGCGACGGGGCCTGTCACTCGAGCGCCTGGCCCAGGTGTCGAGTGTGTCACGTTCGATGCTGGGCCAGATCGAGCTCGGTCAGAGCGCGCCCACCATCAACGTGCTGTGGAAGATCGCCCAGGCGCTCGAGGTGCCGTTCTCGGCGCTGCTGAGCGAGCAGCAGCGGGGGGGAACGCAGGTGCTGAACGCCGCCACGACGAAGAAGCTGTCCTCGATGGACGGTCGCTTCGTCTCGCGTGCGTTGTTTCCGTACGACGGCCCTCGCCGCGTCGAGTTCTACGAGCTCCGGCTGCTGGCGGGCGGTGTCGAAGAAGCCGGTGCTCACGCCCCGGGTACCATCGAGAACCTCGTGGTCAATCGCGGGCGCGTCGAGATCGAGATTGGCCAGGAGCGTTATCAGCTCGCCGAGAACGACGCCATCTTGTTCGAAGCCGACGTCGCGCACGTCTATCGCAACGCAGGCGACACCGAAGCCGTGATGTACCTGGTGATGACGTACTCCGACGAGATCGGCTGATCGCCTCCACCCGCTGATTCTCGTCGAGGCGTGACCCTGGTCGGCCGTCCGCGCGTGGGAGCACCCCTCCTGCCTCGAGAAGCCGTCGCAGACGCGGCAGACCGCGTGCTCCTCCAGGCAGACCTCGACATTCAGCTCGCGGACTCGCTGCGAGGTCTGCATCTCGGCCGGAGGGGGCGTCCCACGCGCGGCCGTCCTCCTTTGCCGGGCTCACGCGGGCTCTCCTCTTGTTGTTCGCTCCTCCGTCTTCGGTCGGTCGAACCGCTGCCAGCTCCCAGTTCCCAGTTCCCAGCTCCCAGTTCCCAGTTCCCAGCCAGGAAAATGAACAGACAACGTCGCGACTATGCAGCCTTCTGTGTGAGCGCGACGTCGTATCCCATGCGTTCGAGACGACGTACGAGACCCTTGGTGACACGCTGCTGTGAGTTGCGATCGAGGAAGGCGTCGCCGAGCTCGGTGTAGCCGACGTTGCGTTGGATCATGTGATAGGCGGCGATGAGGATCTTGTGCGCGATGGCGAGCTGTCAGGGCGCACGCACCGCATGCCGCCGATGCGTGCCTTGAGCCGGTGGTACTTGTCCTTGATGTAGGAGCCCTTGGTGCGGCTGCCGCAGACTGCTGCTTGTACCAACATCGTGCGCAGGTGGACGTTGCCTTGCGCGCAAGCCCGCGGCGACGCTTCCCGGCGCTCTCGTTGTTGCTCGGACACACACCGGGCCACGACGCAAGATGCGAGGGACCAAGGAAGACGCTCATGTCGACGCCAATCTCCACCACGATCACCGCTGCGACGATGCGATCGACGCCGGGGATCTGGCGTCATCCGGGCGTGGACCTCGGCATAGGGCGCAAGCTTCTCGTCGATGCGCGCATCGAGGCGCTCGAGATCGCGCTCCATGGCGTCGAGGCGTTCGAGCTGCATGCTTCGGAGAACGGATTGTCGTCGGAGACATGAGGCCTCGAGTGGCTGCGCCCCACGTCGAGGCTGGCCATGAGTTGGACCATCGGTTTGGCCTTCATGGGCGAGCCGCGGTCGGCGTGCAAGATAACCTGGCCAGGGCCGATGCCCTGCTTGTCGTAGATCTCCGTCGGCGCGTCATTGCTCATCGCCGCTGCCGGGATCGCTGCAGCGCAGTCGGGACAATCGAAGTGTCAACTCGTGTTGCAGACGGCGAACGCGAGCGTTTGCGTGGTCGCGTAAAGTTTTTTGTGTCTGGCCGTGTTTTTGTTCAGTTCAAGAGTCCGTGAATGATGGCGTCGATCGCGGCTGCGACCCACCTGAGATTCTCTGTCGCCCATCGACGCGGAGCTGCGCGGCCGGGTGCCGGCTCTCCGGCTCCTGTCCGAGCGGCCTCGGATGTGCTCTCGGTACAGGACATTGCTGCGATCCGGGTGAGCCGGGGTGTCAGCTCCCTGAAAATCCGGGCACGGAGTGCTTCGCCGATGCCGACTGCGGTTCCCCTAGTAGTCCGTTTCGGAAATAGCGCTCACAAAGTTGACCATCGTTCACTGCTCCTGTACCAGGGTTATCAAGCGCTTGGCTAGCTCGACGGTATTC
>JAYUBF010000104.1:0-6793 GCA_043741435.1 Myxococcales bacterium
CGTTCTCGGTGTGGGCGCCGGCCGCGCGCTCCGTGAGCGTGATCGGTGACTGGAACGGCTGGAACCCGGCCTCGCACCCGATGGAGGCCCAGGGCAGCTCGGGCGTGTGGAGCTGCCACGTTCCGCGCATCGGGAACGATGCTCTCTACAAGTTCTCGATCGTCGATCAAGACGGCAAGCGGCACGAGAAAGCCGACCCGCTCGCGCTCGCCATGGAGCCGCCACCGAAGACGGCGGCGCGCGTGTGGACCCCGCAGTATCGCTACACCGACGAGGATTGGCTCCACCAGCGCGCTCAGCGTGACCCGCTCCGCACGCCGCTCTCGATCTACGAGGTGCACCTCGGCTCGTGGCGTCGATCGCCCGAGCATCCTGATCAGCCGCTCGACTATCGCGATCTCGCGCATGCCCTCGGCGCGCACGTGAGCCGCCTCGGCTTCACGCACGTCGAGCTGCTGCCTATCCTCGAGCACCCATTCACCGGGTCTTGGGGCTATCAGGTGAGCGGTTACTTTGCGCCGACGGCCCGTTATGGCTCGCCCGACGACCTCGCCTACCTCGTCGATCACCTGCACGCTCGCGGCATCGGCGTGCTGTGCGACTGGGTGCCCGCGCACTTTCCCAAGGACGAGTTCGCGCTCGGTCGCTTCGATGGCACCGCACTCTACGAACATCTCGATCCCCAGCGCGGCGAGCACCCCGACTGGGGCACGTTCATCTTCAACTACGGGCGCAACGAGGTGCGCTCGTTCTTGCTGTCGAGCGCGCTTCAGCTGGTCGAGCGCTACCACTTCGACGGGCTGCGCGTCGACGCCGTGGCCTCCATGCTTTACCTCGACTACAGCCGCAAGGCTGGCGAGTGGGCCCCCAACCGGTACGGCGGTCGCGAGAACCTCGAGGCCGTCTCGCTGTTGAAGGACCTCAACGAGCGCGCACACGCTCGTTTCCCCGGCGTGCTCATGATCGCGGAAGAGTCCACGTCGTGGCCCGGGGTATCGCGCCCCACGTATCTAGGCGGGCTCGGCTTCAGCATGAAGTGGAACATGGGCTGGATGCACGACACCCTGTCGTACTTCGCGCACGATCCGATCCACCGTCGGTACCACCACCGCAATCTCACCTTCGCCAGCCTCTACGCGTACTCGGAGAACTTCGTGCTGCCGCTCAGCCACGACGAAGTGGTGCACGGCAAGGGGTCGCTCTACCAGAAGATGTCCGGCGACCGCTGGCAGAAGTTCGCCAACCTGCGCTCGCTCTACGCTTTCATGTGGGCGCACTCGGGGAAGAAGCTCCTCTTCATGGGCGGCGAGTTCGCGCAGGTCACGGAGTGGAACCATGATCGCTCACTCGATTGGCACCTGCTCGACGATCCCCAGCACGCGGGCGTGCAAGCGTTGGTGACCGACCTCAATCGCGTGTATCGCGCGCACCCCGCCCTCTATGCCGGCGACGTCGCGCCTGCGGGCATGCGCTACCTCGACGCAGACGACGCCGACCACAACACGCTGTCGTTCCTGCGCGTGGATCCGGCCACCGGAACGTCCATCGCCTGTGTCTTCAACTTCTCGCCGGTGGTGCGATACGACTTCCGCATCGGGCTGCCGCATCCGGGTCTCTGGCGGGAGCTCATCAACAGCGACGCCGGGATCTACGGCGGGTCGAACGTGGGAAACAATGGCGCCATCCAGGCCGAGCCGCGCCCGCACCATGGTCAGCCAGCATCGGCGCTGCTGGTCCTGCCTCCGCTGTCGGGCGTGTACTTCGTCGCCGACTGACCTTTACCGGGGCAAGACATGTCTGCGATGCTACGCACTTCCATGTCCAAGGTCGACCGTCCGACGTCGCTCGAGGCGCTGCTGCTCGAGGAGCAGCTGGTGAGCGAAGCCGTGTTGCGCGAGGCGAAGCGCTCCGCATTGCGCCGTCGGGTGCGTTTGGTCGAGGCCTTGGTCGATGACCACGCCATCGACGAGGTGCAGATGGCCGATGTCCTCGCGAGTCGGCTCTCTCTGCCGCGGTTCTCGACCGGGCCGCTCGATGAGGAAGCGTTGCGTGAGGTCTCTCATGATCTCGCGACGGCCCACCTGGTGGTGCCGGTTCATGTCGACACCGACGACAACGCGCAGCGCACGCTGCGCCTTGCAATGGTCGACCCGCTCGATGCCTTCGCGCTCGAAGACATCGCGCACGGTTGCGGCTGCGTGATCGAGCCGGTGGTGGCGACGCTGGGTCAGGTGCGCGTCGCCCTGCAGCGCTCGTACCGCGGGATGATCACCAAGATGATCCCGCGGACCGCGGACAGCGCCACGCGAGGCATCGAGCCCACGACCCAGCCTTTGTTGCAGCTGCCCGACGAGAGCTCCATAGAGGTTCGCCTACGAGCCGTGATCGAGGTGCTCCTCGAGCGCGGGGTCGTGAGCGCGACCGAGCTCGAGGAACGCGTGAAGCGCCTGGTCGCCGGTGACGACACGTGAACGAGAAGGCGTGCTAGCGTGGGCACGATGCGGGTGGCTTCCGCCGTTTTTTTGGCAGGACTGTGCTTGGTTGCCTTCGAGCACCCGGTGGCGGCGCAGTCGTTGCGCGTCGCGGCGCTCGCACCCCAGTTCAAGAGCGGCGGCAACACGCCTGAGCTTCGCGACCGCTTTCATGAGGCGGTGCTGAAGGGGCTGTCGTCGTTGAGTGGCCCGAGCGGACCCAACGGCGAGCTGGGCGACGTGGTCACGCTGTCCGAAACGAAGCGCAGGCTGGGCGAGGAGTTGCTCTCTTGCGGTAACCAGGCTTCGTGCCTACCGAAGGCCCTCCGAGCGTTGCAGGTGAATCGTCTGCTGTCCACCGAGCTGTCGGTGATCGGCAAGTCGTACAACATCTCGATGCGGCTCTACGACGGCGAGGGCCACGAGCTGACTCACGTGGAAGAGCTGTGCGAGATCTGCACCGTGCGCGAGGCCGACGAGGCCGTGACGAAGTCCGCCACGCGGCTCGCTGCCGCATCGCGCACCTTCCCGGTGCAGGTCGCAGTCCCGGCCAAGCCCGACAAATCGCCCGAGCCGGTGAGGCCTCCGCCCATCGAGCAACCGCCAGTCACGTCGAAGGTCTCGCCGATGCAACCGCAAGCTGCGCAACCGCCGACGCTGCCGACGCCCGGCAAGGAGCGTCGCAAGGTGCCGTGGCGTATCCTCGGGTTCAGCTCGCTGGGCCTCGGTATCGTCGGGCTCGCGGCCGGCATTCCACTGCTCGTCATCGACGGTCGGCCGACCTGCAGCGCGGCGGATCCGACGCACCAATGTCCCGACCTCTACAACACGGCGGCCGGCGGCGCCGCGCTGGTCGCCATCGGCGTGATCGGCCTCATCGGCGCGGTGCCGTTGTTCTACCTCGACTATCGCGAGCGCAATCGTGGCCTCACGTCCCTGCGGCTCGACGCGACTCCGTCGTCGGGGTCGCTCGCTAGCCTGACGCTCACGGGGCGGTTCTAGAGCCCGATCCATGTTGACTCGAACTTGTAGAGCGAAGCGATGTGAGCGAAGGCCAGGCTTTGCCTGGACGAGAGCGGATCAACTCAACATGGAGTCGGTATAAACGATGGCGCGGCAATGCATGCAGTGCGGCGAGAGCCAATCCGTCGACGCGCGCTTCTGCCCACGCTGCGGTGCCACGCTCCTCGCGGCCCCCGCCCCCGTCGAGGTGGATCCACTCATCGGCACCGTCATCGCCGATCGCTACCGCTTGATCGATCGCATCGGCCGTGGCGCATCGGGCGCCATCTACCGCGCCGAGCACACCACGCTGCAGCGTCAGCTGGCGATCAAGATCCTGCACGCTCGGCACGCGCAGGATCAGGCTGCAGTGGAGCGCTTCAGGCGGGAAGCCACCACCATCGGGCAGATCGACAACGATCACCTGCTGCAGATCTCCGACTTCGGTACCACCGTCGACCATCGACTGTTCTTCGCGATGGAGCTGCTCGAGGGCGAGACCCTCGCGGCGGTGCTCGAGCGCGATGGCCGCGTGTCCGCGGAGCGCGCGGTGAAGATCTTGCTGCAGGTCACCGACGCCCTCGGCATGGCCCATTCGCACGGCTACATCCACCGCGACCTGCGCCCGCGCAACGTGTTCCTGGCGGTCCGGCGCGGCGAGCGCGACTTCGTGAAGCTGCTCGACTTCGGCCTCGCGAAGCTGGCGCAGCCCGAGGTGGAGATGAGGCAAACCGCGCTCGGCATGACGTTCGGCGACCCGCGCTACATGTCGCCGGAGCAGGCCAGTGGCCACACGCTCGACGCGCGCTCCGACGTGTACTCGCTCGGGGTGGTCGCTTTCGAGATGCTCACCGGCGCCGCACCGTTCGAGGGCAGCGGTCCCATCGACGTGCTGCAGAAGGTACTCGACAACCCCACGCCGAAGATCGTCGCGACCGATTGCCCCGAGTGGCTGCGCGCCGTCGTGGAGCGGGCGCTGCAAAAGCGGTCCGAGGATCGCTTCGTCGACATGAAGGCGCTCGCGGAGTACTTGCGCAACGAGACGGCACCGGTGATTCACGAGGCTGCGACCGTCCCAGTGCGCCCTGCCCCCAGCCGCACGCTGATCATGGAGACTGCCCTGCCGGCATCGGTCGCGGCGGCAGCCGTCGCGCGGCCGCAGGAGCCATCGATCATCGTGGAGCCGTCATTCGGCACGGCGCAGGGCAACGCGCGGTCCCGTGTCGATCCCACGCCACTCGGCTTCGTACGTCCCGCCGCCGGAGCGGCCGAAGGAGTCGCTGGAGAGGTACGTTCACCGACTGCGGCGCGACCCGCCGAGGCCGAGTCGAGTCCCAGCGTCGTCATCGAAGCCGGCTACATCCCTGCGCGAGACGATCCCACCGGTCCCCGGCGCACCGACGGTGAGGATGGTTGGTTCCGAGATCGCTCCGCACCAATCGTCGTGGACGATCACTTCGGCGACGATCCGCCGAAGAAGACGAAGGGCCTCGGTCTCATCGGAGGCATCGCCGTGGGCATGTCTCTGCTCGCCATCGGCACCATCGCGTTGTGGCCGCGACATCGCGCGGCCTCGACTGCTGCAGTGCCGGTGGTCGCCGCGCCTACGCCGGTGGCTGCTCCTGCGCCAGTCGCCACGCTCGCACCGATCAAAGACGCTGCAGTGTCGCTTGTCACGACACCCGCGGTGGTGGCCCGGGCGCCGAAGCAAGTGCCCACCGTTGCTGTCGCGCCACCGCCGAACGTGAAGCCACCCAGGCCGCCGAGGCTGCCGCAGAAGGAAGCGAAGGCACCGCGCAACGACTCACCACCGAAAGGCTTCAGCGATCCGTTCGCCGCCGCGGTGTCGAGTGAGCTCGATACCCTCGTGAAGAACGGCAAGCAAAAGCTCGCGGCGGGCGACCTCGCCCAAGCGCAGTCGGCGTTCGCCAAAGCCAAGGGCCTCGATGCTCGCAACGCCGATGCGTACGCGGGCCTCGGCGAGGTCGCCTTCGAACAGGGCGACTACTCCACGGCCACCAGCCAGCTCAAGCAGGCGGTCAAGCTCTCACCGAACCGCGCGCGCTTCCTCGTGCTCCTCGGCCAGAGCTACTACAAGTCCGGCCGGGCGAAGGAAGCGGTGCAAGAATATCGGCGCGCACTGCGTATCGATCCGTCGAACCAGGAAGCACAACGCTCCCTCGAGCTCGCCGAAAAGAAGCTGGCCCAGGGCGGCTGAGCGCACGGCTCTATTGCGATTCCGCTTTGAAACGACCCTGTCGAGCGAAGCGAAGCGAAGTGAGCGTGAGGTCACGCTTGCCTGACCGGAAGCGGATCAACTCAAAGCGGAATCGGTCTTATTGATTCGTCACATCTTCGGCAACTGTCCGGCTCGATGGCCGATGAGTCGAGGTGGCTTCGGAAACCGGGGACCGGCAACAGGCGACCGGCAACAGGGAACTGGAGAGAGGTGCAGATATAGCGCACCGATTACTCGCGTTCGCAGTCGATGCGCTGCACCGATCCGCTCGTCTACCGAAGGATGTTGGCGAAGGATGTTGGCGAAGGATGTTGGAGGACGTCACATTGCAGGTCAGTGGATTCGCTCAGCGACGAGCGCTCGCGCGAACTACGAAGCAGCGGGCGCAGCCGAGAGTCGCGCTGACTTCGTCCACAAAGTCGGCATCGCGGCCAAGGAGATGCGGGAAGCTTGCTACTGGATAGAGCTCGCTTTGAAGGCGTGCTTGCCGGCTCTCGAATCTGCTGCGCTTCTGGATGAAGGACATCAGCTCGCAGAGATCTTGAGCGCATCCGCGAAGACCGCGAGGCAACGCGCAACGCCCACCACCGCCGCGTAACGCCGAACCATTGCCTGTTGCCTGTCGCCGGTCGCCTGTTTCCTCTCCGCCGGAAGCTGTGACGAGTCATGAGAGCGCACGGCTAGCGCTCGCCGTGCGCTCAGGACCCTGGCGTTACCGTCGGTGTTTCGGTAGAGCGATGTAGCGATCTCGACCGGGGATGAGAGCAATCGCTGGTTCGTCGCTGCTGCGATGCGAGCACTTGAGTGTGACGCGGCGGTGAGACGACTTGAACGAGAAGCGAACGGCGGGCTTGGTACGTGCGGCGGGCAGCGAGCTCGTCATGGGAGGGTGCCTCCGGTTTATTTTACGGTAGGGCTCGTGATCCACGCGGTCAACTTTTGTGGCTCACGAGAGACGCCTCCGAGAGGCCCTCCATGTTGCCACTCGCCATTAGTCACATGTCGCAACGCGGCAAAGATCAGACGGCATAACGTCGTGAAATCAGATCGCTCAACGAGCAATCGTCTCGGGTACGAAGGA
>JAYUBF010000105.1:0-2012 GCA_043741435.1 Myxococcales bacterium
GGCTTGGCGCTCGGGCCCGAGGCCACGATGTGCCACGCCTCGACGGCGTCGGGATGGTCGTACAAGAGCTTGTTCTTCTCGTACGCCTTGCGCTGTTCCGCCTCGGGAACCTTGTCGATGGTGACGTTCACCTCGAAGTCCGTCTCGAGGAGGCGGCGCGCCTCCGCGGCCTTGCGCGCGACGACCACGTCGCTGTCGAAAAACAAACCCCGATCGAACGCCACGGCGGCGAGAACCTCGGCGTCGATCAGCTCGTCGAGCGCCTGCTTCGCGCCCACGCCGCTGGCCTTGGCCTGGGCGGCCACATCGGCCGCGTGGATCGGGCGGTCATCGATGGTGGCGACGATCTCGTCTCGTGCGGGATCCTCCGCCACCAGCGCGGAACGGTCGGTGTCCGCCGTGGGCGCTGCGTGATCGGTGCAGCCCATCGCGAACGCCACGAGCATGAGCGCGCGGCGGCTCACCCGGGGTCTCGCTCGATGAGGGCGAGTCGGGCGAGCTCGGCGCCCACGTTCAGCACCGCGATGCCGATGACGGCCAGTAGCACCGCGCCGAGATAGTCGCGTTGGCCGATGTGATAGACGCACTCGCCGAAGAACACGAGCCCGCCGAGGACGAGCAACAACGCGAGGATCTCGAAGAAGTGCCTCCTCACGGGGTGCCTCGATTGAGCAGCCCGCGACTGGCAAACAACACCATGGCAACGAGCGCGGCGGCGGACGCGACGTAGAACACCCAGGACGGTCGTCCGCGACGCGCGTGCCTGCGCAGCTGTGACAGCGTCTCGCGCAGCGGCTCGTCGCCCTGCAGGTGGCGCGCGAACAGGTCGATGAGGAAGGCGCGACACGCGATGACGCCGAGCAGCGTGGCCACCGCCGTCGAGATCAGCCGGTGACGGGTCGGTGCGAGCAGCGCGACCAGCAGCGGGACGACGAAGGCCGCAACGGTGACGAGCTGCATGCAGGTGTAGATGAGGTCGCGACGATGGAGACGGGTCGCGATCTCCTGGGCCGCGTTGCGACCCGTGGCCAGCGCACCATCGGCGGCTGCCAGGAGCTGCGCGGCCTGCACGACGAAGGCGAGCAGGGTGGAGGCCCACATCATCGTGAGCCACGGATCGACTGCGATGCCGCCGCGCAACAATGCGGCGAAGCCGAGCGCTGCGGGGACCGCGCCGAGCAGCAAGGCCGAAGCGAGCGCGCGGTTCCCGCGAATGGAGGCCATGCCGACGGCGAGGGGTATCGTGGGCAACAGCAAGACGAGGATGGCAGCGGCGGGGTGCTCCTTCTCGCTGCTCGCGCCGGCGATGACGGACAGCACCACCGCAGCAGCGCCGAGTAACGCCACGCGGGCGACGCGCTCGCCCTGCCACGGCGCCTGCGGTGGTGATCGGCGCGCCACGACCACCGTTTCCTCGAGCGTGCCTAGAGCCATTCGCCGGGGAAGTGTATCAGCAGCGCAGCTGCGCTGCGACAGCCGGGTGGATTGACAGCGCGCGCGAGCGGCCCCTAGTGTTCGCCGCGTGAGCGCTCCCGTTGTTGCCCCCGTCGTCGCCGCATCCGTGGTCGCCGCCATTGTCGCAATCGATGGCCCCGCGGGCGCGGGCAAGTCCAGCGTGGCGCGCGCGCTGGCGGAGCGACTCGGCTTCTCGCTGCTCGACACGGGTGCGATCTATCGCGCACTTGCTTTCAGCGCGGTACGTGACGGCGTTTCGCTACATGACGGCAGTGCCCTCGGTGTCATGGCGGAGAACTTGTCCATCGCCTTCGACGGCACCCGCGTGCTGCTCGCGGGCACGGACGTGTCGACGACGATCCGCACGCCCGAGGTCTCGCGCGATGCCTCGACGGTGAGCGCGCATCCTCACGTCCGCGCCGCATTGCTCGGCATCCAGCGTCGGCTCGCGTCGCTCGGCAAAGTGGTCGTCGAGGGCCGGGACATCGGCACGGTGGTGCTACCGGATGCGCCGATGAAGTTCTTCCTGACGGCGCGCGCCGAGGTTCGCGCGCGCC
>JAYUBF010000106.1:0-2009 GCA_043741435.1 Myxococcales bacterium
CGGATCCTGTTCCGACGAGGCGGGCTCGTGTCATGGTTGGATGCGTCATGCAAGGCTGCGTCGACTCGGAAAGGCTAGATATGCCGATTCGACGTACGAGTGATGGGCGGTGGCGGTATCGCCACGTGGTTCAGTTTCCGGACCGAACGCGCGAACGCATCAGCGGTTGCGCCCCTCGACACAACAACACGAAGGCAGCCGCGATGCAGGAGATGCTCGATCACATCGAGCGGACGCTGCACCCGGAGCGGACGCCGTCGCACAACGATTGTCCGACCTATGAGGAGTGGTTCAACGGACGGTTCTGGCAGGAGTGGGTGATCGGCGAGCGCAACAAGCCCTCGGAGCAGATCTCGAAGCGCAGTTCGTTCGAGAACTACCTGAAGCCCGCGTTCGGGCCGCTGCGGCTCGACGAGATCGGCGTGGAGCAGATCCAACAGCTCCGCGCTCGCATGGTGAAGCGCAAGCGTCCGCTCTCGGACAAGAGCATCAACAACGTCATGGCCGTGCTCAGCAAGTCTCTCCGCTACGCGGTGGAGGTCGAGCTGCTCGAGAAGATTCCCCGGATCCGGCTTCGTAAAGTCGACCGTCCGGAGATCGAGGCGTGGACCGTCGAGGAGTACGCAACGCTCCTCGACGCCGCGCAGAAGGAATCGCCGTGGTGGTATGCGGCGGTGTGCTTGGCCGGAGAAGCGGGGCTGCGCATCGGCGAGATCCGCGAGCTGAAGTGGCGCGAGGATGTCGATCTGCTCGGCGGGTATCTGACCGTGAACCGGCAGGCGGGGAACGGCTTCATCGGCACGCCGAAAGGGCGAACGCGTCGCTCCGTGCCGATGACGACGACGCTGATCGAGGCGCTGATCGCGTTACCGACGGACGAGGGCGTGCGCGATCTCAAGGGGCAGCCGGTGCGCGAGGGCTACGTCCTGAACAATCAGGACAAGGGCCAGCGCAACGCGGAGGGGAAGCGGATCGAAGCGCACACGGCGTTTCGTGACGCGCAGACCTCGCACGCGACGTATCGAGTGTGCGAGGCGGCGGAGCTTCCGCGGCGCGGCTGGCACGTGCTTCGTCACTCGTACGGAACCCATGCAGCGCGGTTCGGCGTGAACCCGTGGCAGCTGATGGAGTGGATGGGCCACAAGCGGATCGACGAGACGATGGGCTACGTGCACATCGCCGAACGTCACCGCACGATTCCGGCCGAGATCGTCGAGGCCGGAATGCACGAGATGGATCCGACGGCGCGCGTGCTCGCGATGCTCGCAGCTCGTGGCAAAACCGTGGCAAAAACCAAGGTCGCCGAAGTGACTTCTAGAAAGAAATCAGCGTCTTAAGTCGAGCGGGAGAAGGGATTCGAACCGTCTCCACGCAAGCCGAGATTATCAACCATCTCGCGTCCCTGCAATGACTACGCAGGCTTGCGCGGAGTCGACGTCCCATCTCCTCTCCTTCCGTCCCCGTTGTTCGCGACGGGCGTGGCAGCCACGTGGCAGCAGATGAAGTGCACGCGCTCACGGCAACCAACCGTGTTCGCACTTCGCCCGAGCCGGAGCCCACGCTGGACGCGCCGCGACTGGGGCTCGAGCTGGTTGGCGTCCCTTTTCATCGCTTCGGCCACCTGCTTTGGCATGTTCGTGTCTACATAACACGAACTCGTCGCCAATCGCGACGCGGGTCTGCGCACATGACCTCGCTGACCCAGATTGCGTACGGATCGGACGTGCGGGCCACGGCAGGTCGCCTCTCGCGCGCGAAGTGGCGAGCGACGGCGAGGGCGAACGATCGAGGCGCGCGCGATCGTTCCGACGGTGGAAGAGCCCGGGATGTCGGGCGGTCGATGCCTCGCTTCGCCGCGCCGCTCGTGATCGACGACTCGCGCTTCTCGATGATCGCGTCCACCATTGAGTCCGCATCATCGGGCAGCATCCTGCGCGGCGTGAAGGCAAGCGCATTCGACGAGACGGTTGGCAGGTAACGGCACGTTCGCGCCGGAAACCTCACATTCC
>JAYUBF010000107.1:0-20161 GCA_043741435.1 Myxococcales bacterium
AGTGGCGGCGGCTCTCAATCGAGTCGCTGAATTCGTGCAGTATTGGGCGATTTGACGATGTGGCTGCCTTGGCTGCCGTCACTTTTTGAGAAGTTACTGTTTCCTCTCTCTTCTCAGCTGCTTGTATTTGAAATGTTCGTGGCCATTCGTCACCCGCCGTGCCCGCTCTTGCACGCTGAAACCCTCTCCGCGTGGCACTGTGGTGGCACTGGAAGGTCGTCGAAAATCAGCGTCGCCGGCCACCCGCCGCGCGCTTCGCGTCTGCTCTCGATCACCAGGTGGAACGTGGTCTGCAACGCCTTGGTCAACCGCGACCGCAGCCACGTAACCGGCCGCGGAGGCGCGTGCCGCCACGCTGGAGCCGTCGGTGATCAGTGCTGACTCCGAAGCCACTCGATCACCTGCGCTCCAACTCCCGAATTGCGTCTTCCAACTCGACCTTCATGCAGTCGTTGCTGGACTGTCCGCCGAAGATGGCGGAAAAGCCGCTCGCCTTTTTCTTCGCCTTCTTGAGCGCGTCGACTGCGCGCACGTTGCCGAGTTTCTTCAGCTTGGCCACAGCTTCCAAGCGGTCCTCGCAGCGCTTGCCCTGGTTGAGATCGAGAATGTAGCTCTGCAGCTCGTCCACCTGCTTTGCGCAGCCGAGCTGCGCACATGCGGCGAGCGCGGTGTGCCGAAGGTCTGCGCGCTTGTCCGCAGAGGCGATCTGCGCGAGCACCGGGCCTGCCGCAGGGCCGATCTTGTCGACGAGGAAAGCTACGGCGGAGCGTGCGAGCTTCTTGTCGTCGACGAGGGACTGCACGTTGCGCAGCATCGCGACGTCGTTCTTGTACCCGGGGTCGAGACGCAATGCCTCGCCATACGCGGACAGCGCCTCCTCGGGCTGATGCTCGACGAAGTCGAGCGTGGCGAGGAGGTAATGGACACGGGCCACTTCAGGATGCTCGGACAAACGTTGCATCAAGATGGCGCGCGCGGCGGGCAGATCCCCGCGCGCGAGGGCATCTTCGGCCGGTTTGAGCGCCACGATGAGCGCCGTCCCCACTGGTTGAGGTTTCGTGGGCTCCCTGAACGAGCGCACGCCGAGTACGAGCATGCTGAGTGTCAACGCCGCGGCGACGGCGAACACCGTTCTGCGCGATCTCGTCGACAATCCAGTCCAACGCGTGCTCGCCTCCGCCCGCAAACGGTTCACGTCGAGGGTCAACGTGAATCGCCCTGCGCCTTCGGAGCTCGCGACGGAAACGATGCTACTTCGTGTGGGCGTGCGAGCCGGCGCATCCACGATTCCCTCACCGCGCAGCGCCGCCAGGAACTCGGTCGCGGAGGCGAAGCGCTCATCGCGGTTCTTGGCCATTGCTCGCAGCACCGCGCGCTCCACCTCGATCGGGATGTGCGCATCCGGGGCAGCCTGACTGGGGGGCACCGGATCCATCGTGAGGTGCATCGAGACGATCTGCACGAGCTGCTCAGCCTCGAAGGGTCGCCTTCCGGTCAGGAGCTCGTAGAGGATGACTCCGCAGGAGTAGAGATCGGAGCGAGCATCGGTCACTTCGCCCATGGCCTGCTCCGGCGACATGTACCAGGGCGTTCCGAACACCACGCCCGCCTGGGTGAGAGGCTGGCCTGACGCAGGCGCATCATCCGTGAGCTTGGCGATTCCGAAGTCGAGGATCTTCACCGCATCGAGCTGACTGAGATCTTGACGCCTCGTGAGCATGATGTTGTCTGGTTTCAGATCCCGGTGAACGACACCATGGCTGTGAGCGTGCTCGAGCGCAGAAAGCACCTGGCTCATGATCCCGACCGCACGGGCAACCGGCAGGCGACGCTCCCGGGTGAGCGCTGCAGCCAGTGACTCGCCTGGGAGGTGTTCCATCACCAGGAACAGAACCCCTTCGGGGGTCCTGCCAAAGTCGCTGACCTGGATGATCCCCACGTGGGACAGTCGACTGACGGACTGGGCCTCCCGCTCGAATCGACGGGCCACCTCTTCGATGCGTCCGAGCTCGGGGTGCAGAAGCTTCAGCGCGACGATCTTCTTCATCAGCACGTGCTCGGCGCGATACACGGCACCCATGCCGCCCGTTCCGATCACCTCGAGGATCCGGTAGCGATCTCCGACGATGGTCGGCGCTTGCCCCGTTCCCTCGGTGACGAGATCCGCCATCCGTCTAGGAAACTACGGTGCGCGGCATGGCGAAAGGAGAATCCTTCGCCGGCTGACGCTCTCGAGTCTGCCAGTTGACCTGCCTTGCTCGCACCAGCTCCAGCACCGCCTCTCTACGAGCGACGACGTAGACCGGCACGGCGCATTCCGAGCAGGAGCACGAGCGCGAGGAGCGGATAGATTGACCATGGGGCACCGCTCCCGAGCGAGCAGCCCGGACCACCCTCGATCGCGCGCGCACCGCTGAACCCGTCTCCGGCACCGCCGTCCCCGGCCATCGGGACGCCGCCATCTGGTGCCGCCGCGGGGTTCACGGTGGTGGCGGTGGTCGGGAGGCCCGTGAGAGTCGGAGTCCCGCCGGTGGTCCCGTTGTGGCAGGCAAAGTCGCCGTTCAGCGCCGTGCTGGTGGAAGACGACGCGGCCCACACGCGGATCACAGTCGTTGGAGTCAGTCCGATCGGGGACAGTGCCGACCAGGGCACCGCCATGTCCAGGAAGTAGTCGTTGTCGCCTCCGCTCATCGATCCAGCAGCCACGATCGAGCGGCCATGCGTCGAGAACGGGTAGGTGGCGACCGCTGGCTGGTCAGCCGGATCGGCAGGATCGTTCGGCTGCGTGGTCGTCGTGTTTCGATAGATGGCGACTTGATTGACACCACCGTTGACTGCGATGAGGACCTCATAGGTGGTGACGTTGCCCTCGAGGTCGAATTCGAATCCCCAGGAGAACGGCCTTGGCGTCGCGCCCGGGGCCGGGTCCTGATCGAGCCGCATCCGCAAGTACAAGAACGTGGCGTCGAACGCGCGAAAGCCAGCCGGGGTGCTCTGGTCGCCGACGATGTCGCGCTCACCGACGGCGCCCGATTGGTCGCGATACGCGTCGGTCATCACGGCGCTCCCGCAAGGCAGTGGAGTCCACTGCCCGTCCAGCGGGAAGGTCTGCGCCGCGGCCTCGCCGGCAACCACCGATAGAAGCAATCCCGCCAGCACGGCGCCGCATCGTTTCATCGCTACTCTCCCCCGACGACGAATTCGACACGTCGGTTCTTGGCGCGACCGCCTTGGGTGTTGTTCGAGGCGATCGGTCGCGCTTCGCCGTAACCGCGCGAGGTGAGCCGTCGATCTTCGACCCCGCGTGAGGTCAGCTCTCGTTCCACGCTGTCGGCGCGTTGTTGACTGAAGAGCTGTCGATCAATCGACTCGCCGAACATCACCCAGATCGAAATCACTGATGAATTTGCTCCGCCGACGCACTTTGAAGCCGATTGATCGACAGCGCTTGAGTCGTCTGCACGCGGTCGCCCGTGCGGCGCTCGAGGGTCGGCTCGACATCGACGTCCTCACGGGCATGCCGTTCGACGAGGCAAGACAATCGCTGCTGCAGATCCGCGGCGTCGGTCCTTGGACCGCCGACGCCGTCCTGGTGCGTGGCTGCAGTCTCACCGATGCGCTCGCGTTGGCCGAGCCGCGGCTGCACGCCATCGTCGGCGCACACTACGGGCTCGGTGGCGCCGCGAGCGATGCGCAGCTCCTGCGGATCGCCGACGCGTGGAGACCCTTTCGCACGTGGGCGAGCGTCTTGCTGGTGTCGGAAAGCTTCTCGGAGGCCGTACGAGGCGCGCGCGTGCGACCTGCCTTCACGCGCGGCAAACGAGCGGCTTAATTACCGGCGTCGCCGGTTCCCGTGTCGGGGCTCGTTATCACACACGTCGAGCCGGTGATGGTCGCGGGTTCGTCGAGGTGGGCTCCGCGCGAGATCCAATCGCGGATCGCTTGGCGTTGCTCGACGGGAAGCTGCGATCCGTGGCTGGGCATGTGACTGCCATAGCCCACTTTCCCGTCGACCTGCGTTTCCGGTAGCTCCAGTTTTTTAACGAGGAAGCTGTTAGCGGGATCGCATGGCATCACCAAGAGCAGACCTTCGTTCTTGGCCATCTTGTTCACGGCTGGCCGGTTGTAGAGCGCGGCCCAGGCAGACTCGAGCGTACCCACGTCGTCGCAGATCGGTTTGGACTGGCCTGACCGATCTGGCGCGCTGCAGAGGTTCAAGTTGTTGGCCGAACCTTTCGCTTCCGTCGAGTGACACGAGGGAAACGCTGCGCACGAAACGAGAACCAGCGTGTTGATCTGTTCGAAGTTGTGCGGCACCGCGACGCTCATGTCGGCCGATGACTGCGCCATGTCTATGACAATTGCTGGCGCCTCGTCGGTACACGCATTCAGCAACAGCCCCCCAGAAAGCGCGACCGCTGGTAGGGCCCATCTCCGAACGTCTGCGTGCATTGGCAGTTTGGTCATCGGCAGCGACGGTAGAAAGTGAGCGAGCTAGCCACCGTCGCTGTTACCCGAGTCCGGCATCGCGGCGTCGGGCATCGGCAACACACACGTCGTGCCGGTCACGTCGGCGGGCTCGTCGAGGTGTGCTCCGCGTGAGATCCAATCGCGGATCGCTTGGCGCTGCGGCGCAGGGATCGGGGTCGACTGAGTAGGCATGTGCCCGCCGTAGCCGACCTTGGGATCGATCTGCGACTCGGGGAGCTCGAGCTTCTTCACGAGGAAGCTGTTGTCCGGGTCGCACGGCTTCACGAGCACCAGGCCTTCGTTCTTGGCCATCATGTTCTGCGCGGGCTGGTTGTAGAGTGCCCGCCAGGCAGCCTCGAGCGTCCCACTGTCGCCGCAGATCTTCGTGGAGAGCCCCGCACGATCGGGCGCGCTGCAGAGGTTGAGCTTGTTTGCCAGCGCCTGTCCCGACGAGGAGTGACACACCGAGAAGCCGGCGCACGACGGTGCGAGGACGAGCGTGTTGATCTGCTCGAAGTTGTGCGGCACCGCGACGCTCATGTCGCCCGCTGGCTTCGCCATGTCGGCCGGCGCCTGCGTGTCGTCGGTGCAGGCATACAGGAGCAAGCCACTGCTAAGTGCCACCCCCACCATCACCCGCCCGAGGTACTTCGATCGTATTGGGGTCTCGTTCATGTGGTTCAACATACCTTCCCGCGCGCAATCACGCATCCCGAAGAGATTGCAGGCACCACGGGTCTGGTCCAGGCTAGACGACGTGTCGCGGTGCAGTCTTCTTTGGGGGCTTCTCTTCGCATGGCCCCTCGGTGCCGGCTGCGCCAAACAGTCCGCGGTCGAATATGGCGAGGCGATGTTCTCCGACCCGGCGCTGTCGGGCGCCAAGAGCAACGTGTTCTCCTGTGCCACCTGCCACACACGCATCACCGATGTGGGTGCCATCCGGCCTGGCTACAACTTGGTTAACGCCGTGCGCCGTCCCTCGTACTGGGGCGGCTTCGTGAACAACCTGTTCGATGCCGTGAACCAGTGCGTGAAGGACGACGGTGGCTTCATGGGTGGCAACGGCCTGTCGCGCGACAGCGACGAGAGCCGCGCGTTGTTCCTGTATCTAGAGAGCCTCGACGACGGCGCTGCGGCGCACGCGCTGCCACTCACGGTGGTGGCCGACATCGTCGACGTGCCGAGTGGCGATGCCACCCGCGGCGCGGCCACGTACAAGGCGGTGTGCGCGACCTGTCACGGGGACGCAAACACCGGCGTGCGCCGCCTCTCCGAGAAGCAGTCGGTGATACCGAAGGAGACGATCGCGCTGCACCAGACGGCGGCGTTCGCGAAGAATGAAGCGCGCAAGATCATCGTGGAGAAGATCCGTCACGGGAAGTTCTTCATGGTGCCGGGCGACATGCCGTTGTTCTCGAAGGAGGCCTTCACCGACGAGCAAGTGGGCGACGTGCTCGCGTACTTCGAGATGTTCGGCCTGAACGGGTTCGGCCCATGAGCACGAAAGGCTTCGCCATCGCATGTCTGCTCGCGAGCGGGTGCGGCACGCAGATCGCGTTTCCCAGCGACGGTGCCACGTGGCCGCCGGTGCCGACGCCGCCTTGGGCGAGCACGGCGCGCTTCGCGATCACCGACAACAAGAGCGACACGCTGTCGTTCGTGACCGCGGATGCATCGCAGCACGCGTTGCTCGGCATGGTCAGCGTGGGGGACATTCCCGTCGAGCTCGAGGGGCCGCACCACATCGCGGCATCGAAGGACGGCCGCTACCTGTACGTGAATCTCTCGAACTACGTATCCGGCTCGGGCAGTGGCCCGCACGGCGCGCACGGCACCGGCGCGCAACCCGGCTCGTTGCTGAAGCTCGACGCGAGGACGGGAGAGAAGTTCGACGAGTGCCAGGTGCACGCGAACCCCGGCGACGTGATCCTCTCGGGGGACGACTCGCTGGCGTTCGTCACCCACTACGACCTTTTGTTGCTGCGCCAGACGCTGGCCAAGGCGACCTACCAGGAAACGGACGCCTACGCTTCGGTGGTGATCGTGGATACGGCGACCATGACCAAGATCGGCGAGCTGCCGAAGACGTGCGTGACCCCGCACGGCGAAGGCCTGTCGGCAGACCAACGCACGCTCTACGTGGTGTGCGCCGAGAGCGACGAGCTGGTGGCGCTCGACGTGAGCAATCCCTCCGCACCGACGGTGAAGACGCGCGTGAAGGTGGGGCCCATTCCGGGGACGTTGTCGCAGCCGAGCTATGTGCCCTACGCGCTGGCGGTGTCACCGAAGGACGGCACGGTGTGGGTCTCCGACAACGCCTCTCACGACGTGCGCGTCTTCGATCCCGCAACGGGCGCCATGGACCCGGGTCGCACGGTGGTGCTCGGTGGCGGCGTGGGCGTGGCCATGTTCGGTGCGTTCACCAAGGCGGGCGACAGGTTCTACGTCGCGCATCAGGGCGACGACCGCGTCACGCGCATCGACACCGCCAACATCGAAGACACGAGTGACCTCGTCCTGCCGCCGGGGGACACCGGCTGCGTGAACGCCCACGCGTTCGTGCTGGCGCCGGACGAGCAATCGGCCGTGGTGGTGTGCGAGGGCGATCACACGGGTTCGGGCAGCGTGGTCTTCCTCTCGGTGCCGGCCTTTGCCGCCACCGGCGCCGTCAAGGTCGGGGTGTTTCCCGACGGCGCGGCGTGGCTGCCACCGGCGCCCTGAACGCCAGATCCAAAAGCCACGCCCAGATCGCGAACAGGGGCATGAGCAAGCCCCACGGCGCTTGCTGATGCGCGCCGCTCATCGAGCAGCCCGACTCGTTGGTGATGGGCGTGCTGGCGTCCACCGGTGACGTGCCCCCGTCGGTGACGTCGCCACCGGGGTTGAGCTCGTACTGATACGTGCTCCAGATGGCTGGGCACTTCTTGGCGACGGTGGTGTCGGCCGGGCAGTCGATCGGCCCGAGCGTATCGGTGAACGCGAAGACCGACTTGAGCGTGGCAGACGTAGCGCTGTTGCTCGCGAGCGCGGCGAAGTCGGGGCCGAAGGTGCCGCCGCAAGCGAAGAGGCGACCGCTCGCGGGGTCGTAGTCGACGCACTGCGCCTGCGCGAGGTTGTCGCTGGCCGCGAAGGTGGAGGCGGCGCTCGTGAGGGCGGCAGAGCCGCGCACGAGGCCCTTGCCGGTGGCGACGATCAGTTGATCGTGCGCGAGGTCGAACGCGAGATCGTTGATGCCCTTCGACCAGTCGGTCTGGATCGCCTGCGGGATCGAGATGGACCAGAGCTCCGTGAGCGTGATTGTGGCGCCAGCATAGAGACCCCGCACGAAGATCTGGGTTGGCGTCGCGCCCGAGAGCGTGGCGCGTGCGTAAAAGACCTGCGGGTCGCGTGGATCGACGGCCATGATCTGCAGCGAGAAAATAGCGCCGCGGCCCGCGATGCTGATCGTAGGCGAGGTGGAGAACGTCGTGCCCCCGTCGGTGGATTGATGGACGACGACGCCGAACGGCGCGTTCCAGTCGGTGGACGTCACGTACATCGTCTGCGGATCGGCAGCAGAGATCTCGATGCTGTCGAACGTGCGACCAAACGTGGGATCGGCGACCGCACCGAGGTTGCTGACGCGGGTCCACGTGTCGCCGTGATCGTGGGTGCGGAAGATGCCGTTGGGCGCCGGCTTGCGCACGCCCTTGTCGTCGACGGTGGAGTTGGTGCCGGTGGCGGCCCACGCGGTCGCTCCATCGGTGGGATGCGTGGCAACGTCGGACGACGCGAGGGACGCGAGCTCGCCACCGGTCGCCGCAGTGGTGCTCACCCACTCGCAAGCGTTCTGCCGCGCGACGGTCACGCCCGCTTGGTTGGTGGCGTAGAGCGCGCCGTCGACGGAGATCGAGAAGCGCCGGTTTTGATACGGGTTGATCGCCTCCTCGCAGACGAAGTGCCACGGCGAGGTCGGATCCGTGGCCGCATCCGTCGAGCCGACCCACAGCCCCCACCAGTACGTGGGCATGTACAGCGTCTTTTGCCCCGGCACGCGCATGACCCGCAGCGAGTATGGCGTGCCACCATGCGCCCACGCTGGCGAGGGGGCCAGGAGCGCTGCCACGGCCACCGTGACCAGCAACACGAGGCCAGCGAAGCATCGGCCAGCGAAGCACATCAAGCCCTCATCGTAACCGGCTTCGCCCGCTTTGCCCGCGCTTTGCCCGCGCTTTGCCCGCGCTTTTGCCCGCGCTTTGCCAAAGTGCCTCCGGGCAGCACACCCGAGCGGGTTTCCCTAGGTTAGCGCCCGCCTTCCATGGCTTCGACCACATTTCCTTGACGGTGAGCGGACGACTGTTGCACACTATTGGCGCGGCGCTCTGTCGCCATACCTTGTAGCTCGAACCTAGGGGGACCTGAATGAAGCGTTTGTTAATGACAGGATTGATTGGCCTAGCCGGCCTCGCAGTGGGTTGTGGCGGCGACGACACCACCAACACGCCGTGCCCCGACGCGGGCAGCAACGTTGGCGAGGGCGGAACGAAGACGGGGTCGATCTGCGGAACGAACCAGGTCGAAAACCCCACCACGCACGTCTGTGAGCTCACGGCAGCCGCCTGCACCCAGGGCCTGGTGCTCAGCTCGGATAAGCAAAGCTGCGTCAAGGGTAGCTCGGGCGACATCGTCGCCGGGCCGCTCAAGTTGGACCAGCACTGGTTCTTCTGGAAGTACCTGAATGGCGGCTCGCTCTCCGTGCTCGGCGACGCAACCAAGCTGACAGCGAACGTTCCGGACTCGACCGAGATGTATATGGCTGGCGTTGGCACCGGCCCTCCCGGTTCGGGTCCGAACGACCCGGCCAAGAACGACAAGTTTGGCGCACACGGTGGTGGCGTGGTTCCGGTCTACTGGGACGCGAACCCCGCCTACCCTTCGGACACGCCCCTCGCGGTCAATCACGTGATCACCGTTGGCGAGTGGAAGACCTGCTCGGTCAGCTACTCCTTGTACAAGAATCCTCCGCGCAAGGACGCGAAGAAGTACTACCGCCTCGTGCTGGACGCGACTGGGTGCCCGGCTGATGTCTTCATGGGTGTATGGTTCAGCTACTACAGTGACAAGTTCGTCAACACTCGAATTCTCAGCACGCCTTCCGCTGGCCTTCCGAACGTGTTCACGACGCAGCAGGACGGCACCGGTCACTTCGAGCGCGACTTCGATCCGAACGTGTGGACCAAGTTCGGCGCGGCGCTCAACGGCAACACTCACATGACTGCCGGCGGCGCGAATTTCAAGGGCATTCTTCCGTCCGCCCCGGCTGCGGGCGACGCCAACGTGCCAAGCTTCACCACCGCGATCTTCGTGCACAACGACGGTCAGTCGAACGGCAACGTAGGTTGGTGCGGAACGTCCGACGTTGGTGGCATCCCGGGCGTTTGCGGCACCCCGCAATACGTCAACTCGGCGCCGCAGGCTGTGCCGACGGTCAAGCCGTACGTATACATGCCGGGTAAGGTCGGCTTCGAGTCGACGCCGTCGTTCGGCGGTGGCTCTGACCCGACGGCGACGGTGAGCAACACGATCCCGCTGTCGATGCTCCAGCCGTACTAAGCAGCGCGTTTTACCGGACCTGCGGGAGCTGTGTGCTCCCGCAGGTTTTTTTTTGCAGTGTGCGAGACCCGATGAAACGATGAGGCTCATGTGCGCGCACAAACGAGGTTCCGTATGAAGCCTGTGGCTTTCACCGTGTGGGTTTCGCTCTTGAGCGGGTGCCTTCCTGCGTACGACAACCAATACGGCCTGACCGAACGGGACATGGGCGGGATGGCGGACGCGTCGACGAGCAATCCATGTACCGAATCGAGCAGCATGAAGATCTCCGGCTCGCCCCTCCTGATCGAGAAGCTTGCCCGGGTCAACGGCCCAGTGCTTCGCATCGAGGGGTGCACCGGGGCGCCCGGCACCGTCGGTGTGTCCAACCCGGCGGCGTCTTCCAGTGTATTTACCGTCATCCCCACGGCGTATCTGAATCAACCTCGGTACATCATTCTGGAGGGTGACTACCAGATCAACGCTGCCAACAAGGGCACGGTGCTGCGCAACTGGATGGCGCCGCGCATCACGCTCGATGGCGGCATCCGCCTCACCAGTGCCACCTTCCACCTCAGCAGCAATATGGGCGGCGTGCGCAGCGAGATCGCCAAGGAGCTCGCGAGCGCGGGCCGCATCCCAGCGAGCGATGGCGACGAAAGCCGATTTGGTCTGCTCTACACGTTTGCCTTCGGCGCGCTCGCTTATTTCACCGAGCCGATCGACGAGATCGGGAACACCACGTTCTCTCTCGACGACGGCACCGGTGATGACGCGACGCGGGACAAGAGCAGCTGCGATCCAACCAAGAAGTGCTGCCTCTACTACAGCAATCATTTTGATGAGTTCTTCCACGACCCAAAGCTCAAGCCCACCTTGCTCGATCTCAACGCGACCAAGTCGCCGACGGGATATTTCGCCGTCGTATGCCCGATCGTTGGCACCGGCGATCAAGGGGAGGTCAAGCTGACCCAAACCGCGACGACCGTGACCAACAAGCAATCGAACTACATGGCGTCGATACCCGCGACCACGGCCTCTCCTTTTCCACCATTTTCAATTCCGCGTAAGCCGAACGAAGCGGTTACCGTCGAGTACTTCATCCAACAATGAGGAGCGCCTCCGTGAATCTGCCCGCCGCTTCCCGCTCTGGTTCGTCGCAAGGCGCTGAACGACGTAGGCGGCGCTTGGGCATCGGCGTCTTGTTGGGGTTCGTTGTTGCCGCGCAACTCTTGTGTTCGAGCCGCGCCGAAGCCGGTGCTTGGAACAAGCCGCAGTGGGGGTACTTTCTTCAAATCGGAACGAGCTTCAACACCACCGTTGGCGACGTGGCTCGCTTCAACGGCAGCGGGAATCGCACCGGGGTGGTGGTCGGCAAGTTTTACGGGAACCCGAGGGAGGGGCACACCGTCGGTTCAAACACGAGCAACTACCAGAGCCTCAATACGGACCTCTATTGGGAGATCGCTCTGCTCAAGCGCTTGTCCCTCTTCGGTGACATCGCCTTCGTGTCGCAGCGCCAGAGCAACTCGAAGAATCAGAGCAACACAGGCGGCGACATTGAATACGCTTCCCGTGGCATCGGCGACATGCTGCTCGGCGCGCGCGTCGCCATTCTGGAAAATCCGGTCGCGTTCGCGCTCGAGGCTCGGTTGTTCGTCCCGCTCGGCGACACCAAGACCATCATACCGCTCGGCACCGGCGACTTTCGCGGCGAGCTGCGGCTGGCTTTGGGCAAGGCATGGAGTCGTCTCAAGGTTCCGGTGTTTGTCGAGGCCGAGGTCGGTGTCATGTTCCGCGGGACCGGCACCGTGCGCGGCTTCGACGTCGGAAACAACTACGAAGACCTGGTTCACTATGCACCTGAGATCGTCGTGCATGGAGAAGTGGGCGTCGTCGCGGTCCGGGTCAAGCAGACCGATCGCTTGATCTTGTCGCTCAGTGTCGACTATCGCGGATCTACCCGACGCTCCGAGGAACCCAGCTTCACGCTCACCCCGGAGACCCAGGAGATCACTACGGTCAACCTCAGCGCGCTCATCTTCATCTGGAAGGGCTTGGGATTGTCGCTGCGCGGCAGTCAGGTCGCGGAGGGGAGACGCACGCTGCTCATGACCTCGGTCTTCGGCGGCGTGTTCGCTTCGTTCTGATGGCGCGCGCGTGTTCCGTCGTGCTGTCGGCAGTTTTCCTCAGCGGGTGTCTCCCTACATACGACAACCACTACGCGTTGGCCACCGGGGATACGGATGCGGGAGTAGACGCCTCGACCAGCAATCCGTGCATCGAATCGAGTGGCGCGGAGATCTCGGGCGCCCCCTTCGTCATGGACAAAATGAACAGCGCCAATGGCCCTGCCCCATCGTCGGGACCGGCGATCAAGGAGAGTTCAAGCTGACACAGACCGCGATGCTCGTGACCGACAAGCTGTCCGGCTTCGTCACGCCGATCCCCGCGACCACGATGTCGCCTTTTCCGCCGCGTTGGTTTCCGCGCAAGCTCCGCGAAGCGGTCGCGATCGAGTACTTCGTCTCACCATGAGGTGTTTCGACGGCGCGCTCAGCACCGACGAATCAACGACTACGGCTCTGCGCTGGCCTTCTGGCCTTCGCTGAGCGATGCGGCGCTGCTGGTGACGACCATGTCGCCGGCGCCGATGCCCGTCGAGATGTACGCCTCGTTCGACGTGCGATCGGCCACTCCTACCTTGCGCTCGTGCAGCGTGCCTTCCGACAAAACGTAAGCGACGTCGACGCCATTCTTCTTGGTGACGGCCGCGGCGGGCACCGTGATGACGCCCGGCAGGCGTGACTTCACGAGGTGCAGCATGGCGTCGGCCGGAAGCTCTTGCGCGACCTCGACGCTGACGACACCGTTGTCGATCTTCGAGATCTTGCCAGCGACGGTGCCGCCCGGCTTCTTGAGCGTGGCTTCTTCACCGGTCTTGAGAGCCGACGCGGTCTCGGGCGTGAGCTTGAACATGACGACGACCCGCTTGTCGGTGAGCTCGACCGCGGGCGAACCGGCGTTGGCCTCTGCGCCCGCGCTCACGTGCACTTTCTCGACGACGCCAGGCCCCGGTGCGAGGAGACGCAGCTTCCCGGCGCGTGCCTCGAGCTCGCCGAGCAGCTTCTTCTTTTCGTTGACCTTACCCTCGGCAGACTTCTGCGCGTCGGGACTCTTGCTCGCCGCGGCCTCGAGCTGCTTCTGGTAGTAGCCGAGGCGATCCTTCACGTCGGCCAGCTCCTTCTCGACCTTGCTGTAGCTCTCGAGCGTCGCGAGCGGCATGCCCTCTTTGACCTCGGTGCCGGCAGCGACCACGTCGATGACCTTGCCCGACTCACCGAAGGACAACGGCTTCGCATCGGCCTTGTCGACCTTGCCCGGCTCATCGAACACACGCATCACTTCGCCGGGCTTCGCCACCACGATGGACACCTTGGCGGAGCCGCCCGGCGCCATGAACATCACGTAGTAGATCACCGCCGCGACCATCAGCAGCACGACCAGGAGACCGATCATCGATCCCGAGCCCGACTTCTTCGGCGCCTCGTCTTCGTCGATAGGCGGCAAAGGCTGCGACACCGGACGTGGCGAAGGCGAAGGTGCGGGCGCGGGCGCGGCGATCGCCATCGGCGCGGGAGCGGCGCTCGTGACCGGCGTGTTCTCTCTGTCGCGGGTCACCGTGGCTTCGATCCGCGGCGAGGTCGGCGGCTCGATGGAGAAGTCGGCTTCTTTCTCCGCCGGCGGCAGCGCGTCCTGGCGTGTGGTCACCGGCTCGGCGGCGTCGGTCACCATGTCGAGCTCTTCGCTCATGTCGTTGCTGTCGCTGCCCGGCGTGTGCGGCGGCAATGGCGTATCGGCACTACCGAGCGCGCCCGTCGAGACGCTCGCGTCGTTGAAGAAGCCCAGCGCCTTCAGCTTGTCGGCGTACTCACCGAGATGCGAGGGGGTCAGGTCGACCTCCAACGCTTCACGAGCCCAGCTCGCGACCTCGTCGAGAGACTTCGTTCCGTCCATCTGAGAGGCGAGCAGCCACTCGAAGTCGTACAAGCGCATCTGACCGCCGGAACGCGGGTCACTCACGTCGAAGAACTTGATACCGTCTTCTTCAACGGGTATTGCGCGCAGCTCCGGTCGTAGTCGAGGGGTCGTCACCGCAGCTCCTGAATTGTCGAGAAGGTCGTACTGATCGCGAGAGGGCCCGCGCGCGTTACCGCTAGCCGCCGCGCTTGAGCTCGGTGAGCACGAGCTTGGCGACGGACTTCAGCGTATCGAACACGCCGATCCCGGTCGTCCCCACCGCTTCATAGTCGGGGACATTGGTTGGGTTGAGCAATTTTCTCAGCTCGTCGACCGGCGCGGCCGACGGCAGATCCCGCTTGTTGTACTGGACGACGTACGGAATTTTGTCGAGGTCGTAGCCCTGGTCCTGCAGGTTCACGCGCAGGTTGTCGAGCGACTCGATGTTGGCTTCGACGCGCTCCATCTGCGAGTCGGCCACGAACACCACGCCGTCGACGCCCTTCAAGATGAGCTTGCGGCTCGCGTCGTAGAAGACCTGGCCCGGCACCGTGTAGAGGTGGAAGCGCGTCTTGAAGCCGCGGATCTCTCCGAGGGAGAGCGGCAGGAAATCGAAGAACAACGTGCGCTCGGTCTCCGTCGCGAGCGAGATCATCTTGCCCTTCGCGTCGGGATTGGTCTTGGCGTAGATGTACTGAAGATTGGTCGTCTTCCCGCACAGGCCGGGCCCGTAGTAGACGATCTTGCAGTTGATCTCGCGCGAGCTGTAGTTGATGAAACTCATGGGTGAGCGCTGGCCTGTCCCTGGTTTCTAGTCATTGAAGAGGTTGTCGATGTCGTCGTCGGAGATCTCTCCGAGCACCGGTGATGCGTTGCCCGAGGCCATCTTCCTGACGAGCGCGTCGAAGATCTTGGTGAGATCCTCGGCGGCCTTCTTCACGCGCAGACGCACCAGGCCTAGAGACGAGCGCGTATCGAACAACACCACCAAGATCGCGCGCTGCGCGACGATCGAAAGATGGATGCTCGTCTTTTCGCCTTCGTGGAACTGCCCGGAGAATTCCTTCTCCGAGAGCAGCTTCGCGATGCCGCCGGTCGCGGCCACGTTACCCGCGAACAGCGACGAGAGCGACGTGACGTCGAGGTGCTCCGTATTGCCAGCGCGAGCAATCTCTTGCCCGTCCTTGTTGATGACGAGGATCGCGATCGAGTTGGAGTCTCGATGCAGCCGATCGCAGACAGCTTGGATCTGCTGCTGCTCCTCCTCGAACATCACGACCGAAGGCGTACCCATCCGAAGTATCTCCCCTACTGAATTCGCCTAAAGCGCCCCATCCAATTGCTTGCTTGCTCAGGTGACTGCTGAGGACTCACCCGCAGAGCGGTACGTGGGTAACACGGAAACTCCTCGGTGTTCAAGTGTTTGGCCTTTCTAAAAAGGGTGGCGGGCGGAAAGGGCGCGGGCGATCGTCATGCCGTCCGCGTACTCGAGCTCGCCGCCGACCTGCACGCCGGACGCGATGCGCGACACCTTGAAACCGAGCGGCTTCAGAACCTTGGCGAGGTAGAGCGCGGTCGCTTCCCCTTCGATGTTCGGGCTCGTGGCCAGGATGATCTCGAGATCGTCCGACTGGAACGTACCGAGGCGTTGCAGCAGCTCGCGGATGCGCAGATCGTCGGGCCCGATTCCGTCGAGCGGTGAGAGTAGCCCGTGGAGGACGTGGTAGCGGCCTCGATACCCGCCCGTGCGCTCGATGGCCATGAGGTCCGGCGGCGACGCCACCACGCACAGGAGCTTGTCGTCGCGCCGCGTGTCCGCGCACATCGCGCACGGATCTTCTTCCGTGAGGTTCATGCAGCGGCTGCACAGCCGAACCCGGTCTTTCACGTCGGTGAGGGCCTGCGCCAGCTCGCGCGCTTGTCCTTCGGGCGCGCGCAAGATGTGGAACGCGAGCCGCGTGGCCGTCTTCTGACCGATGCCCGGCAAGCGCGCGAGCTCGCGCACGAGCCGCTGGATCGGATCTTGGGTGCCCATGCCCAACGGGAGACTAACCAGAGTCGCGCGGAGCGCGAGTCAAAACTGAGGAGCCCAAGGCTGCGTCGCGGCGAAGTCGCCGCGTGAGCAGGGTGGGACCCTGACGGCTCGGCCGGCAGGGCGGGCGGCACGCCCGATGAGATAGACCAAACAGCAACGCAAGCATTGATCTCCGAACAATGCGTTGCTGTTTAGAACAGGCCGGGGATGGCCAGGCCGCCCGTCGCGGAGCGCACGGCGTCGCTCTGCAGCGCCTGCGCCTTGGCGATGGCCTGGTTGAGGGCCGCCGCGATCAGATCTTCCAGCATGCTCACGTCGCTCTTGTCGACGATGTTCGGATCGATCTTCACGCGGCGCACCTCGAGCCCACCAGTGACCTCGACGGTGACCATGCCGCCTCCGGCCGATCCCTCGACCACTTGACGCTTGGCCGCTTCTTGCGCCTCTTGCAGCTTGGCTTGGAGCTTCTGCGCTTCGGCCATCATCGCGGACAGATCAGGTGCGCTCATGGGTGAATCCTCGTTCCGTTAGGGGTCTTCGCGATCCAGATCGACCACGGGCTCGCGCCAGGTGCCACCGAAGCGCTCGTCGAGTGCCTTGCGCATGGGATGCGCGAGGGACTCTTGTCGTCGCTGCTCGCGATCCTCGTCGACCTTGCGAGACTCGACCTCGATGAGCGTCTCCGTTCGCGTGACGTCTTCGAACGAGCCCACGCGGATCTCGATCGCCGGCGCTTTGCCGAGCACGGCCGTCAGCGTGTCTCGCAGGAGATCGACGCGCTCCCGCATCGCGTCGGCGTCGAATTCGCGGTCGAAGCTGAGCGTGAGCTTTTCCGGCGTGAGCTCGAGGCAGCGGCTCTGCGCGATGATCGCCAAGCGGGCGGTGCGATCGAGGAGCGCGGAGATGAGCTCGGTGAAGTTCTCCGGCATGCGCGCGGGCGCCGTGGGCCTGGGCGTCGGGTAGGCGATCGGTGACAGCGTCGCCTGGGGTCGCGGCGCGATCGGTGCGTCAGAGTCGAGTGCGCCCTCGAGCTCGATCAAGCGATCGAGGAGACCCGCGATCGGCTCGAGCGGCTCGGCGCGACAGAGCTCCACCAAGCCGACCTCGAACGTGTGACGCGGCACCACCGCTTCGGCCACGAGCTCGACTGTGTGGCTCAGGCGGTGGAAGAGGATCTCCGGCAGCGTGGCCGGCGTGCGCTTCATGAGCTCGACGAGCGCCTCCACTTCACCGGGGCCCCCATCGATCAGCGCGCCGGGATCCTTCACCGCGGCCACCACGACGAGATCGCGCAGGACCCCGAGCAGCGTGTGCGCGAGCTGGACGAGGTCGTAGCCGCGACGGAAGGCATCGTCGACGAGCTGGAGTGCGACGGACGGCTGCTTGTCGATCACCGCGGCGAGCAAGCCCGCGACGAGCGCGCGATCGGCGACCCCGAGCAGATCGGCGACGTGCGCCTCGGTGAGCAAGGGCGATTCGCCCCCGCTCGTACCAGCGAGAACCTGATCGAGCAGTGACAAGGCGTCGCGCACCGACCCGCCGCTCTCCCGTGCGCACAGCGCGAGCGCTTGCGGCTCGTGGCGCACGCCTTCTTTGTCGAGGACGGTGGCGAGGTGCTCGGTGATGCGACGGATGGCGACGAGCTTGAAGTTGTAGCGCTGCACGCGCGAGAGGATGGTGGCAGGTAGCCTGTGCGGATCGGTCGTGGCGAACACGAACACCGCATGCGGCGGTGGCTCCTCGAGCGTCTTCAACAGCGCGTTCCATGCGCCCGACGAGAGCATGTGCACCTCGTCGAGGATGTAGACCTTCTTCTTGCCGCGTATGGGCGCGTAGACGATCGCGTCGCGCAGCTCGCGAATGTTGTCCACGCCGTTGTTGGACGCAGCGTCGATCTCTTGCACGTCCACGCTGGTGCCGTTCGTGATCTCGCGGCAGGGCTCGCACACGTTGCAGGGCTCGGCGGCCGGGCCGTTCTCGCACGAGAGCGCCTTGGCGAGGATGCGGGCCGCGGTGGTCTTGCCGACGCCGCGCGCACCGCAGAAGAGGAACGCGTGGTGAAGCCGACCCTGCGCGATCGCGCTCTGCAGCGTGGTCGTGACGTGTTCTTGGCCGACGATCTCGGCGAACGTCTGCGGGCGATATTTTCGAGCGAGGACGAGGTAGGACATGGCACGGGCTGCGCGTGGGCGCGCGAGGGAACCCGAGTGTTCGTCAGAATCGTCCGGCAATCCAGTGCGAACGTTGAACATCGCGACACACCTGTCGTAGAGCTGACACTTGGTCGTCGTAGTTTCAGAAAGTTGTGCTTGGCATGAGTACTGCTCGGAGCCGCACCATGAAAAAAGTTTCGGACCGTGCGCGGCAGTTGCTCGCCGGAGGCGCGCTCGCGCTTTGCGGACTACTCTCCACGGGCGCCCTCGACGAAGACGCGTTCGCGTGCGAGGAAGCGCGCTCCACCCTCGACGACTGCTGTGACCATGGCCACGCCGACGTCTCGTGCGGCTCGGGGTGCTCCCACATCCAGCTCGGGTTGCACTCCTCCGACTGCATCCGCAATGCGACCTGCGAGCAGCTTCGCAACGCAGGCGCTTGCGGGGATCCGACGCACGTCTCGTGCACCGAGTGATGCGCTCACGAGGCGCGGCTGCCGTCCTCTGCCTCTGCGGGCTGACCGCCTTCGCGCGCGCGGAGGAGGCCGTGAAGCCGTGCGCCGGATGTGTCGAGGTCGAACCCGTGGTATCGCCACCTTCGGCACCGACGCCGGAGCCTGAGCCCGATGGGCCCGATGGGCCCGATGCCGTGCGTCGGCCTCCTTCGCCCATCGTCTACCCGCCGTACCCAGCGTATCGGGCGCCGTCGCCGTATCCGCCCGTGTACCGGGTGTGGCAACGCCCGCCGCGGGTGTTCGACCGCCTGGTGTTCACGCTCGACGCGGGACCCGTGTACACCTACGCGGTCCAGCGCTCCCTCGGCGGGATGCGCATCGACTTCGGCTTCGGCGGGGACTTCGTTGCGCCCTTCACCCTCGCGGGTCGAGTCGGGCTCGAGGTGGGCGGCACCCAGAGCGGCCTCGCCTATCAACGCCTCTCGTGGGGCATGTTGATCGCCGGTCGGATCGGACGTGCCGTTCGCCTCGGCGTCGAGCCGCGCATCGGGTTCTTGCAAGTCGATCATCACGACGACTCCGCCGCGAACATCGGCAGCGCCATCCTCGGCGCGACCCTCGGGCTGCATGGCGAGCTCACGATCGTGCTGCTCCATCCCGGTATCCACGCCGACCGGATGCGGGCGCACACCGCGGGCTCGCTCGATCTCGTCATGCGTGCCGGCTACGACTGGATCGACGTCGACGGCCGAGACGCCTCCGAGCATTCGTTCCAGGCAAAGCTCGGGCTCGGCTACCGCTATTAGCGGGGCAGCGCCAATGGCGCATCCCGCACCGAACCGAATAGGACAGCCGTGTGGTCGGCTCGTAACGTCGCATCAGCGACGGAAAAAAGGTGGCTCCGGGTACCCGCGCCGTCGACTACCGTTGCTCCCTTCCGGGTCTGGCGGGGTTCGTCTACTTTGCGTCACCCAGAGCCATAAAGATTGCTGCGGCTGTTCATGTTCCTGACAGGATTTGCGGAGAGGGAGGGATTCGAACCCTCGGTACCTTGCGGTACACACGATTTCCAGTCGTGCTCAATCGGCCACTCTGACACCTCTCCCAACTGAGGCAACGGCTGTCTGTGGTTCTCGTTCGATTTGCTGCTAGCGGAGAGGGAGGGATTCGAACCCCCGGTACCCTTGCGGGTACACCTGATTTCGAATCAGGCGCAATCGACCAGACTCTGCCACCTCTCCAGGTGTTCATGACCTGCTGCGCAAACCTTGAAAGAAACTGCGGAGGACACCGCCGCACTCCTCGGCGAGCACTCCCGCCGTCACCGTGACGCGGTGGTTGAAACGCTCGTCGTCGACGAGGCGGTGAAGCGTGCGCACCGACCCGGCTTTCGGATTGTCGCAGCCATACACCAGCCGCGGCAGGCGTGCGTTGACCAGGGCGCCAGCGCACATCGG
>JAYUBF010000108.1:0-20130 GCA_043741435.1 Myxococcales bacterium
ATTCAAGCGTTCGACGAGATCGTTCGCGAGCACGGCGTGTTTCGTTCTGCATTTGGGATCCTGTGAATAGTGCACGCTTTTATGAGGGGATGCCCCAGGGCATCAAGACCATCAAGTTCTTGGCGAGATAAGGGCATGGACATTCTCCGGTGAGGCGATCGGTAGGTGGTGTCGGTACTTGCGCGCGCCACCGAGCAGGTACCGCTTCGCGATCTCGACAAGAACGAGATAGGTGAGCGATGCGGCGCTTAGAAAGAGGAAGTATCCGGCTGGGAGCGGCTCGAAACCAAGCACACCGGCGAGGGGCGAATACGGCAAAATGACGCCAACGACGACGATGGCGATCGTCGTGATCGCGAGCGGCAAGCTCGGTCGACTCTTCAGCGGGTTTCTTGGAGTGCGGATCACGAACAGCACGAGCGTCTGCGTCGCGAGCGACTCGACGAACCAGCCCGTGTGAAAGAGCACCTCGCCCGCGTGGAAGAAGTGCAGGAGCACGAAGAAGGTCAGAAAATCGTAGAGCGAGCTGATGGGACCGATGATCAGCATGAAATTGCGGATTGTGCGGATGTCCCAGCGCTGCGGCTTCCGGATCACCTCCGGATCCACGTTGTCGGTTGGGATGGTGATCTGCGCGAGGTCGTAAAGCAGGTTGTTCAGGAGCACCTGCGTTGGGAGCATGGGCAGGAACGGAAGAAAGACGGATGCCCCCGCCATGCTGAACATGTTGCCGAAATTCGAGCTTGTCCCCATGAGGAGGTACTTCGTCACGTTTCCGAACGCTCGCCGCCCCTCGAGAATCCCGCGATGAAGAACTTGAAGGCCCTGTTCAAGAAGAATGATGTCCGCCGCGTCACGAGCGACGTCGACCGCGGACGCGACCGAGATGCCCACGTCCGCTGTGTGAAGCGATGGCGCATCGTTGATCCCGTCGCCGAGGTACCCGACCACGTGGCTGCGGTGTTTGAGCGCGAGAATGACCCTATTTTTCTGCGCCGGCGACATGCGCGCGAACACGGTAGTCCGCTCGGCCACTTGCGAAAGAGCCCAGTCGTTCATTCCTTCTAGATCGCTCCCGAGAACCATCTTCTCTGCATCGAGCCCGACCTCTGCGCACACATGCCGGGTCACGAGGTCGTTATCTCCCGTAAGAATTTTGACCTGCACGCCGTCGTCCTGGAGCGACAAAATGGCCTGCTTCGCTCCCTCGAGTGGTGGATCGGCGAAGGCCACGAAGCCGACAAGGACGAGTTCGCACTCATCGGCCGCAGAGTAAGCAGGCTTCGTGAGTACCTTGCGGGTCGCCACCGCGAGCACGCGAAATCCGCGTGCGCTCAGCGACTCGTAGGTCTCGCGGCACTTTGCGCGCGCATCCTCGGTGAGTGGCACATCCTCTCCAGCGCCCGTCGCATAGGCAGTTGCACACGCCAGGATGCCCTCTGGTGCGCCCTTGGCAATGAGGCATCGTTCGCCTGAGTTGTCGACGACGATGGATAGCCGGCGCCTCTCGAAGTCGAACGGGATCTCATCGACTTTCGTGTATGCGTCGGACCCTGCGGCTTCGCCGCGCTCGAGAATGGCCGTATCGAGCGGACTCCGGATCCCCGTCTCGAACTTGCTGTTGAGACGGGCGAAGAAAAGCGGCGCCCCGGAGGCGCTTCCCAACGCATCGCACGACGAGTCGAACGCCATGATCCCGCGGGTCAGCGTCCCGGTCTTGTCGCTGCACAGAATGTCGATGCTGCCGAGATTCTGGATCGCCGACAGGTGCTTCACGATCACCTTTTGCTTGGACATCGCCACCGCGCCGCGCGCGAGCGTCACCGAGGTGATCATCGGCAAGAACTCGGGCGTGAGGCCAACGGCCAGCGCGACGGCGAAGAGCACTGACTCGAACGCGCTCCGGTGCGTACCGATGCGCACGACGAGAATAAACATCACGAGACCGAAGACGGCCTTCATGATGAGCGAGCCAAACTGCTTTATTCCGCGATCGAACTCGGTTTCGGGCGCGCGAGTGCGAAGTCGTGTCGCGATGTCGCCGAACGCCGTCTTGGGCCCAGTCAGAAGGACCAAGGCAGTCGCGGTGCCGCTCACGACCGAGGTTCCCAAGAGCACCATCGTCGCTTCGGACTCGTCGCCTGCCTTGAACTCCTTCTCAACCGGCATCGATTCGCCCGTAAGCGCCGATTGCTGAACGTGAAGATCCTTTGCTTCGAGCAGTCTTGCGTCGGCGGGAACAAGGTCACCCGCGCTGAGGCGGACGACGTCGCCGGGTACAACATCGGCGCGGTGCACGTCCAAAAAAACACCGTCGCGCAGAACCGTCGCCGTCGGCGCAACTGTTGCGCGAAGGCGATCCGCTGCCTTCTGTGAGCGAAACGTTTGGACAAAATTGACGGCGACGCTGAGTGATACGATGACGATGATGATCGCCGAATTGACGAGCTCGCCGACGAAAGCAGACACGATGCTAGCCAGAAGCAAGATGGCAACGAGTGGATTCGCAAACTGCAAGAGCAGTTCAACGAGGTGGGACCGCTGCTTCTTCGGAGCGGGGTCGTTGGGCCCGTATTGAGCGAGTCGTTGCGCCGCTTCCGCGGATGTGAGCCCTGCTCTGGATGGCTCAATCGAGGTCAGCGTGCCGCTCACCGTATTCCATCGCTCAGTTTGGAGTACTTCCTCGCGTAGGCGACGAGTTGTTCATCGGTGGGATGGTCCACCGTCTCAATGCCGACGATTCTCGCTTCGAGCGCAGGGTCGTGCTTGTGTACGTATCTGATGAAGTCGAGCTTCGCCGTCGACGGTCCTACAGTGAGGATCTCTTCGGCTCCTTCGAGGGACCGTGCGACCTCATGGAAGAACCGCTTGGCATCATCCGGGTGGTCCTTGGCTCCTTCCGGCCCTTTCGGATGCTTGTGATGGACATGTTGAGGAGCCGTGACCGTCTTTTCGTCGAACTTGTCTGGCGTGCCATGGAAGATGCGGGCTTCTTTGTGATCGAACCAGATGGCGACGTGCTTGGACATGGTAAGGACCTCCGACAAGTTCGTGAATGACGACGCAGAAAACGTTTTCAGCCCGCCGTAACGCCGAGGAGGCGTCCGATTGCTGCGGTGACCGCCATCGCCAGGGCACCTCCGACGGTGACTCGCAACGAAGCACGGCCAAGCGGCGCGCCGCCGAGATGACCACCAACCGCACCGAGAGCTGCGAGACTCACGAGAGAAAGCGCTGCGATCATGGGGATGCGCAGTGCCGCTGGTGCGACGAGAAGAGCCGCAATCGGAACCACGGCGAAGGACGCAAAGCTCACGGCCGATATCCATGCCGCTTGCATTGGGCGCGCGAGGGAGGCGTGGTCGATCCCGAGCTCATCTCGCATGTGCGCGCCGAGCCGATCGTGCGCACTCAGCTGCTCCGCGACTCTCATCGCGAGCTCCTTCTCTAGGCCTCGCTTCACGTAGATCATGGCAAGTTCCTGCAGCTCGGCGTGCGGCTCAGCCGTCAGCTCCCGTTTTTCAACCTCGATGTCTGCCTGCTCCGCGTCGCGCTGCGAACTCACCGAGACGTATTCGCCAACGGCCATCGACATCGCTCCCGCGACAAGCCCCGCAATTCCGGCAACGAGGATCGCCGTCTTCGATGCGGAGGCCGCTGTGACACCGATCATGAGGCTCGCGACTGATACAATGGCGTCGTCCGACCCGAGCACTGCGGCGCGCAGCCAAGCCGCGCGCCCGCTTCGATGGATCTCCCCATTCGGCCTGGACCTCAGGTTCGCCCTTCGAGTTAACATGTCAGGCAGTGGGAGGCGGCTCGTGCGGCTCCGACCACGCCGCGACCTCCGCTTGTTCGGGTTGCCGTCGGCTGGGGCGGAAAGTCGATGCATGACGGACACCACGCGTGCCCGTCGAAAGTGCGCGCGGCGGGCCTCATGTTGCTGACCTTCCCCATGTGATACGCGCCCAGATTCGCTCGTGCAGGAAGTAGCCGACAGTGGTGTAAAGGTTACTCACGATCATGAAGCTGAGAGCGATCGTGGTCTTTCCAGTGAGCAGATAGATCGCCAGAAAGTCCAAGCAGATGATGACGGCGCGATAGGTAATGGCCTTGACCACAGAACGCTTGGCGCTCGTGCCCTGTCGAGGACTCGGATTGGTGATTGGCGTGGGCATGAGCGTGGTCATCCGTTTCCGCAGCGCGAGCCCGCGAAGGCGGGTGTCGCGACGTCGGATTCCGTCTCCAACCGCGCCGGCAGAACGCGGAATGCCGTGACCGGATCGTCAACGTATTGAAAGAGACCAAGATTTTCGCTGCTGATCATCCCGTACCGAACGAGAGCATCGAAGTTGAGGATCTCCTTCCAGTAGCTCGATCCGTAGAGGAGAATCGGGACCGGTCGATCGAGCTTGCGTGTCTGCACGAGCGTCAACATCTCGGTCAGCTCGTCGAGCGTGCCAAAGCCGCCAGGAAAAACCACGAGCGCGCGCGCCAAGTGCGCGAACCAGAGCTTGCGCATGAAGAATAGCGGAACTCGAAGGACAACTCCCGCGTCACGTATGGATTGGGCAGATGTTCGTGCGGCAGCCCGATATTGAGACCGATCGTTCTCCCCCCAGCCTCGGACGCACCGCGATTGGCGGCTTCCATGATCCCGCGCCCACCGCCCGAGCAGACGATGTACCGATGGGCGTGCGGCGAGATGCTTTTCGACCACGTGGTGACGAGCCGCGCAAGCTCGCGGGCGTCCTCGTAGTACCGGCCGAGCGGACCGTCCGGCGAAAGTCGGGCGGAGCCGAAGAAGACGACGGTATCGCGGATATTCTCGCGGCGAAATGTCGCGAGCGGATCGAGATACGCGGCCAGTATGCGCAACGGTCGCGCGTCATCGCTGTCGAGAAACCCTTCGTTCTCGTAGGCGAGCGGGCGATGAGTCGCGGCCGGTACCTTCATGATGCGCCGGACCGTGCAAAGTCGATGAAGCCGCGGTCGACATCGGTGTGAACAAGCTCGACGCGGACCCTGTCGCCGACGTCGAGGCCATGGAATCCGCGCACCACTTTCCCTTCGACGGCGGGGTGAAGAATACGGACCCATGTTCCCTTGTCCGAGGCTCCTGTCACGAGACCATCGAACCGTTCACCCACGCGCGATGCGAGGAGCTGCGCGGCAGCAGAATTGCTCACCTGTCGCTCCACCTTGGTCGCGTTGGTCTCCTGCTCGGTGCAGTGGCGCGCCAGGGAAGTCAGCTCATCATTGCTGTAGGGCGACGGCGCCCCTGAGATTGCCGCCTTGAGCAGACGCTGAGTGACGAGGTCGGGAAAGCGGCGGTTTGGCGCCGTCGAGTGCGTGTAGTCGGTTACAGCAAGTCCGAAGTGTCCTTCCGCGCTTTGGCCTGGGAGCTCCAGCACGTACTCGCCGCGGCCCAGGAGCTTGACCACCGAGAGGGAGAGATCCGGGAATCGCGCAGGATCCTCGCGACGACGCTTCGTGAGAAACAGCGCGAGCGCCTCGCCACTCGGCTCGGGTGGTAGACGATCGCCGAGAGCCTCGGCAAGGGCAACGATCCTGCCCCATCGCTCCGGCGAGCGCAGCACCCGGCGCAGCGACGGAAAGCCCTTCTGCGCAAGATATTTCGCGGTCACGCCGTTCGCCGCGACCATGAAGTCCTCGATCAGCTCCTTCGCTCGGTTCGGTTCGTCGGGCCTCAAGTCAGCGAGCTCGTCTCCTTTGAACACCGCCTCGGCCTGGGGCGTGTGCAGGCTCAACGCGCCGTGTTGGAAGCGTAGCCCGCGCATCGCTTGTGCCGCTCGGTCCTGGGCCCGGAGTTGCGCGTCGAGCCCCGGTACTGCCCCGACCCTCGGTGGCGCCGACGCCGTTCCCTCGAGCCACGCGGCGACCGAGTTGTAGGCAAGCTTCGCGTGATTACGTACGGCGCCGCGATAGATATCCGATTGCTTCACCATGCCCTTGGCGTCCACCACCATCTCGATTACGAGCGCCAGACGCTCTTCGCCCTCCCCGAGCGACGTGAGATCCGTCGAGAGTCTCTCGGGCAGCATCGGGAACATCGCGGCGGCCGTGTACACGGAGGTCGTGTTTGTCTGAGCGTGGTCGTCGATCGCGGAGTGGCGTTTCACGACGGCGTCGACGTCAGCAACAGCGACCAAGATTTTTACCGCACCTCCGGACATCGATTCGGAGACCGATAGTTGGTCGAGATCACGGGACGTGTCGTTGTCGATCGACGCCCAAAGGAGTTCCCGGAGATCGCGGACAGCGGGATCGCGCGCCGTGGCAGCATCCACGATGGCCGTTGTCTCCGCCACTACCGCGGGGGAGAAGTCCGGCAATAGGCCACGCTCGATCATGATTCGGTGTGCAATAGACTTGAGCTTGTTCATGGTGGGTCGAGGTCTCTCATACTTTTCTGCGAAACGGTCGCCAAGACATCGCTCGCTGGGGACTCAAATGGTGACCTGGGGTGAGAGTGCCGATAACCGAGAGCATCAAGCGGCCCGCTGATGCTGAAGTCGCTCGAGTTCGTCGAGCAGGGTGCCCGTAAACGCCTGAGCAAGTCGTAGTGCACCCATTTCAGTCGTAGTGCGGGCGGCTTCCTCCAGAAGGCGGTCGATCCGCAACGCGAGCTCCCGCGCTTCGGCGCAGTAGGCCGCCGCATCCGGAGGAATCGCGGACGTGCGTTTCAGGTTCACCGCGGACGCCTCGTCCGGTTTCGAGCTCACGGGCGACTCGTGAGCGCACGTGCGCGCCTCAGAATTTCCTGTGCGGTCTGCGAGTCATCGGCTCGGATGGCAACCGCGAATCCTGCGTCTGTCCCGCTCACCCTTGCAGTGGCACCTTTTGGAACGAGCGGGCAGTACGCCATCTCCGGCACGTCGTGTCCGAGCGCCGCGTTCCGGGCGAGGTGACAGCCGACGACGCGTTGCAGCCACTGTGCGGTCATGCCGGGGACCGCGCGGAAGGTGACGATCGCTCCCTCGGTCCTCACAGACTGCGACTTGCCTGAGGTGGTGCCCACCGTCAGAGGCTCCACACTCGCGATGTCCTGCCGGTGATCAAAAGGGCTCATGTCCCGATCGTCGTCGGAGAGACCTATGCACGCGCGCCCTTCGGCATCGCGCAGAGCCTGCGAACCCGTTCGATGATCGGCCGCCATCTTTTGGTGCTTCTTGGCTTCGTGCAGATGCTCTGAAGTGGGGTTCGTCACCGAAGTCCAACAGCCTCCGACGTCGGCGGCTACGCGAGCGCTGCCGGCGCTACATCGCTCCTTTTTGACCGAAGCATTGGGATCGTACTGCGTCGTATGGAGCTGGGCCGTTTTCTCCTCGTTTTCGGCCATGGCCTCATGTTGGGCCGAACTCATGTCGTGAGGTTGAGCCCCGGGCGTCGTCGAAGCGCAGCCCGCAATGGATTCCGTGAACATGAACGCAATCGAGAGGAGCGACAGAGGAAATCGCATGACCAAAAGCCTTTCGTTTAGGGACCGGAGTTCATGGCTTGGGCCGACGCGCGCCATTCAGGAAGAGAAGCCGATGCGCGGAGTCTCATGACGCCCAAGCCTCCGTTTTTGGAACTGCCGTGCTCTTTGGACGAACCACCAACACGGTACGGTCTGCGTGATTGACGACCTTCGCGGCCGTCGTACCAAGCAATCGGTCAAGCGTGCCGTAGCCGTGAGAGCCAATGACGATCAGGTCCGCGTCTTGCTCGATGGCGGCCCTGCAGATGCCGTCCCAGGGCGAACCAACGTGGGTGTAGATCCCGTCCAGCAAGTCAGGTGGCACATCACGACTCTGCGCCCGGAGATCCTTCTTCGCCTCGTCGACAAGGAGTTCCGCAAGGCTCTTGGGTGATACCGAATAGAGATGCGCCGGCACGTCCGTCGGCAACCCCACGGCGCGGAACAGACGCACTTTGGCCCCAAGTCGGCGCGCGAGGTCTACGGCCGTTGCGAGAACGAGCGGGGCGCGTTCTGAGGCATCGAGGCATACGAGAATACGTTCCATTGCTGGGTCCTTTCGCCTTTTTTTTTGCCGTGCCAAAACTCATGAGTTCGACCAGATGCAGGCATCATCCGTGAAATAGCGTCTAACGTCAGTCGACAACCTCCCAAACAAACCTGCATTCTTTGTTGCCGTCCGCAATGCGATGACCGGGGCCGCCGCGGTTGAACACGACCTTGTCGGGTAGGTAAGAGTTGAATGCCGCATTGTCGATTTGGCACACGACCGGCGTCAGCTCGGGAACGCCGAGCGCGGTCGTCAGCTCGTGATAGAGGCACCGCGTGATCTTGATTTCAAACCGACGCTCCGTGCGATCGACGACCTGAAGCGTATTCCAGCGCGTCGGGCCGGTCTTGTTCACGTCGAGCTCCGTGTCGCACAGATTCGCGAAGGTCCGCTCGGTCTGGGCAGCGCGATATGCGAAATTCCAGTGGGCGATGCCGCCTGTGAGTAGCGCGACCCGCATGATCTCGAACGCTTTCGGTTGGCCGATCCTCTTCTTCAGATTGATGTACACCCACAAGGGCAGCGCCGCGAGCTCGACCAGCTCAGGCGGGAACCGCGTGTCGATGCGCCTCTTCAACCGATCGACGGTCAGTTTGCACCTGAGAAGGAAGAGCGTCGGAAACCGCATCTCGTTGCGCAGGAGGTGCGTCAAAATCGGCGTCGTGATCTTGCGCAGTTCCATGCCGGCCCGCCCGCGAGCAGAGGAAGCATCTTGGGTGATTACGGGGAGTCTCCTCGTCTTCAACTCAACCTCTCTCTCCGATGTTTCCTGCGGTTGCTTGCATGGTTGTCATGCTTTGATTTGCTTATTTGCGTTTGGGTCAGAACCGCAGCCCTTTCACATGTGACCTTCGCCGTGGGGCTTCATGGGCATCGGCATTGGCGGCCGCGGCGCCTTCGGCATGGGCATCGGCGCGTCACCGCAGCAGCCCATCTTCATCCCTCCGTCCATCGGCATGCCTGCATCCATCGCGCCCATGGCGGCCGGCTTCGCCGTGCCCGGCTTGCTCATTCCGGTCATCGGGCGCCCGGCGTCCATCGCGCCCATCGAGCCGGAACTTGCCGGTTGGCTCGCGGGGTTCATACCGGGCATGTCCGCCATGCGGCCTTTTGTGGCCGGCTGACTTGTGTCTGCCGATGGCGCGGGGAGCGTGACGTGCAAGTTCGGGTCTACTTCGGAAGGCCGAGCGGAGGTCGTCTGGGTGGGTCCAGATGCGGGTGGAGGCATGTCCATTTCGCCGCCACCACATGCTGCAATGGCTGCAACGAGAATGGAGGAGACGGCCAGCGAGGCCGCAATGCAATGAGTCGTTGTCATGGGAGGTAGCCGCCTTCTGTGTTGAGGAGAGCATCTCGCTCGTCGAAAATTCGATTCGTCGTCGTGTCGAGCGCCACGATGAAGGCCAGTTTGATCGAGTTCGCGAAGCTGTCGCCGAACGATTCGGGAATGTTTGGGCGCGATCGAAATTGGTACTGAAGACCGATCTCCGTCGTCGCTCCAAGCGCATAGAACGCGTTGGCGATCACGCTGTACTGATCGATGCTGTCGTGGACGTAGCGTTTGTACGCGCCAACGACGTTCGCGCGGAACGTCGGCAGCATCTGGCGTCGGTAGCTGTAGCCGACGGACGAAGCGATGGAGACCTGCTCGGCGCGGAACGTGTCGTTCAACGTCGTGATGTTCAGGCTCGGTGTACCGCGGTTGTAGATCCCCTGCAGCCGCCAATCGACGCCGTGCACCGGATCCGGGACCACGTTGAGCCAGGCGCCCGCGAGGGCGTCCATGCCGAATTCTTGCGACGGCAAGTCGAGGCGGTAGACGTTCGCTCCGAGACCGACTTTTCTCACGACAGAGGTCCGCGCGAGAGCGGGTATCTCGCGATAGCCGAGCGTGACACCGTAGGAGTTGATGCTGAAGGCACCGAGGCTCGCCGGCCGAAGAATGAAGTTCGGTAGGTTCTCGACGTGCACGTCCGCAAAGAGCCGTGCCGTTGGCCAGAACGTGGCGTCGGCCGTGTTGACGAACTGGTGATCGGCCGTACTCCTGCCGTCCGAGAACGGGTTCTGTATATCCGACCAACGAATGAGATCGTCGTCGCGCAACGTGGGAAGCGGGACGATCAGGCTCCGATTGCGCCCCCGACCGAGACGCGCGGTCATCCACTTCGACTCATAGAAGGCGTTCACCTCCGCGATCAGCAAAGTGCCCAGCTCGTAGTACTGATCGGGAAACGTGATCGCGAGGAGCGCTCCGGCGCGGTCGTTCGGATTGAAGAGCGGTGTGCGACCTCGCGCGTACGCGTACGTGTCAGAGAAGTCGATCGTTCCGAGCGGCTTGGCCCCCCCATAGGAGGTCGTGCCATTGAGCGACGTGACCGCACGCAGACCGAAGTCGAACTGCGTGGCGGGCGTAGGAGCCGCAGGATCGGCCGACTCCTCCTGCGCGTGAGCACTCGCGCTGAGCAGCAAGCTTCCAGCGAGGAGGGTGCCGGCGAGGACGTTACTCGTCCAGCGAGATCGATGGAGTGTACGTCCCATTGAAGCCCTCATATTGGATGTGGGTGACGGCTCCGCCGGGATACACGCCGTTGTTCACGGTGCGTGTGACGTCGTGGTCGTGAATGGCCCAAAAGCCAGGATTGTCGGCGAGAAGAACGATGTCCTCGGTCTTTCCGGGGGCGAGGACCAGCGTGTTGCCTCGCACCGGGGCGGGCAGCGGCGATCCGTCGGAGCAGACGTGCTGGAAGTCGTGCCCGTGCATGTGCAGGCTGTGCCAGACGTTGCCCGCGTTGATGAACCGGAGGCGCGTCCACTCGCCCTCTTTCACGACGATGGGCTCGGTCGCGGGATACGCCCGGCCGTTCATGAGAAAGAAGCTCGGCTCGGGCAGGCGGGGATTTGTACGCGAGCGCATGTACGGCGGCACGTATCCGCCGGCGATCGCCTTGACGAGCTCCTTGAATCCGGGAAAGCGATTTTGCGTGCCGAGATCGAGCGCGCCGCGCTTCATGAGCACGTCCCGCTGTCGCATGCGCGCGAACATGGCGTTCATCTGCTCGCGAACGGAGAGCGGATCGATTGAGGAGAGGACGTAGATGTAGTCTTGCGTGTATGGGAAAGTTTGCCGAATCGGATCGTCTGGGCGCTCGACGATGAAGGCGCCGTACATCCCGGCCTGCATGTGCATCGAAGTTCCGAAATGGCAGTGGTAAAAGTGCGTGCCGTAGGGCTTCGCCTGAAACACGTAAGAGTATTTCTGCCCGCGCATGATCGGGCTTGCGTGACGTACGGAACGCCGTCGTGGCGGTAGTCGAGGATGAGCCCATGCCAGTGGATCGTGTGCATCTCGTCACTGGCGTTCGTGAAATCGACCCACACCCAATCGCCTTCGTTGACGCGGATCGTGGGCGCCGGAACCTGGCCGTTGTAGGCCATCATGTGGACCTTGTACCCAGGGACGATCTCGTGCTGAACGACCTTCAGCTCAAGCGAGAACTTCTTGTACAGCGGGCTTCCGGGTGGCGGCGCGCCGCGCGGCAACGGCGCCGGCGATGCCATCGCCATCCCCGCCATGCCTCCCGGCGCGGAAGCGCCTGGGCCGACCGGCGGAGGCATCGAGTCCATCGGCCCCATCGACTGCGACGGTGAGCTGACGACCTGTCCTCCGGGCTGCGCGGATGCGCGACGCGCAAAGGCGCTCGCGGCGCCCGCGGCGAGCGAGCCGGAGACGAGCTGCAAGAAGGTGCGTCGACCGTTCACGAACGGCCGGTACGCACGAAGCGTACCTCGACCAAGCGGACGCTAGATCGCGCAGCAAAGTCTCGGAGAGCTCAACGCGTTAGGGATCGCGTGGCGGATTCGCAAGTGGCAAGTCGAATGCCTCGCATTCCGCGTTGACGACCTCGGTTCCCGACGCGTCCTTCGAAACGTCGACTGACGCGCGCGCTGATCAACATGGATCGCCAACTCCTTCGATTCGAACGAGCACCTTCGGCGCAAGTGCTGCGCCGCCATGCTGAAGCTGCGCCGCGGGCACGACGCCGGATCAGTTGGGGATGATGCAGGAGCCAAGTCGCGAAGGGAGACACAATTGGTTGGACTGGGGCATTCCTGCGGCCGAGCAATGCCAGTCCACGACGGGTCGACGCCCATCGTGGTCATCCTTGCACTAACGGGAGACGACTGAGAAAGCGGGGCGACGCGTTCGAGCGGATCGTTTCGTGCACGTAGCGGCCCAAAGGCGACCGAACCGGCCACCTTACGAAAGGAACGGCCGTCATGATTTCTCGTTCGATCGCAGTCGCAGGAGCTCTGCTCCTCGCCGCGTGTTCCAAGTCCGACCCGGGAACGTCGACCACAACGTCTGCGCCCGTCGCAGCAGCGCCAACGAGCACAGCGGTCGCTGCGACCGCCGCGCCGAACCCAGCTCCTGCACCACCTGCAGCAGCACCAGCGGACGACGACCATGCGGGGCATACCGGCCACATGCCCGGAATGCCGTCGGGAATTCCGATGCAGGGGCATCCGCATGACGGCGGAATGGGTCAACCGTGTCCGGGCTGTCCGATGCCGCCCAACATGCCCAACATGCCGGGCCACCAGTGAGGGCGATCGCAAATGCAAACTGAACTCCTGAAAGTCACCGGCATGACCTGCGGTGGCTGTACCAGCAAAGTAACGCGCGCGCTGAAGGCGATTGCCGGAGTTGGCGACGTAAGCGTCTCGCTCGCTGCCGGCCAAGCGACGGTGCAATACGACGAGAGCGCGACGTCACCCGCTCAACTGAAAGCGGCGGTCACCGGTGCGGGCTACGGCGCGGGCGTGAACAATGAGGTTCCGAGTCCACCAGCCAAGCGTGGCTGCTGCGGCTAACGCCAAATGGGTTTTGCCTAGTCCGACGAAAGTGAGATTGCTGATGATGAGCTCATGGTGGTTGATGTGGATGGTGGTGATGTTCCTCTTTCTGGTGCCCCCGATTGGCTATGGCTGGGGCTACCGCGGATGGGGAGCCCCCTACCCGAGGTATATCCAGCGACGACGCGGGCAGCAGGCGGCCGCCACCGGTGGTTCCGCAGAGTTCAACCACCACTCATGGGGTTGGGGCGGCGACTTCGTTTGGGGCGTGTTTCTCATCGGGTTCCTCTGGGCTTGTTTTTCGCTCTGGTGGCGCTGAGTCGATGGAAACGAACGCTCCGACAACCGAGTGCGCGAAGCATCGGAACAAGCCTCCGATCGCGGTAAGCGACGCCCGACACGCGGACGCGCGAGGCACGCCACGGGATGGCGGTGCGCTCGGGGCCGACGGAGCTTCGTCCGAGTACATCTGCCCGATGCATTCAGAGGTGCACGCCGACAAACCCGGAGCGTGTCCGAAGTGCGGGATGGCGCTCGAAGCCGCCGCGACGAATCCTCTGCCGTCCAAGACCGAATACGTCTGCCCGATGCACGCGCAGATCGTTCGCGACGCGCCCGGAGCGTGCCCGATCTGCGGTATGGCCCTCGAGCCCCGCACGGTCACCGCCGAGGAGACGCCGAACACGGAACTCATCGACATGCGGCGCCGGTTCTTCTTGTCGGTCGGACCTGCAAGCATCGTGTTCTTGATGGGGATGTCGGAGCTGCTCCCGGGCATGCCGCTGCATCAACTGCTCGGGGCGCGCGCCGTCGCCTGGGTCGAGTTTGGCCTCGCCACTCCCGTCGTGCTCTGGGGAGCGTGGCCGTTCTTCGTGCGCGCGTGGCAGTCGCTCGTGAACCGCAGCCTGAACATGTTCACGCTTTTCGGTCTTGGAATTGGCGTCGCGTACGCCTACAGCGTCGTCGCCCTCCTCGCGCCCACGATCTTCCCGCCCTCGTTCCGGGGGGAGGGCGGCGTGGTGGCCGTCTACTTCGAAGCCGCTGCGGTCATTGTCGCGCTCGTACTCTTGGGCCAGGTCCTTGAGCTCGGGGCGCGAAGCGAGACGAACGCCGCAATCCGTGCCCTCTTGCATCTCGCGCCGAAGACAGCAAGGCGCATCCGTACCGACGGCGTGGAAGAAGACGTCGCGGTGGACATTGTCGCAGTCGGCGATCGGCTTCGTGTGCGGCCGGGCGAGAAGGTTCCGATCGACGGTGTCGTGATGGAGGGGACGAGCTCCGTCGACGAATCGATGGTCACGGGCGAATCGATCCCTGTCGAGAAGAAGGCGGGGGATCGACTCATCGGCGCGACCCTCAACGGTACCGGCTCGATGGTGATGCGCACCGAGCGCGTCGGCTCCGGCACCCTCCTAGCCCAGATTGTTCGAATGGTGGGAGAGGCGCAACGAAGTCGCGCCCCCATCCAGAAGCTCGCGGATGTCGTCGCCGGATACTTCGTCCCCGCGGTCGTCGTCGCGGCCGTGATCACGTTCATCGTCTGGAGCGTCTTCGGACCCCAACCGAGAATGGCGCACGGAATCGTCAACGCTGTCGCGGTGCTGATTATTGCGTGCCCCTGCGCGCTCGGTCTCGCGACGCCGATGTCGATCATGGTGGCCACCGGAAAGGGAGCGGCGTTCGGCGTTCTGTTCAAGAACGCCGAGGCTATCGAAGTGATGCGAAAGGTCGACACGCTCGTCGTCGACAAGACGGGCACCCTCACGGAGGGAAAACCCAAGGTCGTCGCGATCGAGACAGCGGGCGGTGATGAGGCGGCGCTCGTCAAACTAGCCGCCAGCCTTGAGCAGGGGAGCGAGCATCCGCTCGCAGCTGCGATTGTCGAAGGTGCGAAGACGCGCGGCATTGCGCTCGTCACCGTGGCCGACTTCGCGTCGACGACGGGTAAGGGTGTGTCTGGGACGATCGAAGGTCATCACGTGGCACTCGGCAATGCGAAGCTCATGGACGACCTCCACGTGGCGGCGGGTGAGTTGGGGGCGCGGGCCGAGTCGATGCGCGGCGACGGCCAAACGGTCATGTTCGTGGCGGTCGACGGCAAGATCGCCGGCATCATCGGCGTCGCCGATCCCATCAAGGCCACAACCGCGGATGCGATCCGAGAGCTTCACGAGGAGGGCATTCGCGTCGTGATGCTCACAGGCGACGCCAAGACGACTGCGTCTGCCGTCGCCAAGAAGCTGGGTATCGACGAGTTTATCGCGGAGGTGCTCCCCGATCAGAAGTCCGAAACCATCAAGCGCCTGCAGGCCGAAGGACGCGTCGTCGCCATGGCGGGTGACGGTGTCAACGACGCTCCCGCGCTCGCGCAGGCGCAGGTCGGCATCGCTATGGGAACCGGGACGGACGTGGCGATGAAAAGCGCCGGGGTGACTCTCGTGAAGGGCGACCTGAAGGGGATCGCCCGCGCGCGGCGACTCAGTCGCGCGACCATCTGGAACATCAAGCAGGGTCTCTTCTTTGCGTTCATCTACAACGTGCTGGGTGTGCCGATCGCGGCCGGCGTTCTCTACCCAGCGTTCGGTCTCCTCCTCAGTCCCATGCTCGCCGCGGCGGCGATGAGTCTCAGCTCGGTATCCGTCATCGGAAACGCGCTGCGACTTCGTCGCATGAAACTGTAAGGCTCGGAGGTTGACGCATGGACATCGTGAAACCCATTTACGAGCCTTTGACCAAGCGCGCCGCCCGACACGCTCTGCTTGGGCGCATGCGCGTGCAAGAGGTCCCGGACAACGGTCGCTTTACCCGCAGCGACGTGACGAGGATCCTCAAAGCGGCGTGGAGACGCTACGACGAAGCTGTCGGAAGCCTTCCTTCGCAACCGACCCTAGGCAGCACCATGAACGTTCGCCTAGCGTGCTTTACGTTCTCGTTCTTCGAGGAGCTCTTGGCTGGCGGCACCGAACGAAAGTACGCCATCGAGCTCGTTGGAGACGCGACCTGGCAAGTCTATCAAATGTGGGCGCGTCTCGCGTCCGCGGCGGGGCGCATGGGACACGGAAAGTCGAGCGCGCTTGCTTTTGCTGAGACGAAGACGGGGGACGATAAAGCGGCGATCCACCTCCGATTTCCGTTCAACTCCCCCGGCTACGTCATTGAAACGGTCTCTGCCGAACGGGGGACCGCGTTCAATGTTGTCCATTGCCCCGTAGCGAACTACTTCCGCGCTCACGGCGCCGCCGATCTCTGCGTCGCATCGTGGTGCAACCTCGATTTCGCACTTTCGGAGGTAACGCACCAGAAACTCGTTCGCACGAAGACGCTCGTCGAAGGGGCCGACCACTGCGACTTCCGGGTGCTGCCGCTCGGCCGAGGCTAGAGCATGTGGAAGACATTTCTTATCGCTGGCGGGCGCCTCCTACTGCCGCCACCGCTTCCGCGCACCCGACGACGGCAGTCTTTACCCCGACCGGTGAGGCAAAAAGCGAACGCGGAGCAAGAGCCCGCAATCCGCGACGGCGATCATTGAACTGAGAGAGAGAGTCCCCATGTCTAGTCCAATCGATCGAACCTTCCACACGCCAGCCCGGATGCTGCTCGTCGCCTCGATCCTTGCGCTCGTCGGCGGCTGCTCGAAGGCGGACGAAGACAAGGCCTCCGCGACGACCAACCCCGTCCGACAGGCCCAAACGGTGCAGTCCTCGATTGCTTCGGCTCAGGCGGCGCAGGATCCCGGAGGCGGCATGGCGCCGACCGGCGATGGCACTGCGTCGAGCGCTCCGATGGCCATGGCAGCGCCAAGCGCGGCCAGTCGGCCGATGAATATGGGTGCACCCGCCGCCGGCGCGCCCGCGGAAATGGCGCCCACCGGTATGGCGCGAATGCTTGGACAGCCCCCGATGGCAAGCGCCTCAGGTGCGTCCGCCGGCCTGCCGTCAGCAACGGGCGCTCCGCACATTTACCATCTCGGGGCGGACACATTTTTTCTCGACCAGGCGAAGGCGGTCGGGCTCACCGAGGCGCAACAGAAGAGGCTCACGGCGCTCAAGGAGAAGTCTGCAGTCGCGTACGCGACCACCCAGCGCAAGATCGATCAAGGGGAGCAAGACCTCTGGGTCCTTTCGTCTTCGGAGACACCCGACATCACGAAGATCGAAACGAAGATCGGAGAGATCGCTCGTCTTACCGGTCAGCAGAGGATGGACTTTCTTCGTACGGTCGGGGGCGCCGTCGGTGTCTTGTCGGACGCGCAGCGAAAAGCGATCGCGTCGATGCAACCGGATGCGATGCCCGCCGCGAGCGCGTCAGCCGCGGGCATGGCTCCCGGCGCGCCTCCGGCGCCCATGGGAATGGGAATGGGAGACAAGAAGCCGATGGGCATGGGGATGGGGGCCATGCCCCCGCCGTCCGCCACGGCGTCGGCCATGCCACCCGCGCCTGGCGGCATGGGGCACATGTGATGTTCCCCCCGAGAGACACCTCGCGAAGCAGCGGTTGGCACCGAGCGACAGGGCACCTGTCGCTCGGTGTTTTCTGCCTGCTGAGCGGGCTGCTCTGGGCGTCGGGTGTGCGCGCCCAGTCGCCGGATGAACACGCCAGTCATCACCCCGGGGGCGCGGCGTCTGCACCGGCACCCGCGACGAGCGCGACGGGCGGGATGGGCGGTATGCCGGCGGCGCCCGCGACGAGTGCGGCGGGCGGTATGGCCGGAGGCATGGGGGCCATGATGGCCGGAATGATGCCGCCTCCACCATCCGGTGGTGGTGGCTGCATGGGGGGGGATTGCGGTGGGTCTGGTGCAGCCAAGACCCCCATCTACCCGTCGCTGATGACTCTTCCCGCGCTCACGCCAGCGAAGCGCGCGGAGATCGATGCTCTTGCGACGCAGCAGATCAATGAAGGCATGGCGAGGCTCGCCAAAGGCTCCGAGTCGCTCAACCGCGCGATGCAAGCGGGCGACAACGTGGCGATGCAGAAATCGGTGGGACTCATGCACGAGGGTCTCGACGAGCTTGGGGCGGGGATCGCCGCCCGACGTGTGCTCTCCGAAGGCGCAGCACCGCGCAACCTCGCGCTCGGCTGGTTCAAACGCGAGATGAACCTTTCGTCGTCTGTCCCCCACGAAGAGCCACGCACGTTCCTCGGCGTCGCGCCCCTTCATCTCTTCACGATGGTGCTCCTCGTCGCGTTCGCGCTCGCGATGGTCGCTATGTACTTTTTCAAGATGCGTCGCGCGGCGGCGCTCTTTGGGCGTATCGAGGCTGACAAGGCGAAGTCGCCGCCCGGTTCGTCCCCGCCGCTTTCCGGGGAACCGGGCACACCGCCAACCGGAAAGACTCCGGCTTGCGAAGGGACTCCGCCAGCGCAGCCACCAGGCAAAGAGCCGCCGCCCGCCGCTCCGCCAGCGGCAAAGACTGCGACACCTCCGTCGTCTCCGCCCCCGCCACCGAGTAAGGAAGCGTCGGCGCCTGCCAAAGCACCTGCACCGTCGGCGCCCGGCACTCCTCCCGCTGGAAACACTTCGCCGGCGGCAGGAACATCGCCAACCACACCTCCAGCACCGCTCGATACCGCAAAAATTGAGAGTCGAGCCGGCGAGCTCTGGCAGGAGCGGGGGCGTCCGGTGGGCTCACCCGAAGTGGACTGGTCGCGAGCCAAAGAGGAGCTCGCCAAAGCAACCGACGAGTCGCAAGTGCCGCCGATTGCCGGAACACTTACAGCGTCGACGCCACCTGGCAAAGAGTCGCCGCCCGCCGCTCCACCCGCAGCAAAGCCTCCGTCGCCCGGAGCGACACCGCCAGCATCAGCAGCCCCCACTCCGCCTTCGCCACCAACACCGTCCGCGGAAAGGTCGCCGGCTTCCGCTCCGCTCCCCGCTGGGGAATCCGTCGCTGCCGTCTCGGCGACTACGCCGGGAGGGCACCGATGACGACCACTTGGCGAGGGCAGCTCCGTGTGGAGAGCATCGTCACGGAAACGCCGACGGTCAAAACGTTTCGGCTCGTGCCCCCGTCGGGTGACAGCGTCACGCCGTTTACTTTCGTGCCCGGTCAGTTCCTCAACGTCGCCTTCTCCATTGGCGGCGCCAGAATGAACCGCTCGTACTCCATTTCGTCGTCCCCGACGAATCGCAACTACGTCGACCTCACGGTGCGGCGTGAGCCACGGGGAGCAGTCTCCCGTCACATCGTTGACCTGCTTAAGGTCGGCGACGAGATCGAAACGGGTGGACCGGTCGGGCGCTTTACCTTCGACGGAACAGAAGCGGACAGCATCGTTCTCATCGTGGGCGGCGTGGGCATCACGCCTGCGATGAGCATCAGTCGCTACCTCACAGAGCGGTCATGGCCTGGAGACATCTTCATCCTCTATACCTGCCGCACACCGGCCGATTTCATCTTTCAGACCGAACTCACTGCGCTTCAGCGCAAGAATCCGAAACTGCACGTCGTGGTCACGATGACGCGCGCAGAAGGGACAGACTGGAAAGGTCGGCGGGGACGCCTCACGGGAGAACTGCTCACGCAGACGGTCCCGAACCTTGCCTCGCGAAGGATCCATCTCTGCGGGCCGCCGTCGATGATGGACTCCGCGAAAGCCATCCTCACTGAGCTCGGAGTTCCTCCGGAGCAGGTGAAGACCGAAGCGTTCGGCGCAGTCAAACCGACCCCAGCGCCCGCGGGCACGACTTCGAAACCGACGGCGCCGGCCACGGGGCCGCTGGTCACCTTCTCTAAGAACAACAAGTCGGCCAAAATCCGTGTGGACACCCAGACCGGGGACAGCCCGCCTCAGCAAACCGTTCTTGAGCTCTCCGAGGAGCTTGGCATCGGAATCGAATTCTCTTGCCGCGTTGGCACCTGCGGCATTTGCAAGGTGAAGATGACTTCCGGTGAGGTCGAGATGGCGGTCCAGGACGCCCTCGATGCCGACGACAAGAGCAAAGGCGTCATTCTCGCCTGCCAAGCGAAGCCGAAGTCCGCAGTCACGGTTGAAGCGTAGCGATGAAGGACCGCGATCGCGTCGTCGTCCCCGGTGTTCTCGCCGTCTTGCTGCTGGCCTGGCTCGGCTTCCTCTTCCACCGCTCGCCGCGCTTTCCGGGCAGTGGACTCGGGGCGGTGTTCGGAATCGCGGGCGCCGCACTGATGGTGATCCCGCTCGCGTACCCGATCGTGAAACGAGTTCGCTTTTTCCGCGACCGAATTACGCCGCACATTTCGATGCAGACGCTCCTTCTCGTGCA
>JAYUBF010000109.1:0-48319 GCA_043741435.1 Myxococcales bacterium
GTGGTCCAGGACAGCGAGGGCCTCGGCGAGGTCGGCGTCGAGTTCCATGATCGCGCGGAGTTGTGGCGGCTGGCGCTGAGCGAAGCACAGCGAGTCGAGTGCACGGAAGAGGGCGAGGAGATCGAGGCGCGCGGCTTGGAGACGGGCGCGGAGTCCCGGCACTCGGGCCTCTCCAAGCTCGTGCCCGCTCCGAACGACGCAGAGGCGGTGCTCGGCCCGTGGCTCGCGATGCGGAAAGCCCAGGGCGCAGGGCCTGAAGATCTGGCGTTCCCCCGTACGGAGGGCCGCTGCAAGGGCAAGGCGTACGACAAGAGCTGCCTGGAAGATGCGTGGCTCACGGTGAAGCAGGCCAACGGGCTCAGGCTCACGTGGTACCAAGCTACGCGCCATAGTTTTGTCAGCCGATCCCTGAAAGCCGGCGCGAGCCTCGACGAGGTCAGCGCGGCGGTGGGTCACAGCTCGCCCGTCGTCACGCGCCGTTGGTACGACCACATGGTGCGCCGCGACTTCTCCGCCACTCTGCGCCAAGGTCTCGGCCGTGCCGTGTCGCAAGCACCGGGCAAGCTCCTCGCATTTGCGGAGCCTTTGCGGAGCCACTTGGACACAGCCGAAGCAGAGAAAGAAAAAGCCCCCGGAAACCTGTTGGTCTCCGAGGGCTTGGTGTTGTGACCCCACCGGGACTTGAACCCGGGCATCCGACGTGAGAGGCCGGCGTCCTAACCGCTAGACTATGGGGCCGTGCAGTAGTGCCGGTCCAAATCGGGGTTCGGGGACAAGGATTCGAACCTTGATAAGCAGAGTCAGAGTCTGCTGTCCTACCGTTGGACGATCCCCGAATGGCCATCTCGGTTTGTCCCCGAGACAGGCGCATTTATCTTCGTGAGCCTTGTTGGTGTCAAGGGCTTTTGGTTGGTGAATGATTTCGCCGCGCGCGGACGACGGCGCTGGAATCCTGCGTGGTATCGTCGGGACTTGCACAGCACCGTTTACCTGATCCGCAACGCGCAGACCTCCTGGAACGTCGATCGTCGCCTCGCCGGTCGACGCGAGCTTGGCCTCTCCTCCGACGGTCAAAAAACCGCGCAAGATCTCGTGAAGCGCTTCGACGGGATCGACGTGGCCGAGCTGCTCGTCTCTCCCCTCCCCCGCACCGTCGAGACTGCGCAGCCTCTCGCGTCCGCGCGCAACCTCGATGTCGCGCGCGATCCCCGCCTCATCGACTGGAACCCCGGCCGCTGGGAGGGCCGCGGCTACGCCGAGATCATGCTCGACCCGCAGTTCATCGAGATGACCGGCAAGCCCATCCCCGAGCTCTCCTTTCCCGGCGGCGAGCGCTTCATCGACGTGCAACATCGCATGCTCTCCTCCGTCGACCAGGCCCTGCAGGACAACGAGCTCGGCGCCGACATCGCCATCGTCTCCCACGCCGGTCCTCTGCGGCTCCTCCTCAGCCACTACCTCTCCCTCTCGGCGTGGGAGCACGAGCGCCTCCGGCTCGCGCCCGGCTCGGTCACCGTCTTGCGCTTCTCCTCGCTGACGTCCCCGCCCCTGCTGGTCGCCATCAACACCTTCGGTCCCCTCCTTGACACCGTCGGTGGCGCGCGTTAAACGGCGCCTCGAACTTTCGAGGTGGCCATGCTTCGTTTTGCCCGCGTTTCCGCTGTCTTCTCCGTTGTTTCTGGCCCTGCCGTCGCCTTCGCTCTCGCCTCCTCGCTAATCGCAGGTTGCGACGACAAGACCGCCACCACCACGCCTCCGGCTCCGGCGAAGGACGCGCCCACCAAGGTGACCGAGCCCCCGAAGCCCGCGGCCGTGGGTGATCCGGCGCCCCTCGTCAAGCCCGGCGACGGCGTGCTCACAGGCACCGTCAAGCTCGATGGCAAAGCCCCTGAGATGCCCGAGCTCAACCGCGGCGCGGATGCGTTCTGCGCCAAGGACAAGATGAAGGACGAAGAGGTCGTCGTCGGGAGCAAGGGCGAGCTCAAGAACGTCGTGGTCCGCATCATGGGCGGGCCGGCAATGGCCGGTCCCGACACCGCCGTCGAGCTGACGCAGGACCGCTGCATGTACAAGCCACGCGTCGCCGGCCTGGTCGCCGGTCAAACGCTCAAGATCAAGAACGCCGACAAGACCCTGCACAACGTTCATACCTACAAGGGCACCTCCACCATCTTCAACGTCGCGCAGATCGCCGACGGTGCTCCCCTCGAGAAGAAGTTCAACGAGAGCGGCGTGCTCATCAAGTTCAAGTGCGACGTTCACCAGTGGATGGCTGGCTGGGTGTGGGTGCAGAACAACCCGCTCTTCGCGGTTACCGGCGACGACGGCAAGTTCGAGATCAAGGGCATCCCCGATGGCACCTACGACGTGGAGGCCTGGCACGAACGCCTCCCGCTGCAGAAGGGCAAGATCACCGTCGCTGGTGGCAAGCCCGCGACCTGGGACGTCACCTTCACCGCGCCGTAGCCATGAACCTCCGTCGCTACACGCTCGCTCTCGTCTTCTTCACCTTCCCGCAGCTGATCGTGGGAGGACTCGTACACAACACCCGTTCGTCGCTCGCTTGTCCCGATTGGCCGCTTTGCTTTGGCAGCTGGTTTCCCAAAATGGTTGGTGAGGTCCTCGTCGAGCATGGCCACCGGATTTACGGTACTGCGGTAGGTATCCTCACGATCGGCCTCCTCATCGGCCTGTGGCGCCGCGCGCGTCGCACGGGTGAGCGCGACCTCCTGTGGCTCGGCACCTTGGCGCTGGGCCTCGTCATCCTGCAAGGCGTGCTCGGCGGCCTCACCGTCATCTTCCGGCTACCCACGCTCGTGTCGACAGCCCACCTCGCCAACTCGATGCTGTTCTTCTCGCTGCTCATCTATACGTGGTTTCGCTTGCGTCCGACGTCGGTGGAGTCGCAGCCGGCGCTGTCACCTCAGCTGGTGCAGGCCACTGCCGTCGCGGTAACCGTGGTGTACGTGCAGATGCTCCTCGGCGCGCTCATGCGCCACCTCGGCGCCGGGCTCGCATGCACCGACCTTCCGCTGTGCCGAGGTGAGGTCTGGCCGACGGGCGCGCACCCCAACGTGCTGCTCCACGTCGTGCACCGGCTCAACGTCTTCCTGGTGTTCGCCGTGACGCTGTGGGTCGCGTTCGCCGCCCGCAGCGTTGCTGCCGAGCGAAACCGCGCGGCTCGCACGATGGCCACCCTCGCGCCGGTGCTGGTGCTGATGCAAGCCACGCTCGGTTGGCTCTCCATCACCACCTTCCTCGACGTCGTTCCCGTCACCGCGCACCTCGGCGTCGCCGCGTTGTTGCTCGCGGACCTCGTGGCGTTGCACCTGCTGGCTCGCGGCGTTCGCACCCGCCCGGCTGCCCGCCTTCGTCGTACCTCGCTCGTCTCGCCCGCGATCAAACGTGACAGCAGCACAGAGGTGACCGCATGAGCTCGCCAAGGATCGCCATGCCAGCCGACCGCAGCCTCGCTACCACCGCCTCGTTCGCGGACTTCGTCGCGCTCGGAAAGCCTCGCATCACGTTCATGCTGCTGCTCACCACCTTCGGCGGCATGTGGCTCTCGCCGATGCCGCTCACGCTCGGCCTGTCGGTCATTGCGCTGCTCGGCATCGCGCTCGTGTTCTACGGCGCCAACGCGCTCAACATGTACCTCGAGACCGACGTCGACGGCCTCATGAGCCGCACCCAAAACCGCCCGTTGCCGGCCGGTCGCATGGCGCCGGACACCGCGTTGCGCGCGGGCATCGCAGCCTCCGTCGCAGCGGTCGCCCTGCTTACGTTCGCGGTCAATCCGCTCACCGGCCTGCTCGCGGCGGTGTCGCTCGCCGTCTACGTGCTCTTCTACACGCCGTTCAAGCGTCGCTCCACGCTCGCGCTCCTCGTCGGTGCCATCCCCGGTGCGGCACCTCCGCTCCTCGGCTGGACGGCCGTCACCAATCGCGTCGACTCCGGAGCGCTGTGCCTCTTCTTCATCATGTTCGTGTGGCAGCTCCCGCACTTCCTCGCCATTTCGGTGTTCCGTCGCGACGAGTACATGCGCGCGGGCCTGAAGGTGGTACCCGGCGTCCGCGGCATGCTCGCCACCAAGCTCCGCATCGTGCTCTACTCTGCGCTCTTCGGCGTCGCCACGCTGCCCGCCTACACCACCGGCATGGCCTCGCGTGGCTACCTCGTGGTCGCGCTCGTCTCCGGCCTCGGATTCTTCGCGATGGCGCTGTCCGGGCTGTCGAAGCGGAGCGGCACCACCGACGAGATACAAGCGGCCGACGCCCGCTGGTCGCGCCGGCTCTTCGGCGTGACGCTCCTGCACCTGCCCTTGCTGTTCGGTGCGTTGGCGATGTTCCGCCGCTAGCGCATGAGCGCGTCACGTCACCGCTTGCTCTGGCTCGCCGCGATCACCGGCGTAGTCGCCCTGCTCGCGGCTGCGCGTCTGCTCTCCGCACGTCCCCTCACGCTGCCGGTGCTCGCCAGCGTGCCAGCGTTCCAGCTCTCCGACGAGCGTGGAGCCCAGCTCGGTCGCGACCAGTTGCTCGGGCACATCACCGTGGTCGACTTCATCTTCACGAGCTGCAGCACCGCCTGTCCGCTGCTCAGCACGGAGCTCGCACATCTGCAGGACGACATCCGCACGCGCGGCCTCGGCACCAAGGCGCGCCTGCTGTCGATCTCCGTCGATCCCGAGCGCGACACGGCCGAGCGCCTCCGAGCATTCGCTGCGCGCTACGGCGCAGATCCCCACCTGTGGCACTTCGCCCGCGGTGCCGAGGGGGAGCTCCGCCGCGTGGTCATCGACGGCATGAAGCAGCACTTCGAGCGCCAGCTCGATCGCGGTGAGGTCGACGGCTTCACTATTCTGCACGGGACCCGCCTCGTGCTCATCGACGACAACGCGCAGATCCGCGGCTTCTACGACGCGAAGGCTCCGGAAGACATGGCGCACCTCCGCGAAGCGATCGGCGCGCTCGTCGAAGGTCGCACAACGGTCGCCGCCACGGACACGCCCCGCCCGTGACCTCGCGCGCGTGCCTGCTCGCGGCATGCGTAGCGCTGGTGAGTCGGGCCGAGGCAGACACGGGCCCAGCGCACAGCGGGACCGGCCTTGCGCCCGAGCGCAGCAGCGAGCCCGTCGTCTCCGTGTACCTGCGGAGCTACAGCACGCTGGCGGCCACCGACGGTGAGGTGGTGGGACTGGTGGAGGCTGCGCTCGCGCGGGTGCCGGGCCTGCGCGCGCGCTTTCACATCGAGCCCGATGATCGCGGGAGTGTGACCCTCGCTGACGCCGTCGCCAGCCTGCCCGATGATCGAACGCGCTGCGCGTTTCTCCACATCCTCACGCGGCGAATCAACGCGCGCTGGGCAGACCTCGAGGCCATCGACGCTGCACTGCGCAACCTCGGACGTAGCGGCCGCGCGCAGCCGAACCAGCAGCGCCGATTTCGCGCGTATGCCCGAACGGCCGGGAGCCCCGGGGCCCAGGCGTTGCTGCAGCGTCCCGACGAGCTCGACGCGCCCGGAGCGCCGTACGCCGCGATCGACGGCATGCGCCTCACGCCCAGCAACCTGTGGAGCCTGGTGCAATCGTCCCAGCGCACCTTGCCGAGCGCGCCGCCGGGCACGCCATCGCGAGCGCGCGGCATCGCGTTGCACACCGTCGGTGTTCGCTTTCCGTCGTATCCCACCGCGACGTCGGCGCGCGCGTGCGCGCTCCTCGACTCCGCGCGCCTGCTCGCAGAGTCCCGCCGGATCACACTGCAGCTCCTCGTGGAGGACGACCCGGCCGCGAGCGACACGTTGCTGTCCCGCGCGCTGCACACCAGCGCGGCTCCCGTGGCCGTGGCCATCGCCGGGGCGTCGTGCGAGACGTGGCCCGCCGACGACGCCGAGGCCATGCGCATGCTCGCGGCCCTGGCGATCCCGGCCGTGCGCTTTGCCCATGTCCTCGTGCGGCGCAAGGTGCCCGACGCCGGCGGCAGCGAGCTCCTCATCGACGGGAATGTCGCGAGCGGCTACGAGCTCGCTCGACTATGGGAGCTGCCCGGCGTGCGTGCCCGCCTCGGGAATCCCCAGCGCCCTTCCCGGTAGGCTTGGCGCCGCGACAGGCGGCCTTGCGCCCACGTCGCGAGTCGAGGCAAGATCCGGCGCTTGCCCATACTCAGCGACGGCGTCACTTGGATATAAAGTTCTTTGCGGCCACCGACATTGGCCGACAGCGGGAGCACAACGAGGACAACTTCCTCATCGACCCCGCGTTGAACCTGTTCGTAGTCGCCGACGGCATGGGGGGCCATGCCGCGGGTGAGGTGGCGTCGCAGATCGCCGTGCACGAGGTGTCACGTGCCGCACGGGAGTCGGCCGATCTCGTCAAGCGCTACGCGAAGGAAGGCAAGAACGAGGACCGCAACGCCATTCTCGGTGTCATGGAGCACGCCATCCAGAGCGCGTGCGCCGCCATCTTCAACCGCGGGCAGACCGAGCCGGACAAGCGCGGCATGGGCACCACCACCAGCGCGCTGCTGGTGGCCGGCGATCGCGGCTTCATCGCTCACGTCGGCGACAGTCGCGTCTATCTGCTGCGCCAAGGCCAGGTCCACCAACTGACGGAGGACCACTCGCTGCTCAACGAGCTCATCCGTCGCGGCAAGATCAAGCGCGATGAGGTCGAAGGCTCGCCCTACGCGAAGTATAAGAACGCGGTGACGCGTGCCGTCGGTGCCTACGAGAGCGTGGAGGTCGACACGATCGACTTCGAGATCCTGCCGGGCGATCAGTTCTTGCTCTGCTCGGACGGGCTCCACGGATACCTGAAAGACAACGATCTCCCCGAGATCTTGTCCTCCGACGATCTGGCCGAGGCTCCGAAGACCTTCGTTAGCCTCGCGAACGCGGGCGGGGGCCACGACAACATCACCGCCATCTGCATTCGCGTCGACGCCGCGGCCAACAAGGAATCGGCACAGCGCGCGAACGATCTGGCAAACCGCGTCGAAGTGCTGCGCGCGATGCCGCTGTTCAAGCACCTCACGTACAAGGAGCTCATGCGCCTCCTCAACGTGACGGTGGTGCGCACGTTCGAGGCCGACGACCAAATCGTGCGCGAGGGCGAAAAAGGCGACGAGCTGTTCATCATCCTGTCCGGCAAGGTGCGCCTACACAAGGGCGAGACCGTCCTCACGCACCTCGCGCGGGGCGCGCACCTCGGCGAGATGTCGTTGGTCGATCGCAGCCCTCGCTCGGCATCAGCGACGGCGGAGGAACCGAGCCGCGCGCTCATGCTGCGCCGCAAAGACTTCTTCGAGATCATCCGCAAAGAGCCCGTGCTGGCGACCAAGCTCTTGTGGTCCTTCGTGCAAGTTCTCACCGAGCGGCTGCGCAAGACCACGGCCGACCTGTCGAACACGCGCCTCGAAGCGCTGGCCGAAGATCTATCGGCCGAGGTGCTGTTCGAGGCCGAGACCGAGCAGCATCGGCGTTCCTAAAAGCGGCCTGTCACGACGAGGCCGATCCTGTCGGGCGACACGTTTGGCGTGACGATGGGCATCGCGAGGCGTGACGCCTCGCGTGACTTGCCGCCCTGAGCGAAGCGCGCGAAGCGCTCCTCGCGGAAGCCGAAGTACACGCAGAGCGCGCCGCCGATCGCGGTGGCGCCCGCGAGGGAATAGCCCACGATGGCGAGCTTGTCGTACAGCTTGCCGCTCGCTTCGATGTCGCGCAGGTCGGTGGTGAAGGTGCCGTTCATGCTCGCGGCGTTCTCCACGCTCGATGACGCGCGCGCGGCGAGCCCGGACATCGCGCCGCCCATGCCTACGAAGCCTGCCGAGATGGCAAACACGACGTAGCCGCCGATCTTGAGGCCGCGACCGGAGCTCGACGTTTGCGGCTGGCGAGGCGGATCGTCGGTGCTGGGCCGCTCGCTGGTGCGCTCGCCGCTCTGGCGCGACGCGCGACGCTCGGCCTTCTCAATGGCCTCGCGCTCGACCTTGCGCTTGAGGTCGGCCGCGCGCTCGTCCATCTCCGCGATGCGGCCTTCGATCTCGGCGCGGTTCGCGACCTGCCCCATGTGGCGCAAGAAGCTGCGATAGAACTGTGCGGACTTCTCGAAGCGCTCGCCCAGGCGATACGCCTGCGCGATGTTGTAGAGAATGGCTGGCTCACCGACTAGCTCGTACGCGTCCACGAACTCCTGTGCGGCTTCGTCGTAGCGCCCGAGGTCGAACTCGCGGATGCCGGTCTCGTAGTGGACCTTCGCGTCCGACTTCTTGTCGTGCTGCCTGCCGTCGGCCATGGCGACGCCCGAGCCGGACGGAATCAGCAACAACAAGCACGTCACGAGGTGGCGCAGCGAAGCGGACCGGAGCATCAGCGACCGACGGTGGCCTGACCTGGCGTGAGCGTGCCCGTGATGCGGTCGTCACGCTGGTTGAGCGCGACCGGGACGCCCACCGCCACGCCGGCGACGAGGACAATCCCGATCGCCAGCGGCACCCACAGCGCGGCGCGCTTGTAGATAGGTGGCTTGCGCAACGGCACGTAGATCTCGCGGGTCTGGCCCGGAGCCACCAGGAGCTCCTCGCGATGCACCTGGTATCCCGTCGCCCACACCTCGAGCGTGTGGCCACCGAGCGGCAGCTCGATGTCGACCGGTGGCGGGTACACCACGCTGTCGACCTTGACGCTCGCGCCCGAGGGGGAGGCGGAGATGCGAACGCGGCCCGTCTTCGGGATCACCTTGAGCGCCACGGTCAGCGACAGAGGAACGCCCGCGGTGACCATTATCTCCTTGGTCTGGGTGGTGTACCCGTCGGTGCTGATCTCGAGCACGTGACGACCTGCGGCGATGAAGTACTGGCGGATGGGCGCCTTCCCGATGGTGCGACCGTCGAGCTTCACGATCGCGCCTTCGGGAGAGATGTTCATCGTGGCGTCAGCGAGGAGCGCGCGCATCTCGCGCAGGATCTGCTCGACCTCGTTGCGCCGCTCCTGCGCCACCTTCGTCTCCTCACGCAGGTATTGCTCGAGGGTGCGAATGGAGTCGTTGTAGAGGAACAACGATTTGTACGTGAGGCCGATGTTGTAGAGGATGCTGGGCGCCGGCTTCGCGTTGTAGGCGCCCTGGAACTCCGCGAGCGCGGCCTCGAAGTTGCCGTCGTTGTAGAGCGCGACCGCCTGTTGGAAGTGGCGGCGTGCTTCGGCGGCCACTGGGTCTGCCCCGGCCTGCACGGGCGCGGGGGCCGCAGGTGGTGCGGCGTTCGTTAGGGCCTCAAAGCCAAGTGACAACACGAGAGAAGAAGCCACCAACCACCGACCAGCCAGCATCCTAGAGAGCTCCTTGCGGGAGAAGAAGATTACTGCGCGTAGGGATCACTGGTGTCGAGCTTACTCTTCGTTCCCTTGTAGATGATAGGCCCCTTGTCAGCATCGTGACCGGGCTTGGGTACGTCACTTTTGCCATCTGGTTTAGCCTCTGGTTTGGCGTATGGCTTCGGCGCGGCGGGGAGCCTGGTGCCCGTGTCGGTCTTGTGGTGCCCGGACGGGAGGAGGCTCTCCGAGATCGTGATGGGCCGGTCGAGCTTGACGATCTCGTCGTAGCGCTCGTAGCCCGGCGCGCGGATGACCACGCGCACATCACGCCCATCGCCCAGCAGCTCCTCGGAGTAGAAGTTCTCCTTCCCCTGGCCGTCGATCTCGATCTTGGCGCCGGGGGTGGCGGTGCGAACCTCGAGCCTCACCATCCGAGGCTTGCTCGGCCGCGGAACCGGTGGATGGGTGCCCGGCGGTGCCTCCACGCGCGGGGTCGCCGTCGCGAGCACCTTCGCGTGATCCGGCGTCGTGGTCTTGCCGTTTTCGCGCAGCATGAAGGCAGCCCCACCGCCGCCGATGAGCAAGATCGCAGCAAGAGCGAGGTACATCGAGCCGCCGCCACTTCTGCGCCTCGGCTCGCTGGCGGCCATCGTTTCGCCGACGGCTGCACCGATCGTGTCGGTGGCGCTCACGTGCGCGGCGGTAATCGGCGACGCAGTGGGCAACACCGGCTCCGTCGCCCGTCGAGCTTGCATCGGGCTCGTGAAGGCCCCACCCAGCGCGGCGATGAAATCGGCCACGTTGCGGTGTCGCTTGGCGGGATCTTTCTCCAGCGCCATGAGCACCGCGCGCTCCACCGACTCCGCGAGCAGCGGCTGCAGCTCGCGCGGCGGCCTCGGGGCCTCGGTCATGTGCTTGAGCAACAGCTCTCCGAGACCTTCGGCGGCGAACGGAACCTGGCCGCACAGCATCTGGTACACGATGATGCCGAGTGAGTAGATGTCGCTGCGCTCGTCGACGGCGACGCCGCGACATTGCTCCGGCGACATGTAGATGGGGGTGCCGATGATCGCGCCCGTGCGCGTCTTCGATGCGACCACGGGCGCACCGGCGCCTTCGTTGCCGAGCAGCTTCGCAATGCCGAAGTCGAGCACCTTGGCGAACTCGTGGTCGTCGCCGCGCGTGACCAGGAAGATGTTGTCGGGCTTGAGGTCGCGGTGAACGATGTTGTGCGAGTGCGCCGACTGCAACGCTCGGCCGATACCTCGCGCGATGTGCAGCGCGCGCTCCTGGCTCACGCGTCCCTCCCGCTCGAGGAGCTGCGTGAGGCTCTGCCCTTCGAGCCACTCCATGATGATGTAGCTCGACTTATCGGGCAGCTCGCCGAAGTCGATGATGTCGATGATGTGCTCGTTCTTGATCGCGCTCGACGCACGCGCCTCGGTAAAGAAGCGAGCCACCACCTCCGGATTCTGGCTGTACTCGGGCAGCAGGACCTTGATGGCGACCTTGCGACCGATACGCGGATGCTCGGCGACATAGACGACACCCATGCCGCCTTCGCCGATCTTGTCTCTGACGACGTAGTTGCCGATCGTGCTTCCGATCAATCAGTCTTGCTCCTCAGGCCAGTGCGGCGAGCCGCTCGAGGCTCTGCTGGAGCCGCAGGCGCTTCTCGTCGAGCTCGGCGAGCTTCTCGCGTTCCTTTTCGACGACGGTCGCAGGCGCCTTGTCGACGAACGCAGCGTTGCCGAGGCGCCCACTGATGCCCGCGCGCTCCTTCTCGGTCTTGCCGAGATCGCGCTCGATGCGCGTGCGCTCGGCCGCGACGTCGACCTGTCCCTTCAGGTGCACGCAGATCTGCAGGCCACCGATGACCGTCACCACCGTGCCGGTCGGGGGCTCTCCCCCATCCGTGAGCGTGAGCGTTCCGATCTTCACCGCCGTGCGCAGGAGCGACTCGTGCTTGCGCACGAGCTCGTGGGCCGGCGTGGAGCCGAAGCGGATGGTGACGTCGACCGGCTGCGACGGCGGCACCGAGTATTCGGCACGCAGCGCGCGAACGGCGACGGCCAGCTCCTGCACCGTGCCGATGATGCGCTCGGCCTCTTCGTCGATGAGGCTCTCGTCGGCGACCGGGTACATGGTGATCATGATCGAGCCGGGCGTGCCCGTGGCCTTCGGCAGCTGTTGCCAGATCTCCTCGGTGACGAACGGCATGAACGGGTGCAACAACCGACACGACGTCTCGAGGGACATGGCGAGCGAGCCTTGCACCGCGCGCTTCGCCTTGTGCACCGAGACCTCGTTCTGCTCGTCGTAGAGCACGGGCTTCACGAGCTCGATGTACCAGTCGCACAGCTCGCTCCAGATAAAGCGATAGATCGCCTGGGCCGCGTCGTTGATGCGGTACGCCTCGAGCGCGGTGTCCACCTCCGCGGCGGTCCGCTGGAGGCGCGACAGGATCCAACGATCGGCGACGCCGAGTGACGCCGTCTCTTTTCCGTCGCGCAACGCGTCGCCGAAGCGGTCGGAGTCGAAGCCGGGGAAGTGCCGTTGCGCGAAGCGCGTCGCGTTCCACAGCTTGTTCGCGAAGTGGCGATACCCTTCCACGCGCGGGAGAGAGAGCCGGAGGTTGCGACCTTGCGCGGCCATCGACGCCAGCGTCATGCGCAACGCGTCGGCGCCGGAGGCCGGGATGCCGTCGGGGAAGGTGCGCTCGATGTGCTTCAGCGCTTCGGGCGGCGCGAGGCCGTCCTTCGCCTTGTCGAGCAGCTGCTGCCGCGTCGCGCCATAGACGACGTCCAGGGGATCGATGACGTTGCCCTTCACCTTCGACATCTTGTCGCCGTTTTCATCGACGACGATGGCGTGCAAAAAGACGGTGCGGAACGGCACCTTCTTCATGAAGTACAGCCCCATCATCATCATGCGGGCGACCCAGAAGAACAGGATGTCGTAGCCGGTCTCCATGACGGAGGTCGGGTAGAACGTCTTCAGCGCCTTGGTCTGCTCCGGCCAGCCCAGCGTCGAGAACGGCCACAGCGCGGAAGAGAACCAGGTGTCGAGCACGTCCTCGTCCTGCACCAGATCTTTGCGCCCCGACTTCTCGAACGCCTCGGCCTCGTTGCGCGCGACCCAGTACTTCGAGTTGTCGCCTGTTCCATCTTCTGGCGCGTACCAGACGGGGATGCGATGGCCCCACCAGAGCTGGCGCGAGATGCACCAGTCCTTGATGTTGGTCATCCAGTGCATGTAGGTCTTCGTCCACATCTCGGGGACGAACTTGGTCTTGCCGCTCTCGACGGCCTCGATGGCCGGCTTCGCGAGCGGCTCCGACTTCACGAACCACTGCAAGGAGAGCATCGGCTCCACGATGGTGTCGCTGCGCTGACAACGCCCGACCGAGAGCGTGTGCTCCTTTTCCTCGACGAGGAGGCCGGCTTCTGTGAGGTCGGCGAGGACGAGCTTGCGTGCCTCGGGCACGGTGAGGCCGCGATACTTCACGGGCGCGTTCTCGTTCATCTTGCCGCGGCGATCGAGGATGGCGATGGCCGGGAGGTTGTGGCGTTGGCCGACCTCGAAGTCGTTGAAGTCGTGCGCTGGCGTGATCTTCACGGCACCCGTGCCGAACTCGCGGTCGACGAGGATCGCATCGCCGATGATCGGTATGCGGCGCCCAGTGAGCGGCAGCTCGAGCTCGCGGCCGATGTACTTCGCGAAGCGCTCGTCCTCGGGGTGAACGGCGACCGCCGTGTCACCGAGCAGCGTCTCGGGCCGCGTCGTGGCGACGATGAGCTTCTCGTCCGGCCCGCCACCGACGATCGGGTACGCGATGCTCCAGATGCTGCCCTTCTGTCCCTCTGTGTGCTCGACCTCGAGATCGGACAGGGCCGTGTTGCAGCTCGAGCACCAGTTGATGAGGCGATTCGCACGGTAGATGAGGCCATCTTCGTGCAAGCGCACGAACGCCTCGGCGACAGCGCGCGATAGACCTTCATCCATCGTGAAGCGCTCGCGCTCCCAGTCGCAGGAAGCGCCCATCACCTTCAGCTGCTCGATGATCCGGCCGCCGTTCTTCTCTTTCCACTTCCAGATGCGCTTCGTGAACTCTTCACGACCGAGCTCGTGGCGAGTCTTGCCCTCGATGGCCTTCAACTGTCGCTCGACGACGAGCTGGGTGGCGATGCCGGCGTGATCGGTGCCGGGCAGCCACATCGCGTTGTACGCACCCATGCGACGCCAGCGGATCAGGAGATCCTGGATGGTCACGAACAACGCGTGGCCCATGTGCAGCGCGCCCGTCACGTTGGGTGGCGGGATGACGATGCAGAATGGCGCCTTCGGCGTGGAGGCGTCGCCGTGGAAGTAGCGCTGCTCGAGCCAGAAGCGATACCACTTCTGCTCGACGTCGGTGGGTTCGTAGGCCTTCGATAGCTCGGTCATCACACAATAGTTCCCGATTGAAGTGCCGAAGACGCTTGCGCGTCAGCGACGACGCCGGCCATGAATCCCGGCCCAGTGAAACGACGAGGTCTCGAAGGCTACGCGTTGCGATCTCGTACGAGCCGGTCGAGCTCGGCGCGGATGATGGACTCGGCAAGCTCCGGCACCACCTCCCACACCACTTGCTCGATCACCTCGCGCGACAGCTTCGCGAGCAGCTCGTACTCGGGGCCCTTCTTCGCGATGGCCGCGGGCACCGCAGCTGCGACACGCTCGGTTGCATCTCGCACGGCAGAGTCGATCCCCGACGACGCAGTCACCGCGGGCGACGCAGCTTGCGGTTTCGGTGTGGCGACGCCCGGGACCAGCGACGCGCGCGGCATCTGCGGCGTGTTGCTCGGGAGGCCCACCGGCGTCGCGGGCGCGGGCGCAGCAGCCCTACCCGGCGGCACCAGCGCCGCGGGATTTGCGCCGACGACACCCATCGTGGTGGTCGGGCGTGGCAAAGGCGTAGGCGCCGCAGCGACGGGCGGGTGAAGCACCGGAGCCGGAATCGGAGCCGGCTTCGGCGCGGCGATCGGTTGTGGCGCGACGGCAGCGGGTGGCGTGGGTGCCGCCGGCGAGATGCCCATGGCGGCGGGATTCACCGCGGGAATGCCCATGAGCGTGGCCTTCGGCTGCGGGCGCGCCGCGGGCTGGACCACTTGCGGCGTGGCAGCGACGGGAGCAACCGGCAGCGGCGACGGCCGGGTGACCTGCTGCGCCGGGATGCGCGCCGAGGTCTCGGCAGCGATGGTGGAGAGCGGCTTGCTGAGCGACTCGATGCCCGCCTTTGCCGGCACGGGCGAAGGCATCGGCGTGGGCGCGGCGGCCACGGGACGCGGCGCAGCAACAGGGGCAGGCGCAGCAGGGGCAGGCGCAGCGACGGCGCCACCCGCGCGGCGTCCGATGGCGTCCTTCGCCTTGTCGATCATCGCCTGCGTCTCGAACGGCTTCACGACGAAGCCATCCGCACCGGCTGCGCTTCCCTTGCCCTCGTCGTACGGCGAGAAGTTGCCGGTGAGGATGAGGCACGCCGTCTTCGCGAGCGACGCGTCTTGGCGCAGCGCCATGCACAAGTCGTAGCCAGACTTGGCCGACGGCAAGTTCGCATCGGCCAGGATCAGGTCCGGCTTGAGCTGGCGAGCGCGGTCGAGGCCTTCGTCGACACTCTTCACCGCAGTGATGGCGAAGTCTTCCTGAGCGAACGTGATCTCGACGACCCGGTGGATGGTGACGCTGTCGTCGACGAGCAGGATCTGCTTGGGCATGGGACGAGGGCCTCTAAAGGGAGAAGGAAGTGCGCCAGTAAGCGCATGATTGTTACACCGAAACGGGGGGCTCCGTCAAGGAACGGACGGGTGCAAGCTATTGTCGCGACTGCGTTTTAGAGCCGGCTAGGCGATTTGGCCGAGGGCGGCGGGCGCTCCCGATCGATTGACGTGCTTGCCACGACCCGAACGAAACGCGGCGAGCAGCACGATGGTCAGAACATACGGGAGCATCTGCACGGCCCACGCCGGAATGCCGCCGCCACGCGTCTGCAGCTGTAGCTCGAGCGCCTCGGCACCACCGAACAACAAGCAGGCGAGGACCGCGTACACGGGGCGCCAGCGGCCAAAGATCATCGCGGCGAGCGCGATGTAGCCACGTCCCGCCGACATCATCGCGACGAACTGCCGCTGCTCGACCGCGAGATAGGCACCGCCCAGCCCGGCCAGCACCCCGCCGAGCACCACGGCCATCACACGCACGGGTCGCGCCTCCACGCCGAGCGTACGTGCCGCGTCGGGTCTCTCCCCCACCGCTCGCAGGCGCAAGCCGAAGACGGTGCGGCGCAGCGTGAACGAGACGAACCCGACCAGCGCGACGGTGAGCAACACCAACGGGTGCGAGATCGCCTGGAGGAAGGCGCCGCCCTTCAACAGCGACGGGATGGAGAGCGCTTCGATGCGCGGAGAGTTCGACGCGCTGTCGTAGCGCAGGTGCAAGAGGTAGCGGGTGATGCCGTCGGCGAGCAGGTTGAACGCGACCCCGGTGACGATGGCATCGGCACGCAGCCACAGCACCACCCACGCATAGAAGCTCGCCATCAGCGCGCCCGCGGCGGCACCGGCCAGCACGCCGACCACCGCGTGACCGCCCACGTCGGCCCCGATGATCGTGGCGAATGCACCGACGAGCAGCATGCCCTCGAGAGAAATCTGCGCGACGCCGGAGCGCTCGGTGATGGTCCCGGCCAACGCTGCCAGCGCGTACGGCACGCTGATGCGGAGGACGGCCGCGATGAAGATGAGGGCCAAGATCACGCGCGGGCCTCGCGGCGCAAGCTCGCGGCGGCCGCGATGATGATGAGCGCGATCATCACGTCGATGATCTCCTTCGGGCAGGCCGCGTTCACGGTGAACGCCCCTTGAGACAACGTGCCGAAGAGCAGCGCGGAGGCGATGATACCGAGCGCGCTCATCCCGCCCAGCTCGGCAACGGCGATGCCCACGAACCCAACGCCTCCGGAGAAGCCGTCTTCGTAGTATCCCTTGTAGCCCAGCACGAAGTTGGCGCCGCCCAGGCCCGCCATCGCACCGGCGATCAAGAAGGACACGATAGCGATACGACCGACGGCGATGCCCGCCGACGCGGCGACCACGGGCTGCGCACCGACGGCGCGGATGCGAAAGCCGAGACGGGTGCGCGCGAGCAACCAGCTCACGCACATCACGGCCACCACACCGACCAGCAGACTCAGGTTCGCAGCCGAACCAACCAACGCAGGAACGAAGCGCGCGAGCCGCGGCAACGCAGCCGCCGGCAAGATCGGTTGGGTGTGCACGGATTCGCGCAGGAAGAAGACGGCGCCGAGGCCCACCATGGCAGCGCGCACCACGAAGTTCAGCATGATGGTGCTGATGACCTCGTGAACCCCGCGGCTGGCGCGCAACCAACCCGCGAGCCCACCCAGTGACGCGCCGCCGGCGGCTGCCGCAACGAGGCACGCGGGCACCGCAAGGATCGCGGGCGTGGCAGCCGGGAGGTACGCACCACACAACGCGCACGCGAAGGCTCCCACGATGATCTGACCCTCCGCACCCACGTTGAACAACCCGGCGCGATGCGCGAAGGCGACGGACAGCCCCGTGAGCATGAGCGGTGTGCTCTTGAACAACACCTGACCGATGCCGAACCGGTTGCCCCACGTGCCAGCGAGCATCAGTGAGTAGACGTGGGCCGGCGATCGGCCGGCGAGGCGGATGAGAAGGCTCGTGAGCAACAACGCCGAGAGCGCAGCGACGACGACAGTCAGCGCGCGCTGGACGACAGCCCGGCTCACGACAGAGCACCGGCAGCGAGGCCCAACATCGCGGTGCCGATGCGACCTTTGAGCGCGTCTCGTTGCGCTGGCGCCAGCCCGCGCGGCACGGGGTGCTCCGCGACGACGCGACCGCGGAACAGCACGATCACGCGATCCGCCAGCGCCAAGATTTCGTCGAGCTCGGCGGACAGCAACAAGATCGCGGCGCCGTCGTCGGCGAGCGCGAGCAGCCGCGCGTGGAGGTGCGCGATGGCCCCGATGTCGACCCCGCGCGTCGGGTGCGCGCACACGAGGACGCCGGGCTCACGCGACAGCTCGCGAAGCAGCAGCACCTTCTGCTGATTGCCACCGGACAGGGAGCGCGCGATGGCGTCCGGATCGGCGGGTCGCACGTCGAAGTCGGTCATGCGCTCGCGCAGCTCTGCACGCAGGCGATCTCGCGGCACCACACCGCCCTCGTTGGCCGTGGCGAGCGCGAAGTTCTCCCACAACGCTGCATCGAGCAGCAGACCTTGCTCGTGGCGATCCTCGGGCACGAACGCGAGGCCTCGCGCGTGACGCGCGGCGATCGGGAGCATGGTGCAATCGGCGCCGTCGATCTCCACACGCCCCACAACGGGAGAGTCGAGACCCGCGGCTATCGCGGCGAGCTCGCGCTGCCCGTTGCCTTCGACGCCCGCGATGCCCACGATCTCGCCTTCTCGGACTTCCAAGGACACCGCGCTCAGCGCCACCGCACCACCTTCGCTTCGCGCGGTGATCGACTCGAGCGACAACCGAGTTCGATCGCCGGCCGAATCGTGCCGCGTCGGCGGCGCCGGGATCGCCGCGCCCACCAGCGCCTCGCCGAGCATCGCGACGGACATGCCAGCGGTCGGCCGCTGCATCACGACCTCACCCCGGCGAAGCACGGTCAGCTCGTCGGAGAGCGCGAACACCTCGCCCAGCTTGTGCGTGACGACCAGGACCGTGTCGCCCTTGTCGACGAGGCCCCGCAGCATCGTGATGAGCTGCTCCACCTCGGGCGGCGTGAGCATGGCGGTGGGCTCGTCGAGGACCAGCGTGTGAGCACCGCGGTACAACACCTTCAGGATCTCGACGCGCTGGGCCTCGCCCACGGAGAGCTCCGAGACGAGCCGTCGGGGGTCGACCGCGAGCCCGTGCTGCTCACCGAGCGCGCCGATCAGCTGTTCCGCGCGCTGGAGGTCGAGCAGAGGCCCACGCCGCAGCTCGCGCCCGAGGATCACGTTCTCCGCGACGGTCAGCGTGGGGATCAACATGAAGTGCTGGTGCACCATGCCGATGCCGCGCGCCATGGACTGCGCCACGTCCGGATGCGCCACCACTTCACCATCCCAACGCACGAGGCCCGACGTCGCGGGCTCGAGGCCGCACAGCACGCGCATGAGCGTGGACTTGCCGGCACCGTTCTCACCCACCAACGCGTGCGCGCTGCCGCGCCGAACAGAGAAGGAGATGTCGCGATTGGAGACGCAGTCGCCGTACTGCTTCCATAGATGTTCGCAGCCCAGCACCTCTTGCGAGACCTGGCTCAAGGCGCGACCTCGGTGGGTGGGACCAGCCGGCCCTCGATGATTTCCTGCCGCAGCGTCTCGACGCGCGCGCGCACGTCGGCGGGGATGAGAGCGCGGTTGTGCGCGTCGTACACGTAGTCGATGGCGTGTTCCTTGAGACCGAAGTTCTGCACGCCGCCCTGCCAGCGTCCGACTCGGAGCTCGCGCACGACCTCGAAGAGCGCGACGTCGTCGTTTTTGGTCATGCTGGTGAGGATGCGACCGGGCGCCTCTCCCCACTGATCGGCGTCCACGCCGATGCCCATGCGGTTCGTCTCGCGTGCTGCCTCGAAGACGCCGAGGCCGGTGGTTCCCGCCGCGTGGAAGATCGCGCTGGCACCGGCGCCGAACTGCGCGAGGGCCAGCTCCTTGCCCTTCTGGGGATTCTTGAACGCGTCACCCGTCGTGCCAGCGTACCCAGACAGCACCTTGCAATCCGCGCACACGTGGGTTGCGCCGGCTCGATACCCCGCCTCGAACTTGCGGATGAGCGGAATGTCCATGCCACCGACGAAGCCAACCGTCTTGCTGGGGGAGGTCAACGCAGCGATCGCACCGACGAGGAAGGCGCCTTCTTCCTCGCGAAACTTCACCGCCACCATGTTGGGCGGCGGCACCACGAAGCCACGTGCGTCGAACTTCGCATAGTCGACGCAGGCGAAGCGCACGTTCGGATACTCGAGCGCCATCGCGTAGAGATCGTCCGAGAAGATGAAGCCGACGCCGATCACCAGATCGAAGCCGCGGGCCGCGAACATGCGGATGCCCGACTCGCGATCTGCGCCGTCGCCCGGCTCCACGTACTCGGGCTCGATGGCGAGCTCGCGGCGCGCTTTCTCGATGCCGAGGTACGCGAGGTCGTTGAACGACTTGTCGCCGCGACCGCCAACGTCGAACACGAGGCCTACGCGCAGGGGGCGCCCTTGGGTCGCCACCGCGACGGCCGGCTCACCCGAGGGCCAGGCGAGCACCAGCGCGTTGGCGACCAGCAGCGCGATGAGCGCATGCCACGCGCGCTGGTTGCTCGGCGTCGCCGCTACTTGCAAGCGGCGTTCGTGACCTTCTTCGCAGCGAAGATGGGACACGCGTTCTTCACCATGTCGCCATTGTCCTTGGCGAGCTCGGCCTCGATGCCGGGCTTCACGTCGTTGAAGCACATCTTCTCGACGATCGACTTCACGTCGTCGACCCACACGCTGCTGCCCAGCGCCGAGACGAGCGAGGCCTTCACGTCGCTGTCCTTGCACGCGCCGGCGCCAGACGCGCCTTGGATCGCCTTCTTGAAGAACGGGAACGCGATGTACGCGACGAGGCGACCGGTGATCGTCTTGCCGGCGCGCAACGAGAGGTCCGGCGTGAGGGTGTCCGTCTCCACGAAGGTCTTCAGCTCCGCGAGCCACGGATCGTCGCTCTGCGAGTGGCGCGAGTCGCCGTACGTCTTGCCGAACGCCTTCAGGCCCAGGTCGGCCCGCGCCTGCATGAAGCTCTTCGACTTCTTGAGCGTGGGATAGCGCTTCAACATGTCGTCGGCAGAATGCAGGAGCGCGTGCCCCTCGAGCGTTGCCAGATACCCCGCGGCCGACTTGTCGGCGATGCGCTGCCACGTGTCGTTGCGCTTCGACGGCGGAATGTCTCCGAGGTGCTGGACCGCCTCCTGCCAGCTCTCCAACTTCTCCAGCGCTTCGAGATCCTTCATCTCGTACCCTTCGGCACGGGCCACGGAAGCAATGGCACAGAGCGAGACGAAACACAGCATGGCGCGCAACGACACGGTCATCGGATCTCCTGTTCGCGGGGTTTTGCGCCACGACGGTATCACCGATCGCCGCACAACCGATCGCACAGCCGATCGATTCGGGCCTGCATCAAGGCCATGAGCATCCGCAGCTTTGTGGTGCTCCGGCTCGGTCATGACCGATAGCAGGGCGAGTGCATCGACCACGGCGGCGCACTCCATTGCTGAGCCGCGTGCGATGCCGTGGTGCCTGGCCGCATCGGCCTGCGAAGTTCGCCTTGTTCCCATTGTTCATCGCTGAGCTGTGGCAGCATTCGGTCACGCATGCCGCGGCCCACGCAGCCACTCCTCGTCCGGCTCACCCACTGGGTGAACCTTCCTGTGCTGGTGCTGATGGCGATGAGCGGGCTCGAGATCCTCGCCGCGTACCCTTCCATGGGGCCACGGGGAGCGCGCTATGGCTGGTATCCCTTCAACGGTCACGTGCCGCCGGAATGGATGCGCCTCGGTGACTGGCTCGCCGGTGCGCGGCACCTGCACTTCGCGCTCGCGTGGCTCTTCGTCGGCAACGGCGCGCTGTACGTCGCTTACCTCCTGCGCACCGGCGAGTGGCGCGATCGCTGGTTCCTGCCGTGGCGCGATGGCGTGAATGCTCTACAGACGGCCGCGTATTACGCGCGGTTGCGCAAGACGCCGCCGGAGCAAGGCCTCTACAACGGGCTGCAGCGCCTCGGCTACCTGAGCGCGTCGCTGCTCGCGCTCGTCGCCACCTTGTCGGGGCTCGCCATCTACAAGCCGGTGCAGCTGTACTGGTTGTGCGCGCTGCTCGGAGGCTACGACCCAGCGCGGGCGATACATCTTCTGTCGCTGGTGGCGCTCACGCTGTTCGTGACGGGGCACGTGTTGATGGTGGCCATCCACTATCGACGCTTTCCGGAGATGATCACGGGGGGTGCGCCGCGTGAGTAGCTCGCGGCGCACGTTTCTCGTCGGTGCTGCTGCGACGCTCTCGGCTTGCAACTGGGAGGATCCCCGCCACGGCCTGCTCGGCACGATGGAGCGCTGGAACGAGCGCGTGCAGCGCGCGCTGTTCGATCCGCAGCGCCTTGCGCCCACCGCGCCACTCTCGGCGCTGACGCCCGCAGACAAGTATCCGAGCTATCACGTATCGGACGCGATCCCGCTTTCACCGTCGGGCTGGGTGCTGAACGTTAAGGGCATGGTGGCGCACCCGCGCAGCTTCTCCCTCGAAGAGCTGAAGCGCATGCCGCGCACCGAGGTGCGTGTGCGGCATCATTGCGTGGAAGGCTGGACGGCCGTCGCCACGTGGCACGGTGTGAAGCTCAGTGTGCTCGCCGAGGCGGTCGGTGCCGATCCACGCGCGGGCTGCGTGGACTTTCGCTCCTTCGACGAAGACTACGCGTCGTCGTGGGATCGCCCGAGCGCCCTGCATCCACAGACAATCCTCGCATACGGTGTCGACGGTGCGGACCTCACACCGGCACGCGGCGCGCCGCTGCGTCTCTATGCGGGCGTCAAGCTCGGCTACAAGCTGGTGAAGTACCTCACCGACGTCGTGTTCTTGCCCGAGAAGCCGGCCGCGCAAGGCTACTGGGAAGATCAAGGCTACGAGTGGTTCGCTGGCGTGTAGCCGAGCGGGTCGAGGTATGGTGCCAGCCTCGATGAGGCTGACGTGGCTGCGGGGGATGCTGCTGGGAGCGATGTTGCTCTGCGGCCTCGACGCGCGCGCCGACGACGCCGAGGTGATGTTCGGCGAGTACGGCTCGCTCACGGGTTCCGAGGCGGTCTTCGGCAAGTCCAACCACAACGGCATCGCGATCGCCGTCGACGAGATCAATGCGCGCGGCGGCATCCACGGCAAGAAGATCCACCTCGTCTCCTACGACGATCAGGGCAAGACCTCCGAGGTCGGCACCGCAGTCACGCGGCTCATCACCAACGACAAAGTGGTGGTGGTGATGGGCGAGGTCGCTTCGTCGCTATCGATCGCGGGCGCTCAGGTCGCCCAGCAGCACGCGACGCCGATGGTGTCACCATCGTCCACGAACGCAAAGGTCACCGAAGCCGGTGACTACGTGTTCCGCACCTGCTTCATCGACCCGTTCCAGGGCTACGTGATGGCGCGCTTCGCCAGCGACCCCATCGGTGCCGACGGCCACAGCGGCCTGGCGGTGCGCCACGTGGCGCTCCTCATCGATCAGCGCCAGGCCTACGCGCAAGGCCTGAGCCGCTACTTCGAGGCGTTCTTCACCAAGTTCGGCGGCAGCATCGTGGCGCGCGAGTCTTATCAAGGCGGCGATCAAGACTTCTCCGCACAGCTGACACGCATCCTCGCGTCGAAGGCCGAGGCGATCTACCTGCCTGGGTATTACACCGACGTCGCCAACATCCATCGGCAGGCACGCGCGCTCGGCTACCGGGGCCCCATCCTCGGCGGCGACGGCTGGGAGTCGGTCCAAACAATCTCCGGCGGCGCCACCGACGGCTCGTACTACTCCAATCACTACTCTGCCGACGACCCACGCGAGGCCGTGCAGAGCTACGTGAGGAAGTATCGCGATCGCTTCGGCGAGCTCCCCGATTCGTTCTCCGCGCTGTCCTACGACGCGACCATGATCATCGCGGCCGCGCTCGAGAAGCTGCCGCCGCAAGGGCCCGGCGACGAAGGCCTGCGCGCTCTTCGCACGCAGCTGCGCGACGAGCTCAAGCAAACGAACGGCTTCTCCGGCGTCACCGGCATCATCTCGCTCGACGCCAAGCGCAATGCGAAGAAGCCCGCCGCGGTGCTTCGTCTGCAAGGGCTCGGCACGCCGCTCGCCACCACCATCGCGCCCCCCGAAGGCGACTTCGATCGCGAAGCCGCCATGGCCATCGCCGGGCTCGAGGAGCACCACGACGACCGCGGGACCGGTGGCGCCGCCGGCCTGCAGCAACTGCTGCTGAAGGGCATCGCCGTCGGGAGCCTCTACGCGTTGCTCGCACTCGGCTACACGATGGTCTACGGCATCCTGCAGTTCATCAACTTCGCCCACTCCGACGTGTTCATGCTGGGCGCGTTCTTCGCGTTGCGCTTCGCCAGCGCGTTCGGCATGAAGAGCCCGTCGCCGCTGCAAGCCACCGGGCTGTTGTTGCTGGCGATGGCGTCGTGCGCGCTCGTCGGCTTCCTCATCGAGCGGCTCGCCTATAGGCCGCTGCGCAAGGCCCCTCGGCTCAACGTGCTCATCACCGCGATCGGGGTGTCGCTGTTCATCGAGAACGTGGGGCAGCTGGTGTTCGGCAAGAATGTGTTCCAGTTCCCACAGCTGCCCGAGTCCACCGTTCACCTCGGCGGTGCCACCGTGCGCTCCGTCGAGATCATCGCGGTGTCCTGCGCCGTGATCCTGATGGTGGCGCTCGAGATCCTGGTGTATCGCACCAAGATCGGTCGCGCGATGCGCGCCGTGGCGCACGACCACTCGGTGGCCGGCCTCATGGGCATACCCGTCGATCGCATCGTGTCGCTCGTGTTCGTGCTGGGCTCGGCGCTCGCCGCGGCGGGCGGCCTCATCGTGGGTCTCACCTACGGACAGGTGAAGCAACCGGCAGACGCATCGTGGGTGATCTACGGCCTCAAGGCCTTCGTGGCTGCGGTCATCGGTGGCATTGGCAACATCCCCGGCGCGATGCTGGGCGGGCTCCTCCTGGGCCTCGTCGAACAGCTGGTCGCTGGGTACCTGTCGACCACGTTCCGTGACGCGATCGCCTTCGGCTTGTTGATCGTGATCCTCATGGTGCGTCCCACCGGCATCCTCGGTCGGCGCGTCGCGGAGAAGGTCTGACGTGAAGAGGTTCTTGCCGCTGCTGGCGATCGCCGTGCTCGCATCGGTGGTGCGCGCCGCCGCGCCGACTGGCAGCTACGCGGACAAGATCCTCTTCGATGTCGGCATCAACATTATCTTGGCAGTCAGCCTGAACATGGTGAACGGCCTCGCCGGGCAGTTCTCCATCGGTCACGCTGGCTTCATGGCCGTGGGTGCCTACGCGTCCATCGTCGTCACCTACTACGGCGGCTACGTGCTGTTCGGCGACGTCGACAAGCACGCCACCGTGCTCGGCTCGTTGCTCTTCGCTGCGTCGATTGTCGTCGGCGGTGGCATCGCCGCATTGGCGGGCTGGCTCGTGGGGCTCCCGTCGCTGCGCCTCCGTGGCGACTACCTCGCCATCGTCACACTGGGCTTCGGCGAGATCATCCGCGTCCTCTTGCAGGCGACGCCCCCGGTGCTCGCGCCCGAAGCGATGGGCACCGTGCCGGCGTGGGCGCGCATGTTTCACATGGGCGGTGCGCTGGGCTTCTCGCACGGACAGTCGTACACGTCGCTGGCGTGGACCTGGGGCGCCGTCGGCCTCACGCTGCTGGTTGCCTATCGCATCCGTGAGTCGTCTCACGGTCGAGCCTTCCTCTCGGTGCGCGAGAACGACATCGCCGCCGAGGCCATCGGCATCGACACCACGCGCTACAAGGTCACCGCGTTCGTCCTCGCGGCTTTCTTCGCCGGCGTCGCCGGTGCGTTGTTCGCGCACCAGCTGGGCGCCGGAACGGCCTCGCGACCCGAGGAGTTCAACTTCATGAAGTCGTTCGAGGCCGTGATCATGGTGGTGCTCGGCGGCATGGGCTCCATCAGCGGTGCCACGCTCGCGGCGATCGGCCTCACGCTGCTGAGCGAGCTGCTGCGCGCGGTGCAGGACTATCGCCTGGTCGTCTACTCGCTGCTGCTCATCCTCGTCATGATCCTGCGGCCGCGGGGTCTCTTTGGAACCCGCGAGCTGTGGCAGCGGTCCCGGGGCAAGAAGGCGAGCGGGCGATGACCGCCGCATTGGAAGTGCGCAACGTGTCACTGTCGTTCGGAGGACTGCGCGCCGTCACCGACTTCTCGCTGTCGGTGCCCGCGGGCGCGCTGCTCGGGCTCATTGGACCGAACGGGGCGGGCAAGACCACGGTGTTCAATCTGCTCACCGGCGTCTATCGCCCCGACGCTGGCGACATCGAGATCGGGGGCATGTCGATCCTCGGCAAGAAACCTCACCAGATCTGCGCGCTCGGCGCCGCGCGGACGTTCCAGAACATCCGCTTGTTCGGTGAGCTGTCGGTGCTCGACAACGTGCGCGTCGCCTGCCATCAGCGCAGCAGGTCCGGCCTGCTCGCAGCAACACTGCGCACGCCCGCCTTTCAGCGCGAAGAAGCAGGACAGATGGCTCGCGCGCGGCTCTTGCTCTCGCTCTTCGGCCTCGAGGGACACGCGCAGGACGAAGCGCGCAGCCTGCCCTACGGCAAGCAGCGCCGCCTCGAGATCGCGCGCGCTCTCGCCACCTCGCCGCAGCTCCTCTTGCTCGACGAGCCCGCCGCAGGGATGAATCCGCAGGAGAAGGTAGAGCTGCGCGACCTCATCCGCCGCGTGCGCGACGAGTTCAAGTGCGCCATCTTGCTCATCGAGCACGACATGGGCCTCGTGATGCGTGTATGCGAGCGCATCGCCGTGCTGAACTACGGCGCGAAGCTCGCGGAAGGCACGCCGGAAGAGATCCAGCGGCATCCAGCCGTCATCGAGGCCTACCTCGGGAGTGAAGCGGCCGTCGCGAAGGAAGCCTCGTAGTGCCGGCGCTGCTCGAGGTCGACGATCTCGACGTGCACTACGGCGCGATCCAGGCGCTGCGTGGCATCTCGTTGCGCATCGAAGAAGGCCAGGTCGTGACGCTGGTCGGCGCCAACGGCGCCGGTAAAACCACCACGTTGCGTGCGCTCTCCGGCTTGGTTCGCCCATCGCGCGGCAGCATCAAGCTCGCGGGGAAGAGCATCGGCGGACTTCCGCCCGAAGCAATCGTCCGCCTCGGCATGGCCCACTCCCCCGAGGGACGCGGCATCTTCCCGCAGCTGACGGTGATGGAGAACCTCTCGCTCGGGGGCTACACCCGGCGGGACGACCTGCGGCCCGACGTCGAGCGGGCGTTCGTTCGCTTCCCCCGCTTGCGGGAACGCGCGCAACAGCCTGCCGGCACACTGTCCGGTGGTGAGCAGCAGATGCTGGCGTTGGTGCGTGCGCTCATGAGCCGTCCGCGGTTGCTGTTGCTCGATGAACCCTCGCTGGGCCTCGCTCCCCAGGTGGTCCAGCAGATCTTCGCGATCATCGCCGAGCTCAACCGCGAAGGCATGACGGTGTTGCTCGTCGAGCAGAACGCGCTCATGGCGCTGCGCTGCGCACACTTCGGCTACGTGCTCGAGACGGGACACGTGCGCTCGTCGGGCAAGGCAAGCGAGCTCGCCGAGACCGACGCCGTGAAGAAAGCCTATCTCGGCATCGAGACCTGAAGCAGCCACGCCCTTTCGCGACCTCTCAGCCGGCCTTGCGTCCGCCGTGACGCTGGATGATCTCGCGGGTGTCCTCGGACATGAACAGATCCTCGAGCGGGAAGCGCGCCAGCGCGGTGGCGATGACGGTGACCTTCTCGTTGTCGGTCGCCCGCTTGTCGACGATCACGCGGTGCTGCCCCTTGACCTTGCACAGGCCCCCGGCACCCAGCTCGCCACCGATCGCCTCGTAGGAGATGCGAATGGCCTTCTTGTCGGCGATCTCTTCTAGCTCTTTCAGCGTGTCGGCGATCTTGCGCGGCATTCGCCGATGCTACAGCGAGACGCCGGGTAACACGATGCGGAAGCGCGTGCCCTCGCCCGGCGTGCTCTCCACCTCGATCGCGCCGTGGTGGGCCTCGATGATGTTCTTCACGATGGACAGCCCGAGCCCCGTTCCACGGCCGTCCTTCTTCGTGGTGAAGAACGGCTCGAAGATGCGCGGCAGATCGGTGCGTTCGATACCGACGCCGCTGTCGCGGACCTCGAGCAAGATATTCGCCTCGCCGTAGCGCGACGTACGCACGTGGATGCGCTCGCCCGTCGCTGGCAGCGCGTGACACGCATTGGTGACGAGGTTGATCAGCACCTGATGGAGCTGCGTCGGGATCGCGCGCACGAGCGGCAGCGTCTCCGTGAGCTCCAGGTCCACGAGCACCTCGGCGCGATGGAGCGTGTGCTCGCAGAACACCATGGCGGTCCTCACCACATCGTTGAGCGAGGCGAGCTCCCACTCGCCCGATGGCCGGGCATAGCTGATGAGGTCCTTCGTCAGCTTCTGGATGCGGCCGGCACCTTCGACCACCTTGCGCGCGCGTTCGAGATCGCCAGGGAGGCCCTTCTCGAGCTGCCGCACCAAGAACTCGCCATACACGCTGATGGACGTGAGCGGGTTGTTGAGCTCGTGCACCACGCCGGCAGCCAGCTGGCCGAGCGTGGCCAGCTTCTCTGCTTGGATCACCTGACGCTCGAGGGAGCGCACGCGCTCGATATCTTGCCCGATGGCGATCACGCCATCGATCTCGCCATCGCCCGCCCGCAGCACGGACGTGTTGAACACCGCGCGATGCGATTCCCCGTCGGAGCGCGCGATCGTGACCTCGCGGTCGGTGTGCTCCAGGCCGGAGAGCCCATCGAGCAGCAATGCGCCTAGACGCGGCTCGGCACTACCGGCGCGACGGCTCGGCTCCGCGAGCGGCGTGCCGATGATTTCCGGTCCGATGCCGAGGTAGCGCTGCATGGCCACGTTCATGACCGCAATGCGCGCGTCACGATCGATGACCACGATGAGCGCGTTGGCCACATCGATCATCTTCCGCAGATAGTCGCGGTAGTAGCGAGCCTCGCCGAGCAGGTCGAGGTTGCGCAGCGCGACCGACAGCTGATTGAGCAGCGGGATGACCACGGCCTCGTCGCTGGTGGCGAGGTCGGTGCGTGCGGGGTACTCCACGTTGAGCACACCGAACAGCTCGGCCGACGCGACGAGCGGCACCGCGAAGCCGCCACCGCGAACGGCCGAGTGCGGGAAGACGGGCTCGTAGGTGTCCGAGACCACCACGCGGCCAGAGAGCGTGATCGCATCCGGCAAGCGCGTCTGGCGCAAGGCCGAGCGCTTCACCAGCAGCGGTGCTTCGCGCAGACGTTCGGATACCGGGCCGTTCGCGACCAGCGAGGTCAGCGAGAGCGAGCGCGGGTCGATCACCCGCAGGCAGAGCCGGCGCCCCGGCAAGAGCTTGGTGAGCGTGTTGGCGAACGTGCCGACCAGCTCCTCCTCGCGCAGATCGAGCGACAGCTCACGCGCGAGATCGAATGCCGCCTTCATGACCGCGTCACGGCTCGGCGCGCGCAACGTGGCCTCGAGGGTCTTCTTGCTGCGCTTGGCAGCCGTCCGTCGCGCATCAGCCATGGTTGGTGGACTTCTCGAGGTCGATGATCAGTGTCGATCCTACGTAGTTCTTCGTCTCGTATTTCGTGATGCGACCGATCTTGCGGACGATCTCCGCCATGCGTTCGGCCTCGCGGAGAATGGTGTCGACGGCGCGGTAGTGCGGGTCGCTCTCGGTCATGCGCTTCTTCAGGAGCTCAGAATATCCCATCACCGACGTCAAAGGTTGGTTGAGCTCGTGCGCCGCCGTGCCCGCCAGCTCGGCCACCGCCGCTTGGCGCTCCGACACGATCAAGCGCTCCTGCGCCTCGGCCAGCCGGTGCTCGATGCGGAGCTGCTCGCGCAGATCGCTGACGACGCCGACGGTGGCGACCTCGCGGCCGTCTTCGTAGACGAGCGACGCCGTGAGGGACACCGGGATGCGCGAGCCGTCGCGCGCGAGCACCTCGAGGCGAGAGGGCTCGAGCCGCCCTCGCTGCGGCGTGGTGTTGCTCCGCAGCGCATGCATGATGGCTTGCGCCTGCCCCGCCGGGTAGAGCTTCCACACGTGGATCTTCTCGATTACCTCGTCGGCGCGCCATCCCGTGAGTCGCTCGGCGCCCTTGTTGAACAGGATTACGCGCCCACGAAGGTCGGTCGCCACGATGGCATCCACCGTCGAGTCGATGAGGCGCTCGAGGAACTGGTTGGTCTTCTGGAGCTCTGCTTCGAGCGCGCGCGGGAGCGTCACGTCTCGGAAGGTGATGATCGCTGCGCCCACGTCGACCAGGGCCGAGGACGTGGAGGCGCTCACCAGGAGCTGCTCCCCCGACGTGGTGCGTAGCGCGAGATCGAACCACACGGGTGGCGCACCTTCACCGGTCGCCGCCGTGCGAATGGCCTGGATGAGGCCGTCCCGTTGTACTTCGGCGACGAGTGCGGCGAACTGCGTGCCTTCGAGGCCGTCGCGGCGAAAGCCGGTGAGCTGCTCCGCTGCGCGGTTGAGGTAAAGCACCGTGCCGTCGGAATCGACCACCACCGTGGCCTCTGCCGCGGAATCGAGCAGGTCGCTGTAGCGATTCAGCGCGGCGGTTCGACGCTGGTTCTCGTGGTGCGCCAGGCTGCGACGGCGCGTTTGCTCACGCAGTGCGGCGAGCGCTCCCGAGGCGCGCAACAGCAGCGCCAGGAGCGCGGCCGCCGAACGCAGGAACTCCATCGTGCGCGGTGGCAGCTCCGGCCGAACGCGTCGCGAGCGCAGCAAGAGCGCACCGATCGCGTGATCGCGATCGACGAGCGGCAGCGCGATCATCGCCTCGCCACCGTGGCGCGCTGCGAGCTCGGCCCAGGGACCGAGCAGCGCCGAGCTGCGTGCCTCTTCGACGATGACCTCTCGGCGCGACTCGATGCACGCCTTCACCTCCGGATACCGATCGAGGTCGATCGGCACCCGATTGAGTCCTGGGTCATCCGACGCGCCGACCAACAGCGCACTGCTCTCCTCGTCGATCGAGAGCAGCAAGATTCCGCGCGACAGCTCGGCGGCCTCGCAGACCTGCTGCAGCCAATCGGACAGCGACTCTTCCAGATCCACGCCATCGCGGATCATCGCGCCCGCGGAGAGGAGCGCTTGGCCAAAGCGCGCACCTTCGAGCGCGGCGCCGTACGCGATGGCGTGTTTGCAGGCTGCCCGCACGCGCGCAACGAGCTCGCCCGGCGCGGTGGGCATCAGCACCACGTCGTCGGCACCCGCACCGATCACGAGCTCCAGCACGTCTGCCTCCACGCGTGGCAAACAAGTGATGATGAGGCCGAGCGGCCTCGTCGTACGCACCTCGGTCACCATATCGAGCAACGCGCCGGCACCATCACGGCGCGCTGGCGCGGCACCGACGATCAGCACCACGCCTTCGCCGGTCTGCTCGGGATCGAGGGGCTCGACCACATCGCAGACCACCACCGGCAAGCCCGCGCGCATGAGATCGTCCGCGCAACTTTGTCGCGCGCTCGGCACACCGCCTACGACGGTGATCAGACTGACTGGTGCAACGCTGGTCACTGCTCGTCAGCGTATCAGTTTTTCATCGCGTCTAATGTGGACTGGGCGTCAGGAGGACGACCGCCGCGGCCGAGGCGATCTGGTACACCCGCGGCAGGGGGAGGCCCGTCTCGCGCGCGACACGGCGGCAATCCTCGAGCTCCGGCGCGGCGACGGTGACCTCGAGCCACACGCCATGCTCATCGCGGCGGCCAGCGAGCTTCACGGCGATGGGCCCGAGCTCCGTGGCGACCGAGACGACCTCGCGGGCCAGCACGGCTCGCTGTCGTACGCTGCGCCGCACGCCGAGCGTGCTCGATTCACGGAACAGGCAGGCCTCGACGCCCGCGCGCTGCGCCTCGGACACGAGCGCCGACAACAACAACGCCGGCCGGCCCTTCTTCATCACGATGGGCTGCCACCACGCATCGACGGCACCGGCTTCCAGCAGGGCCTCGAGGAGCGGCGCGATCAGCTCCGCGCTCATATCGTCGACGTTCGCCTCCAATAGAACGACCTCGTCTCCAGACGCAGGCTTCGGCTCGAGCAGGACCAGGCGCAGCAGGTTGGCGCGATCCACGAAGTCGCGATGACCTGCACCCCAGCCGATCGCGCGCACACGGCCCGATGGCATCGGACCGAATGCTTCTTTGCGGGGCGCACCGTTCACGAAACCACTCAAGCTCGCCGCGACCAATGCCGCGCCCGTGGGCGTGGTCAGCTCCACGTCGCCGCCCGCCTCCACCTGGCAGCCGGCGAGAAGCTCGAGGGTGGCCGGCGCGGGGACGGGCAAGACGCCGTGCGCGGTGCGAACCGAGCCACCGCCGAGCGCGACGGCCCGGCTGCTGACCGCGCACGGCGCGAGCCACGCCAACGCGGCGGCGACCCCGACGATGTCGGCGATGGAGTCGGCCGCGCCGATCTCGTGGAGCACGACGTCGGCGAGCGCCACGCCGTGCCGACGCGCTTCTACGGCTGCGATTCGGTCGAAGATCGCGAGCGCAATCCGCGCCACCGGGCCCGCCGATCGCGTCGCGACGAGCGTACGGATCTCTGCGTGAGCACGGTGCTCGTGGCGATCGCCATGGTGATCAGCGTGATGAGAAGGATCATCGTGAGGCCCCTGGTGGTGGTGAGTATACGCGACGGGACCGTGGGCCTCCCCGGCGGCATGCCCATGCACCATGACCTCCACCTGGCGACCCGCGAGGCCACCGCGGCGCACCGACTCGTGACGCAGCTCGACACCGGGAAGCTGCAAGGCGGAGATGGCCTCGGTCACCACGGCCTCCGGCACGCCGAGATCGATCAGCGCGCCCAACATCATGTCGCCCGAGATGCCGGAGAAGCAGTCGATGTAGAGGTGCAGGCCCTGCAGATCGCTCACGCGCTACTCCACGCGCTCATCGATGAGAGAGGCCGCGTACCCAGCGCCGAAGCCGTTGTCGATGTTCACCACGGTGACCCCGGGTGCGCACGACGTGAGCATGCCGAGGAGCGGCGTCACGCCACCGAACGCCGCGCCGTAGCCCACCGACGTGGGCACCGCGATGACCGGACGGCGCACGAGGCCGGCCACCACCGACGGCAGCGCGCCCTCCATGCCGGCGACGACGATCAAGACCGCGGCGCGCTGCAGCTGATCGCGCGCCGCCAAGATCCGGTGCAGCCCGCTCACACCCACGTCGTTGAGGCGCTCCACCGTGCGACCCGCGAGCCGGGCGGTGAGCGCGGCTTCCTCGGCGACCGGCAGATCCGTGGTGCCGGCCGCGATCACCAGCACGGGGCCCTTGCCTCGGGCCGTGATCGGCTGGTGCTCCACGACGATGGCGCGCGCCGCGACCACATGAAGCGCATCCGGCACCTGCGCCACGATCGCCTCGGCGTCATTCGCATCCACGCGGGTGCAGAGCGCGTTATGTCCGGCCTTCCGCAGCTCGTTCAAGATCGCCACGATCTGGGCCGCCGTCTTGCCCTGGCCGAACACCACCTCGGGAAAGCCGGTCCGCAGGGGTCGATGGTGATCGACGCGCGCGAACTCGAGATCGGCAAACGGGAGGTCCTCGAGCGCGCTCATCGCGTCATCGACGGTGCGGCTCCCCGCCTCGACCTCGGCGAGGAGCGCGCGCAGCTGGTCCGGGTACATTGGCGCAGCCTACACCAGCCTCAGCCGGGCAACGTACCCGGCCCCTTGCTCGGGCTCTTGCGACGACCGAGCCGGATCTGCACTTCCTCGACCGCGCGCTCGGAGGCCTTCACCACCTTGATGAGCGCGTGACCCATGCGGATGCTCTCGCCCTCCTTCGGGATGTGGCGAAGGTGCGACAGGAGGAGGCCGGCGATGCTCTCGTACTCTTCGTCTTCGGGAAGCTCGAGCCGCAGCTGACGGTTGAGCTCGCGCACCGACACGCGGGCGCCCACACGCCACACCCCGTCGGCTTCCTTGCGAATCGCGGGCGGTGCCACGTCGTGCTCATCCTCGATCTCGCCCACGACGACTTCGAGGATGTCCTCGACGGTGGCGAGGCCGATCGCGCCGCCGTATTCGTCGACGACGATGGCCATGCCTTGTCGCGCGCGCTGCAGCTCCACGAGCAGATCGATGGCCGGCTGGGTGGTGGGCACGAACAACGGTGCGCGGGCGATCTGGCCCACGCGCAGGCCCTGGTCCTTCGCCTTCAGCACGTCGAAGGCGTGCGCGGTACCGACGATGCGATCGATGCGGCCCTGGTACACGGGGTAGCGCGTGTACTGCTTCTCTTCGATCTCACGCGCGGCCTTCGCCAGATCCAGCTCTTCGGCCAGTGCGGTCACGTCCGACAGGGGCACCATCACATCGGCCACCGTGGTCTCGCTGAAGTTGAAGATCCGCGAAATCATGCGGCGCTCACCCTCGGTGATCTCGCCCTTCTTGCGACCCCCGACCTGGCCCGACTCCTCGCGCGGCTGCAGCAACAGCTCCAGATCCTGCCGCGTGACCTGCTTGCGCTCCGGCACCCGCAGCACCCGCGTCATCCAGTTGGTGAACAGCGTGAGCACGGCGACGAGCGGCGCGAACATCTTCGACGCGAACCACAGCGGATACACGAGACGGCGCGCGACGGCATATGCGTACTGCTGCCCGAGCGTCTTCGGCACGATCTCGCCGAACACCACCATCACCGGCGTCATCGCGAGCAGCACGTACAGCTCCGCGCGATCGGGCACGATGCGCTTCAGCGTGAAGGTCATCACCACGGTGGCGATGACCACCGACAGCTGCGTGCCCACGAGGGTGGTGGCGAGCAACCGTTGCTTGTCGTCGAGGAAGCCCTCGAGCAGACGAGCCGATCGGCGCCCGTCCGCAGCTTCCTTGCGCACGAGCAGCTGGTCGCTCGAGATCGCCGAGATCTCGGAGGCGGCAAAGAACATCTCGAAGAGGATGCAGATGCCGACGACGATCAACGCGGCGGTCAAGGCGCGCGCTCCTTTTCGTCGACGAACTCGCCAAAGAGTTCCTCCAGCAAGTCCTCCATGGTCACGACGCCGAGCAAGCGGCCGTATTCGTCGACCACGAGGGCGATGTGCGTCTTTCTGCGCTGGAACTCGCGCAGCAAGCGATCGCACGGGGTGGTGCGCGGCACGAAGAACGGTGGGTGCAACAAGTCCTGCACCGTGTGGCCCTCGAGCCCACGGCTGGCGTAGGTCACGAGGTCCTTCGCGTGGATGATGCCCACGACCTCGAGCGGCTGCTTCTTCCCGGTCGCTCGGGTCTTCGGATCGGTGCGCCCTCCGCGGAACACGGGCACGCGGGAGTAGTGCTGCTCGGTGATGGCTTCGACCATGCGGCCGAGCGGCATTTCGTACGGTAGTGCGAACACCTTCTCGGCGGGCGTCATCACCTTGCCGACGGGCGTATCACCGAGCTCGAACACGTTGTGGATCAAGCGACGCTCCGCGACCTGCAGCTCGCCTTCTTCGGATCCCATATCGACGAGCGCACGGAACTCTTCCTCACGCACGCCGGCCTCGACCTCCGGCTGGCGCGCCCCGAACAACGCGAGCACCGCGCCCGAGACGAGCGTGAGCACCGTGCGAATCGGGGTGATGAGGTACTGGAAGAAGATGAGCGGTGCCGCCACGGCGCGTGCCCACGGCTCGCCGATGCGGATGGCCAGCGACTTGGGCGTCATCTCACCGACCAGCAGGATCAGGGGAACGATGATTGCGGTGGCCACGACCACCTGCCAGCTCTGTGACAGCGACGGGAAGAAGTGCTCCACCAGCGTCGCCGACAGGGACGAGTTGCCGATGTTGATGAGCTCGTTGGCAATGATGATGGTCGCGATGAGGCGACGAGGCTCGTTGATGAGCCCGATGAGGCGTCGTGATCCCGGATCTTCCTTGCGACCGAGCGCCTCCCGCTGCACGCGCGACAGCGAGAACAACGCGGTCTCCGACCCAGCGAAGAAGGCAGCAGCAACCAGCAGTCCCAAGCTGGCGCATACCCGCAGCACCAGCGACAAGTCCAGGTGCACTGTTATGCCGGCTCTTCCACGGGCATCGTGAACGTGAACGTGGTGCCGCGGCCGACTTCACTCTCGAGCCAGACCTGGCCACCCTGTGCCTCGACCAGGCGCTTCACGATGGAGAGGCCGAGCCCGGTGCCGCCGTATTCCCGGGTCGACGAGTTGTCCACCTGATAGAACGGATCGAACACACGCACCAAGCTGTCGGGCGGGATCCCGATGCCGGTGTCGCTCACCGCGACGCGCAAGCCCGGCGCACCGGCGTGCTGTCCCTCACGCGCCAGCCCACCGACGGTGACGGTGAGGCGCACCGTGCCACCCTCCGGCGTGAACTTCACCGCGTTGCCCACGAGGTTGAGGACCACCTGCCGGGTCTTGTCGCGATCGCCGAACGCGCGTGGCATCTCGTCGGGAACGATCGATTCGAGCACCACGCGCTTGCGCCGCGCCGCCGGCGTCACCGTCGACTGCGCGATGCGCGCCACCTCGGAGAAATCGAAAGGCGCCTTGCGCACCTTCATCTCGCCCGCTTCCATGCGCGAGATATCGAGGATGCCGGTGATGAGCTGGAGCAGCTGGTCACCCTTCTCCATCACGGTGCGCACGTAGTCGCGTTGCTCGTCGTTGAGCGCCCCCGCGATCCCCTCGAGGAGCATCTCCGAATAGCCGATCACCGACGTAAGTGGTGTGCGCAGCTCGTGTGACACAGTGGCGAGGAAGTTGGACTTGATACGGTCCGCCTCCTGGAGCTTGTCCACCATCTCGGCGAGCTTGCGGTTCTTCTCCGTGAGCTCGCGGTTGGCTTCCTCGAGCGTGGCCATGTGAATGCGCGCCGACAGCGCGCGCTTCATGCCATCGATGATGAAGGCGTCGATGATGCGCTTGTGCTGCGCGAGGATGCGTAGGCCAATTTGGTCGTCGATGAAGTCCGGGAGAGGGCCGATGGCGAGCCGACCGATGAGCTCACCCTCGTTGTAGATCCCCACGCCCCCAACCCGGCCAACCTTCAGCATGCCGATGCTCGGGTCCCAATCGGAAGGCACGCCCGTCCAGTCGATCGGCGCCGCGCCGATGAGCATGCGGCTCTGGTCGTCCACGATGTTGAGCGGTACGCCGAGCGCAGCGGCGCCGTCGGTGAGCGCGACCCGTGCGTTGCGATCGAGGAGCTCGTCGAGCCCGACGGGGGCGTCCGTATCGAGTGCACTGATGCTGCTCACGTGCGCCCCCCGACCCCGGTGGGAATCACGGCCGGCACACTCAGCTGACCCGCAAGCGACGTGATGAGCTCATCGCGATCGACCCCGTGCGTCGACCCGAGGCCCAGCTTCTCGTCGAGGGACCGCCATGTGGCGGCGACCAGACCGAGGAACGTCTCGGCGATGCCCTCACCGGCAACCGCCACCGCGGCGAAGACCGGCTCCTTGCCGCGAGACGCGAGCTTCGCCAGGTCCGCATCGCTGCGAATCCCCGGCAAGTCGCGCTTGTTGAACTGGATCACGATGGGAATGCTCAGGGGGTCTATCCCGTTCTCACGCAGGTTTTGTTTCAGGTTCACGAAAGACTCGTTGTTCGCCGTGGTCTCGGAGATGCGTGAATCGGCGACGAAGACCACGCCGTCGCAGCCCTGCAGCACGAGCCGCCGCGTGGTGTTGTGGATGACCTGCCCGGGGACGGTGAACAGCTTGATCTTCACCGCCACACCGCTCGCGCTGCGAAAGCTGATCGGCAGGAGGTCGAAGAAGAGCGTGCGATCGTCCTTCGTGTCGAGCGTGAGCAGATGGCCGCGCTTCTTCGGATCGAGCTTGTGGTGCAAGGCCTGGAGATTCGTGGTCTTGCCCGACAAGGCAGGCCCGTAATAGACCAGCCGTACCGAGATCTCGCGACGTTGGAAGTCTATCTGCGCCATGTGTGCGCCACTTATCTGTATGTCCGTGCCGAGAGAGAGCAGCCGAGACAGCGGAGCGAAGATCGTACCACACTTCGTCGAGCGAAGCCGTATCGCGACAGGAAACCGGGGGTTTGACATGTGTCACTCCACATCCTAGTTTGACCCCTATGGTAAAGACGCAAATCTACCTACCCGAGGTGGAGCTCGCCGAGCTGCACCGCATCGCGCGACGCACCAAGCGACCCATCGCCGATCTGGTGCGGGAGGCGATTCGCGCCATTTGGCTGCGACCAGCGACCGACGGTCCGGTGGCGCTGTGGTCGGGACCGTTCAACGGAACTTCAACCGATCACGACGCGGCGTTCGACGATCTTTGATCCCCACCGGTGCCAAGGTCTTTGTCGACACCGGAGCCTTCATCGCCCTCGCCATCGTGCGCGACCCGCTGCACGAGCGAGCCAAGGACACGTGGGCACGGCTCCGGATGGCTGGGACTCGCTTGTACGCGTCGGTGCCCGTGGTACTCGAGACCTTCACCTACCTCGACCGACGCGGCAGCCGCGAGCTGGCGTCCGCTTGGCGAGCCAGCTTGGATGCGATCCCGCGCTTCCAGGTGCTCTCTTGCACCGCTGCCGAGCTCGAAGAGTCGTCCCGATATCTAGACCGCAAAGAGTTTCACAAGCTGGGGCTGGTCGATGCGAGCAGCTTCGTGCTCATGAAGAAGCACGGCATCCGGATGGCGTTTGCGTTCGACACGCATTTTGCGATCGCTGGATTTCGCTACGCGCAGTAGGCGCGCCCTCGGTGGCCGCGACGCCTCCGCATCCCCTTTCGCGAGCTGGCACACGACGGCGCGGTCCAGCAGCCGCTCCGACCTGTCAGCGGTACTGGCCAGCACGTACTGCGCCGCTTGTCCCAGCGCACGCTGCGCCATCTTGGCGACGAGCGCAGCGAAGGCCTCGTCGACGAACGGATGGGGCAGTGCCGTTGGGACAACGTACCAGCTCGCTCACGACAACCCCTTCACCGCGAGCGCGAGCGCGGCCCGGAACGAGGTATCACGCGCGCGACCGGTGCCCGCAATGTCGTACGCCACGCCGTGATCGGGTGACGTGCGCAAGATCGGCAACCCCAGCGTCACATTCACCGCGTCTTCGAAGTCGACGAGCTTCACGGGAATGAGGCCTTGATCGTGATAGAGCGCGACGACTGCGTCGTGCTTGCCGTCGAGGTGGTCGCGAAACACGACGTCGGGTACGACGGGACCCACGATCGTGGCGCCGCGCGTCTGCGCACGCGCGCGCTCGATGGCGGGGGTCACCAGACGTGCTTCTTCATCGCCGAAGTGGCCGGCCTCGCCGGCATGCGGGTTGAGCCCAGCGACGGCGACCCGCGGCGAGGCGAGCCCGTAGCGGCGCATCAACGCCTCCACGGTGTGCACGATGGCGCGGGTGATCGCGCCTCCTCCGTCGACGGCCAGGGCGCGCGGCACGTCGGCGAGCGCGAGGTGTGTGGTGGCGAGCGCCACGCGCAGGCGGGGCCCGGCCAGCATCATCGTCACCGGCAGTGGCGCCGCACCATCCGCCGCGAAGCGCTGCGCGAGCAGCTCGGTGTGACCGGGAAAGGCAAAGCCGGCAGCCTTGCACGCGGCCTTGTGGATCGGCGCCGTGCACAGCGCCGACACGTCGCCCCGCTTCGCCGCTGCGATCGCGGCCTCGAGATACGCCACCTGCGCAGCGCCCACGGCCGGGTGACCGGGTCGGGCTTCGTCCGCCGAGAGCGTCGTGAGCTCCACGAGCTCGACTTCGCTCCAACGCGGGACGACCTTGCATGCGATCGCGGCCCGCTCGATGACGCCACGATCTCCGAACACGCGCAACGCAGCGCCGGTCGGTGCCGCCATCGCGCGCGCAACGAGCTCCGGACCGATCCCTGCGGGGTCTCCCAAGGTGACTGCGATCACGGTTGCCACGGCGTCTCATCTTATCGAATGCCGATCGTCTCGTGCCTTGAATATCGAGACCGGTCATACTGTCTCTCGCGTCTATGGTGACTCGGTTGATTCGGGTGAGTCGGGTGAGTCGGTCCGTCTGCTCCATTGCTGGGGGCGCGGCGAGTCTCGTGCTCGCCGCGTGGGCAGGCGTGGCGGGCGCAGAGGACGCGGGCGCGCGCGACCTCGGGGCTCCCGTCGATCTCGGTCCGCGCGACACAACGGTTCCGCGGATCATGAGCGAGCGCGTGGGCGCCGTCGCCACCCCCGTCCCGTTGCGCCTGAAGGCCGGTGTGCGTCCCGGCGAGGCCTTCCTCTATACATTGTCGGTCGGGTCGATCGTCGGCGCTCGCGCTCGCATGTCCGTGGGGCGGCCGGTCACGCGGGATGGCCACTCGCTCGTCGCGGTCCAGGGCGAAGCGGAGACCACGGACCTCGTCCGCCTCGTGGCGCCAGTCACCGCCTCCTACGTCACCACCATCGACCTCGGCACGCTGCTGCCGCGCGACGTGCTCTCGACGGAGAAAGGGCTGCGTGACCGTAGCTACCAGTCCACGCTGCAAGGCAACGTGCTCGATCAAGAGCTGCGCTCCACGCTCCGCAACGCGAAGACAAAGCGAACCTTGCCGCGCGAGCTTCGCGATCCGCTTTCGGCCTACTTCGCGTTGCGCGCGCAAGAGCTCGCGAGCGGCACCGAGATGGACTTCGACGTGCTCGACGGCGCGGCGGTCTGGCGCACGCACATGAAGGTCGTCGGCCTGGAGCAGATCAATCCGCGCGAAGGCGAGGAGAACGCGCCGCCGACGCCGAAGGTCAACACCATCCACCTCGAGGGCACGCTGTTCCGCATCGACGACCTCGGGCGCGCGATCACCCGGATCCCAAAGCGCGTCGTGAGCTGCTGGTTGTCCGACGATCGCGACCGAATTCTGGTACTCGCTCGCTTCGATACGGATCTCGGACGTGCGGAATTGCGACTTACGACTTACCTTCCCGCGAAACAAACGACCAAGCTCGACGGCAAGCTTGCGCCCACGTCATTACCTGGATTCGTGCGCACCGCGCCGCCCCAAAAGAAGTAGAACGTGTCGGGAAAAGTGCTCGCCGCAAAAGCTGACCCCCCCAAAAATTCGCAACTCAAAAGTTTGGCCACAGGTAGGAGGGTGTTGGCACCCGCCGCCTCCCATGCAACACTGAAATCACACTCGAGACGTCAGGAATAGGTGCCGCACACATGGACGACTTCCACTGCTCATTTTGTGGGAAACGTCGGCGGGAAGTCAGGAAACTGATCTCCGGCCCACGCGTCTTCATTTGTGACGAGTGCGTTGGCCTCTGCAACGACATCATCGCGAAGGAAGAAGCACAGGAGCGCCCGAAATATCCGCGCCCCAAAGAAATCACGGAAGAGCTCGAGCGCTACGTCATCGGGCAGAGCCGTGCGAAGAAGGCGATGTCTGTCGCCGTCTACAATCACTACAAGCGCGTTGCGCAGCGTACCCACGCGCCTGGCAAGCCGGGCAACCAGGAGGTCGAGGTCTCGAAGGGCAACATCCTCATGGTCGGGCCCACGGGCTCGGGCAAGACGCTGCTCGCGCAGACGCTCGCGAAGAAGCTCGACGTACCTTTCGCCATCGCGGACGCCACCACGCTCACCGAAGCCGGCTACGTAGGCGAGGACGTGGAGAGCGTGATCAAGGCGCTCTATCGCAACGCCGGTGGCGATGTCGAGAAGGCGTCACGCGGCATCATTTGCATCGACGAGATCGACAAGATTGCTCGCAAGGGCGGCGGTCCTTCCGTGACGCGCGATGTCTCGGGTGAAGGCGTGCAGCAGGCGCTGTTGAAGATTCTCGAGGGTAAGAACGCCACTATCACGCCCGATGGCGCTCGCAACCGCCCGCAGCAAGAGCTCATCCAGATCGACACCACCAACATCCTCTTCATTTGCTGCGGCGCCTTCAACGGCCTCGAGGACATCGTCCGTCGCCGCATCGGTCAACAGGGCATGGGCTTCGGCGCCACGCTCGCGGAGAAGAAGGACGATCGCGATGCGCTCCGCGCGCTCGCTCGCACAGAAGACCTCGTGAAGTTCGGGATGATCCCCGAGTTCATGGGTCGCTTGCCGATCCTCGTCTCCTGCGATGAGCTCGACACCGACGCGCTCACCAAGGTGCTGTGGCAGCCCAAGAACGCGCTCGCCAAGCAGTACCAGCGCCTGTTCGAGCTGGAAGGCGTGAAGCTCAGCTTCACCGACGAGGCGCTCCGCGCAATTGCGGAAGAAGCACGTCGTCGAAAGTCGGGCGCCCGCGGGCTGCGCGCGATCGTCGAAGAGGTGATGCTCGACGTGATGTACGAAATCCCGTCGATGACCGGCGTCAAGGAATGCGTCGTCACCAAAGACGTCGTCGTCAAGCGCGAGCGCCCCGAGCTCATCCGCGACACGAAAAAAGCCAGCTAGCCACGATGCCGTTCGCTTAGTCGCCTCTCGCTCGTCGCGAGCCTCGTCGTGGTTCTCGCGCCGCCATTCACAGGAAGGACGCGGAGAACGGGGAGGAAAATTCTTAGTTCAGAAATTCGCATGACGCGCTGAGCGACGATCCGAGCGCACCACGGCAAGCGTCGCGGAACATCACGGTTCCACCCCAAAGCTTCTTCTGGCATCCGTCCTCCCCGTCCTTCCTGTGGAAGGCAGCGCGGAGCACGAGCACTCGGGAAGGCGGGAGACGAACTGCTGACCTTCTTCCGCTTCCCTTCGTCGCAGTGGAAGGTCCTGCGCACCACCAACGTCATCGAGCGCCTCAACGGAACTAAAACGGCGAGGCAATTGACGGCGGTGCCTTCACGAAGCAATCGTGAAACTCAGATCAGCACCCAAGCCGGAAGGCGTTTCGTTTTTCCACATCAAGCGGGACACGACCTCGCACTTTTCGACTTACCTCAGCATCGAATTTGCTGTCTCGCGTTGACCACGGCAAAAGTGGTGCGCTACGCTTCGTGCGCCGTCGGTGATCGCGTGAGGCGTCCACGACAGTCCCAAGGAGCAGTCGCATGCTGACCGAAGCACAGAACGCAACATTGCACACCACGCTCGAAGCCGAGCGGAAGCGCATCCTCAACAACGCGAAGGATGGCCTCGCCTTCAGCATGAATCGCGACCGCAACATCGGCCGCGATTCCATCGACGAGTCGATGGAAGAGGAGATCTTCTCCACCGAGCTGCGTCTGCGCGACCGCGAGAAGTTCCTCCTTGACAAAGTGAACGAAGCGCTCGACCGCATCGCGAAGAACACCATCGACGAATGCGAAGATTGCGCTGAGCCGATCGGTTTCCGTCGGTTGCTCGCTCGTCCCGTCACCACGCTCTGCATCGAGTGCAAGGAAGCGCGCGAGAGCGAAGAAGCGGCGAGCGATCAGAGCGGCGGCGGACGCAGCCGCGAAGAGCTCGGGGACGCGAGCGACCCTCTGGTAGCCGGCGAAGACGCCTGAGCACGCTCGCGCACGATCCGGCTTTTCTTCCAGCTTTTCCTACTTGTATCCGAACACATAGGCATCGTTCCGCGAGCCTCGGACCTCAGCGCAAAGCCGTGCAACCATTTGGGCTCGGCCGGGTGACGTGGTATCCTGACAGACCGGAAAGCATGTTTGGTTGATGGCAGACGCTCCCAAATACCGCGTCACCGACAAGATCGACGCCGGAGGCATGGCGGAGGTCTACCGCGGCTTCTCGGAAAGCGCGGTGGGTGGCATCAAGAAGGCTGTCGCGATCAAGCGCATCCTTCCGAACCTCACCAAGAATAAAAAATTCATACAGATGTTCCTCGATGAGGCGCGGGTGTCCATGCACCTGCAGCACGCCAACATCGTGGGCGTGTTCGACATCGGGATGGCGGAGACGGCGTACTTCATCGTCATGGAGTTCGTCGACGGGGCGAACCTCAAGACGCTGATCGAATCACTGCGACGGCAAGGCCGTCGCATGCCCCTGCCTCAGGTGCTCTACCTCATGATGGAGGTCTGCAAGGGCCTCCAGTACGCGCATGATGCGATCGATCCGGAGACGGGTCGAGAGCTAGGGATCGTGCACCGCGACATCTCACCGCCGAACATCCTCGTCTCGAAGCGCGGCGAGGTGAAGCTGGTGGACTTCGGTCTCGCGAAGGCGACGAGCCAGCTCGAGACCACCGACCCCGGCGTGGTGAAGGGCAAGTTCAGCTACCTCTCGCCAGAGGCTGCGAGCGGCAAGGAAGTCGATCGTCGCGCGGACATCTTCGCCGTCGGCATCCTGATGTACGAGCTCATCACGGGGAAGCGCCTCTTCATCGGCGAGACCGACTATCAAACGGTCGACCTCGTTCGTCAGGCGAAGATTCCATCGCTTGCCGGACAGAACGCGGAAGTGTCACCCGAGCTCGAGGCCGTGGTGCAAAAAGCGCTCGCGCGGGAGCCCGACGAGCGCTACGGCCAGGCCGCCGATCTGCAGGATGCCGTCGCTCAGATCTTGTTCTCCCAGCGCCTCAAGGTCACGAGTCGCGACATCGAGCAGCTGGTGCAAGGCTGCATCAAAGAGAAGCAGAAGTCGCAGCCCCAGATCAAAAAAAAGGGCGACGACAGCAGGCTCATCGACACGCTCATCAACGAAGAGATCGTGAAGTTCACGTCGATCGATACGCTCGATGGCTCCGGCGGTGTGAGCCCCTCGCCCACCGACGACAGCGGCGGCGCCCCACTCGATCCCGGCCTGTTCGCGGACACGCGCGGCTGGGGTGACGAGGTCGGCGAATCGAAGACTCGCAGTGGTCGCCACCGCACAGATCAAAGCGCGCAAGTCGAAACCCTCGAGGACCTGCTCGAGGGCGACGGGGCTTCCATCCCAAACGCCAGCCGCGTCGCGCAGCCACTCGCGAACAACAAGCAGTCGCCACGGCGACCGGCGTCGCCGTTCTCGCACGCCGAGCAGACGCGGCTCAGCCCTTCTCGCAGCAAGGGCAGCGGCAAGGTGATCGTGGCGGTGCTAGCGGTGATCCTCCTCTGCGGGGCGGGCGCCGTGTTCGCGTTGCGCAACACTTTGTTTGGCACCAGCGTCGTTCCAACGGCGCCGAATCACTAATCCGGAGAATCACGTGCCCTCGTTCTCGCCACCGAGTCGCGGTCCCGCACCCAAGGTCTTGGCCCTCGTGCTGGCGGGTGGTGAAGGTCGCCGCCTCTTCCCGCTCACGATCGATCGTGCGAAGCCGGCGGTCCCCATCGCCGGTCGCTATCGCCTGATCGACTTCGTCTTGTCGAACCTGGTGAACTCCGGGTTGCTCAAGATCAAGGTGCTCACGCAGTACAAGAGCGACTCGCTCAACACGCATATCGCGCGTGGCTGGCGCCTCCCCGCGATGCTCGACCTCTACGTCGAGGTCGTGCCCGCGCAGCAGCGCACCGGACAGAGCTGGTTCCGTGGCTCGGCAGACGCTGCGTTCCAGTCGTTGAACGTCATCACGGACGAGAGCCCGGACCTCGTCGCCATCTTCGGCGGCGACCACGTCTACAAGATGGACGTGCGCCAGATGATCGGGACGCACATCTTGAAGCGCGCCGACGCGACGGTCGCGGGGATCCCGGTGCCGCGCGCGCAGGCGAAGGAGTTCGGCATCCTCGAGGTCGACGCCGACGGGCGCATCCTCGCGTTCCACGAGAAGGTCGACGATCCGCCGGCGATGCCGGGGCGACCCGACATGTGCCTCGCGTCGATGGGCAACTACATCTTCCGAACCGACGTGCTCTTGCACGAGCTCGAAGAGGACGTGAGCCTCGAAGAGAGCCGCCACGACTTCGGACACGACATTCTGCCGCGCATGGTCGCAAACGGGCGGCGCGTCTTCATGTACGACTTCGCGACCAACGATTTACCGGGCGAAGAGGGACCGGGGCGCGGCTACTGGCGCGACATCGGGAACACCGACGCGTACTGGGAAGCGCAGATGGATCTCATTGCGATTCACCCGTACTTCAGCCTCTACAACACGCGCTGGCCGATCCGCACCGGAGTGACGCACGATCCGCCGGCCAAGTTCGTCTTCCGCGACGAGGCGCAAGCGCGCGTCGGTATCGCGACCGACTCGCTCGTCTCGCACGGATGCATCATCTCCGGCGGTCGCATCCATCGCAGCGTTCTCGGCATCGGGTGTCGCATCAACTCGTTCAGCGAGGTCGAAGAGAGCATTCTGTTCGAGCGCGTGCGCGTCGGGCGGCACGCGAAGATTCGCCGAGCGATCATCGACAAGGACGTCGAGATTCCGCAAGGGACGGTCATCGGGTTCGATCGCGAGGAGGATCGGAAGCGGTTCTTCGTGACGGACGCGGGGATCGTGGTAATTCCGAAGCGGGCGAAGCTCGAAGGGGATTTTGGGGAGTCGTAGCTTCGTTACTTCTCGGACTCGCGTGAATACCAATCGGGAGCCGGCGCGCACGGCCCCTCGCGGCGGAAGATTGCGAACGTGTCGCGCGCCTCGACCTCCTCGTAGTCGTTCGGCACGCGCGCGCCATGCGGCGCGACGAAGTAGTTCGCGTAGGGCGACAACGATCCGTCGCGCGCGTGGTAGAGCGGCACGTCGCGGTGCAAGTAGCTGAACGTGCCGGTGTGGTCCCAATCCCGCCCGCTTCGGCCGTAGTAGACGACGCCGCAGGCATCTCCGCGTTCACCCACGCGCGAGAAGAGAAGCGTCGCGGGCTCGTCGAAGTGCCATGCAGGCGTCGTTTGCTTGTCGAGGTATCCCATCGACGCAAACGTAGCCGACGCCGACTTGAACGCGCCCGTCACCGCAATCCCCAAGGACGTGGCACCGACGATTCCCCATTTCACTTTGTCGCGTCCCTTTAGGAGCCGATCGAGAATCAGGGCGGTGCCGACGGCGCTCCCTGCGAGCGCGACCGGCAAGATTGGCATGAGAAATCGAAGTTCTTTGTGCGGTATCAACACGTGCGCGACGACGAAGACGAGCACGAGCGCGACGAGTGACCGCGCGCGCAGCGTTGCCGCGATCAGGCCAATGGCGACGACGAGGATGGGCCAGCCGGTCGATGTCCACAGCGTACGTGCGTAGTAGAGCATTGGCTCCGTGCCAAACGCCGACGCTCTACCCTCGATGAGATTGAACCGCACATAGGCAATCGACGACGAGAACGGCGCGCCCCATGTCAGCCAATCGAGGATCCCTCCGAGGGCGAGTGCCGCCGCGGCGCCGAGCACGAACGTACCTGCGGCGCGCCACTCGCGGACGGCGAGAAGGACGCCCAACGCGGTGACGACGATCAGGGCATTCTGGGTGCGAGCTACCGTCGCGAGTCCGAGCAAGATGCCCGCGCACCAACGGTCGCGCGCCACGCTCGGCGAGTCCTTCGGTGACGCGAGGAGCAGGACGCCAAAGGCGACGAACGGAACCGACATATCGTCCGTCGACGATCGCGTACCGAAGTAGACGACGAGCGGGGCTGCGCCGTAAAGGACGCCTGCAAGCGACGCCGCGAGCAGGCCACCGAAGCGCTCCGCCAGGCGCATCGTCGCATAGCCACCACCCACCGCGCCGAGCGCGATACACGTCTTCACCAAGCGCGCGAGCCCAACCCCCGAGTGAACGCCGCACAATGCGCCGGCCTTCATGACGACGCCGATCAGTCCTGGCAAAAGCCACGATCTTACGCCGTCACGGAATTCCCACGGCACGAGGCCGTAGCCAAACGCGAACCTATGTCCTTGTTCGAGCGTCTGGAGGATTTCGTCCGGCCAAAAGACGCCGGCCTCGCACCACGCGGCCCAGAGAAGCGGCGCGGCGCACGCGGAGAGAACGCTCGCGAAGACCGCGACACGGAGGCGAGCGCGTCGGTCCTTGTCGTCATCCCGAGGCACGGCGCGAGTGGGTGGCCAACGCAGGCTGAACGCTCTCGCCATCGCCGCCATCGTTTTCGCGAACCATCGCAACGCGCGTGCCGGCGCGGAAAGAGCGCGCTATTTCTCGACGACGGTGGAGCGCGTGCGCCGTCGTGCGCCAACCGTGATCGCGCGGGCATGCCTTCGTTCGCGGACCGCGGAGAGAAGCGCGCCGGCGTGGCTTCAGCGCCCGGCGTCACACGCGTCGCTGCACGCCCAGCGCGAGCCGTCCATCGAGTCGTTGCACAGGCAATCCATGAAGCTCGCGCAGCCGACGTCGTACTTGCACGTGAGGCCGACTTGTCCGGTGCAGCTCGCGCCGTCGCGCGGAGGCGGCGGGCATTGGGTGCACGTGTCGACGCAGTGCCAAGCCTTCGCTTTGCACGTGCATTGCGTGCCGCATCCCGCGCTCCACGGATCGCAAATCTGACCGTCGTTTGCGCACGACGAGCCGCCCTTCGGAGGCGACGCGGGGCACGCGAGCGCCGCGTCGACGCAGTGACCCGTCGCGCAGCCGCCGTCCGTGCCCGCGTCGCCCGTCGCGCCCGCGCCGCTCCCGCCGTCCGCGTCCGCCGCGATCTTGCCGCCGCACGCAGCGACGGTCACCGCGACCGCGAGGAGGAGCGTTGCGAGTCGCATCGTCATGGCGTCGGTCGCGCGGACGGCGCGACTCAGACCAGCTTCACGGAGAGCGTGAACGGCGTCGCTGCGAGCGCCTTCGAGACGGGGCAGCCCTTCTTCGCGCCGTCCGCGAACGCTTCGAGCTTCGCCTGGTCGATCCCCGGAACCTTCGCCTCGAGCTCGAGCGCGATCGTCTTGATCGCGAACCCGCCCTCGACCTTCTGGATGTCGACGCCCGCCGAGACGCGCAGCTCCGCCGGCGGATGCCCCGCGTCGCTCAGCGCGAACGAGAGCGCCATCGCGAAGCAACCGGCGTGCGCCGCCGCGATGAGCTCCTCGGGGTTCGTCCCCGCTTTGCCGTCTTCGTTCTGAAAGCGGGTCATGAAGGAGTACGGCTGCTCTTTGAAGGCGCCGCTCTGCGTGGTGAGGCTGCCTTTGCCGTGGAGTCCGTCGCCCTGCCAAACTGCGCTGCTCTTGCGGATCATGATCGTTCTCCTGCGTGGGTTCGCGCGCAGGGTGCCACAAGTCGTCGTCGTCGTCGCTCACGGCAACTCGCGTCGCGCGTCGCTTGCCGTCGCTACATCAGCGAACGCGAATGTCGAACAACGAACACACCTGATGGGGATTTGACCGCCAAGACGCAGAGACGCCAAGAGAGGAGGTTCGGGGTGACGCTCGAGCGGTTCGA
>JAYUBF010000110.1:0-6713 GCA_043741435.1 Myxococcales bacterium
AAGGATCGATTTCACCAGATCGGGTGAACATCCTCGATTTTCGCTGACGACGGTCATACTTGCCGGCGTTTCCCCTCAGGCCGAAGTCCCTGTCCGACGGGGCGTCGGAGCCTGCTCGTTGCGATGCGGTGAGGCTTTTTTCACCGCGTCGCGACGATGCCAAGGCGACGCCGAGTGGGTCGGCGCGAAGCGCCACTTAACGTCCCCGGCGGAGGGATGCCTGCGAGAGGTCGCCCGGTGGCGGTGACACTGAGCCACCTGTCTGTGTTCGGGGAGCCGAAACGCTAGATCTTCGCGATCTCGGCGATGAGCGCCGCGCAGCTCTCGCCGCACTCTTTGCAGGGCGCCATGGCGGGGTGCTTGTCGCACTCGGCTTTGCAGTCCTTGGCAATTTCCCCGACGACCTTGGCGAGTGGTGCGACGTGGCGCGAGCCACCGGCAGCAACGGCACCGAGGGCGGAGGCGGCGGGGATGAGGTCCGCGACGGCCTTGGCACAGCCGGCCATCGACGGGTTGCCGGTGGCGAGCATGGCGAGGCAGTGACGGAGGCAGGCTTGCGCGACGCGGGTGCATTGCGCGGTGGCGACGGTGAGGCCGCCACCGGCCGACGCGGCGGGCTTGGTGACCGGTTTGTCGGCCTTGGCCTGGGTGATTGCAGCCAGCGCGAGTCCCGCGCCGACGAGTAGCTCTCTTCGCTTCATTGGAGTCTCCTGTTCTCGGCACCATACTCTGCTTTTGGGCAGGCGTCCGCCCTCGTGCGTGCATCGAAGCCAACATGGCTGTGAGTGGCGTGTTGCTCGATCTCGACGGGACGCTGATCGCGTCGAACCAGACCCACGTCGAGGCGTGGGGCAGGTCGTTGCACGAGCATGGCTATGGAGTGGCGCCCGATCGCATCGCGCTCGAGGTGGGCAAGGGCGGTGATCACCTGGTCGGCGATCTCCTGGGACGGAGCGCCGAGGAGAAGCACGGCGACGCTTTGCGCGAATCGGAAGGGCGCTGGTTCTCGGTGCTGGCGCTGAAGTCGGGGTTGCAAGTGGCGCCAGATGCGGTGGACCTGATCGCCGCGCTGAAGAAGCGCGGCATCGTGACGGCGCTCGCGACTAGCAGCAAGCCGGAGCACCTCGACGTGGCCGAGCGCGCGAGCGGTGTGCGCTGGCGTGCGCTCGTAGATCACGTCGTCAGCGCGAGCGATGTAGCGGCGAGCAAGCCCTCGCCCGATATCGTCCACGCTGCGTTGCACAAGATGAAGCTCACCGCTGCCCAGTGCGCGATGCTCGGCGACACGCGGTGGGACGCGATCGCAGCGCGTCGCGCGGGGGTCACCGCCATCGGCCTCACCTACGGCGGCAAGGATGCCACGACGCTGTATCGCGCGGGCGCGCGCGTGGTCTACGGCGACACGGCGGAGCTGAGCCGCCGGCTCGACGCTGCGCTCGAGATCGCGTCTCCCGCGACGCTCACGCTCGATCGGCGCTCGAGAAGCTCATGCGCGCGGCGCTCGCCGCAGCGGAAGACGGCATGGCGCGCGGTGAGGTCCCCATCGGATGCGTCATCGCGCGCGGTGACGGGACGATCGTCGTGCGTGGGCACAACCGCTTCAACGAGACGGGCAACATGGCGCGCCACGCAGCGCCACGCAGAGATCGACGCGTTCGACGCGGCCTCCGGCAAGCTCGAGCCCGGCGCGCGCGACACGATCCTCGTCTCGACGCTGGAGCCTTGTGTGATGTGCACGGGCGCCGCAATGCAGACCGCGGTGGACTTGATCGTGTACGGCGTGCCGGCGCCCGAAGATGGCGGGACCCGCCGCGTGACACCTCCCGACAGCGACGAGAGCCAGGTGCCGCGTGCCGTCGGTCCGATCTTGCCGGGCGAGAGTCGGACGTTGTTCGAGCGTTGGTTGGCTTCGCCCGACCACAATCGCCAGCAAGAGCCGTATGTGCGGAAGCTGCTGCAGCTCACCCGCTAGTCACTGCTGGGGTATCAACTGCTAGGCTCCGGCCAATGGCAGAACGTCCCCAGCTCTCGCTGTTCCAGACCGGTGGTGCAGTGCCCAATCCGACGGGCCCGCAGGCGGTGGTGACGTCTGCGCAGCGCGAGCTCGCGGCGCGGCTGCCGAGCAACGTGTACCTGGGGACGTCGAGCTGGACGTTCACCGGTTGGTCGGGCGTGCTCTACGCTGGCCGGCCCAGCATCGTGGGAAACAAGGCCGAGGGCTGCGCGCCGCAGACCGTGTTCTCGCTCGCGGCCCACCTCGCCGACGATGCGTCGGGACGCAGCGAATGAGTCGCGCCTCGGATCGTCTGTTCGGTGCCATGCGCGGTCGCTTGAAGCGGCTCGGCACCAGCGTGAAAGCCGCGCTCACCGACGACAGCTACCGCAGCGACGATGCGAAACATAAAGACGCAGCCGACAAGGTCGAGGCCGCAGAGGTGCTGCGCACCGCCGGCCGCCTGCGCGGTGGCGCCGCGAAGATCGCGCAGCTGCGTGCGTACCTCGAGCTCGAGGACGGGCTCGGTCCCGATGCGCGCCTCCAGCTGTCGCAGCTGTGGGATCGCGTGCCCTCCGATCCGCCGGCCGTCATTCGCCAGGTGGTGGCCGAGCAGCTCGGCGCTCCCGTGTCGGAGCGCTTCGCCACCTGGGAAGAGGAGCCACTCGCCGCAGCCTCGCTCGGACAGGTGCACGGCGCCACGCTCGCCGACGGCACCGAGCTCGCGGTGAAGGTGCAGTACCCGGGGATCGCGGAGGCGCTTTCGGAGGACCTGAAGTCGCCGTCCCTGGTGCGCAGCCTTGTGGGGCCGGGCTTGGCCGAAGGTGCAGAGCGTGGTGCGGTGGATACGCTGCGCGAGGCCATCGCGCGCGAGGTCGACTATCACGCCGAGCTCGTTTCCTTGCAGCGCTTCGGCCGCGCGTTCTTCAATGATCCGCAGATCGTTCTGCCGCGTCCCATCCCCGATCGCAGCAGCGCGCGGGTCCTCACGATGACGCGCTTGCGCGGCCGGCCGCTGGCGGAGATCGCGCAGTCCGGTAGCCCAGGGGAGCGCGAGGCCGTGGCGCGAACGTTGTTCCGTTTTGCGTTCGGCGCACCGCTCCGTCACGGGCTCATCAACGGTGATCCCCACCCCGGGAACTACCTGGTGCTCGACGCGGCGGCCGGGAAAGTCGGGTTCCTCGACTTCGGCTTCGTGGTGGAGATGGACGAGGCCCTGCAAGCGATCGATCGGCGCATGTTCTTGTCGCTGGTTCATCGCGATGGTGAAGCTTTGCGGTACGCGGCGTACGAGCTGGGCCTCGTGCCCAAGGTGGGCGTGTTCGACCACGGCAACTGGCGTGAGCTCGAGCACGCGCTGTCGGCACCGTTCGTGAAGCGGGGCGCCCGTCGCTTCGGCCCCGCCGAGTCCGGGACGTTGGCGAAGCTCCTCCGCGAGCTGATGCGCGCCGGCGCGATGCGGATCCCGGCGGCCGCGGTGATACTGTGGCGCCAACGGATGGGCGCGCTCTCCGTGATCGGCTCTCTCGGTGCGACGCTCGACCTACGGCGCGTGCTGTGCGAGCTCCTCGACGACGGACACCACCCCACACCCTTGTACGAACGCTACCCCTGAACGAGGAGAATCCATGAAGCTCTACGGAAATCTGAACAGTACGTGTACGCGCAAGGTTCTTTGCACGCTCGCCGAGAAGGGCAAGGAAGCGCAGTTCATCAACGTCGATCTCGCAAAGCGCGAGCAGAAGTCGCCCGAGCACCTCGCTCGTCAGCCGTTCGGGGTGGTCCCCGTACTCGAGGACGAGGACTTCCAGATGTACGAGTCGCGCGCGATCATCCGCTACCTCGACGACAAGTTTCCCACCCCGAAGCTCACGCCGACCGACATCCGTGGCAAAGCGCGCATGGAGCAGTTCACCTCCATCGAGTATTCGTACTTCGCGCCGCCCGCGATGAAGATCGTCTACCAGAAGATGATGAACCCGATGCGCGGGCTGCCCACGGATCAGGCCGTCCTCGATCAAGGCAAAGAGGGTGTGACGCGCTGTGCGACCGTTCTCGAGAAGGCGCTCGAAGGTCGCGAGTTCCTCGCCGGCGACCAGTTCTCGCTCGCCGACATCGGCTACATGCCCTACGTCGAGTACATCTTCGCGTGCGGCGAGGGCGAGCTCATCACGTCGCACAAGAACGTCGGCGCGTGGTGGAAGCGCATCTCCGAGCGTCCGAGCTGGAAGAAGGCCGTCGGCAAATAGCGCCGGCTTCGCGCTTCTTCAGCGCTGGGTCCTATTGAGGGACCCAGCAGCTGAAGAGGCCTGGCGTCGTGTGCATGAGGTCGCCGTTGCACAGCTGCGACGACATGCCGCCCGGATTGGTCTTCGAGTTGTAGACGTCGGTGTTGTCGCAGACCGCCTTCACCGTGCCGAACGGCATGCAGTCGGCGTCGGTGGTGCATTGCTTCGTGCACATGCGCTCGCCCGTCCCGGGGTTCGTGGCGCACGAGCTCTTGCTCTTCGCGCAGTCTTCCTTGGTACGGCACGGGTCGCAGATGTTGCCGGTGCCGACGCAAGCGCCAAAGCGCTGCACGCACGCCATCACGGCGCCGCCCGCGGCATTGGTGGTGTTCTGGCAATCCTGCGCGCTGTTCTGCGTGCCGCCACAGTCGCCGATGGAAGCGCACGTCTTGGTGCAGTAGCGGCTGCTGCCATCCTTCGTGGGGATGCAGAGCGGAAAGTCCTTCGGGCAGTTCGCGTCGACCACGCACTCGGCGCAGGTGGTGCGCTTGAGGCACTTCTTCTTCATGTCGTAGTCGGTGGCGCAGCGGAACTCGAGCGGGCAGTCGAAGTCGGTCGTGCAAGAGCCCGTGCAGTACGCATTCGGATCTTGCTCCACGGGGACGACTGGGTCGGCCGACTCGTCGGGGACCTTGCGACACATCGCGCCGGTGTTCTTGGTGGTGAGGGTCATGCAGACGGGCTCGTTGAGCCCGCAGTCGTGCCCGATGAGCTGAGGCGCGCCGGTCTTCGCGTCGATTTCGTACAGCACCTTGTTGCAGGTGGGGCCCTGCGCCGGATCGGTGGGGTAGCAGTCGTATCCGACTGGGCAACCCGTGGTACCGGTGTTAGCCAAGCACTTGCGGGTGCAGATCGTTGCGCCCGCGTTGAACCCGGGCGCGCAGACCTGCCCGGCTACGTTGCAATCAGCGACGGTCTTGCAGGCCGTGCCGATGACCGTCGCCTCCGTGCATCCGGCCAGGAGCGCCAAAGCCATCATGAGCCCGCCCGCACAGGCGCGAAGATTTCCCTGAATCGTTGATTGCATGGCGCTTCCTTACTCATTTCGGGGGACTGCGGTCAACCGAATGTCGTGGTTAGTGGGATTGACAGCCACACGCAGAACGACGTATCTACGGAGCATGTGCAAGTTCAACGTGATTTCAGTCACTCTCCTTTCCATTTCACTCGCCCTTGGTGCGTCAGCCTGCTCCGCGCCCACGGACATGACGGTGAACCGCCCGGGCGACACCACCCTCGACCCGAATTATCCGCCCGGCCCGTACGGCTACATCACGGGTTCCACGGTCGCCGACTACAAGTTCTCGGGCAAGTCGCCCAGCGACGGTAACTACGCCGCGGCGCCGATGCGCGACATCCTCCTTGGCGAGTTCCACGCCGACCCGAGCTTGAAGCTCGTCCTCATCGAGGGCTCGGCCAACTGGTGCTACTACTGCAACCAGGAAGCGCCAGTGATCGAGAAGCTCTCCACCACCTACGAAGGCAAGGGGTTCCGCGCCGTCACCGTGCTCGCCGAAGGGATCACCCAGGGCACGCCGTCCACGCCGAACGACATCCAAGACTGGGTCGACAAGCACAACTTCAAGAAGACCGCGATGGCCATCGACCCGGCCGAGCGTCTGTTCCAGTACGCGCCCGCGTCGGCCTTCCCGCTGCACATCCTCCTCAACACCAAGACGATGAAGATCGAGTGGCTCTGCGTCGGTGGCATCGGCGCCTGCAACACCGAGGCCGCCGTCTCCGATACGCTCTCCACGCTCTAGTCCGTGCGCCTCGCGTTCGCTTCGCTCTTTCTCTGCCTCGCAGCCTGTGCCCACAACGAGGGCACCTCCACAAAGAAGACCAGCGGCAGCAGCAACACCACGGGCGCCGGCGCCGTCGCCAGCGAAGGCACCGCCGTTGGCGCGCCGGCGCCCGACTTCACGCTGCGCGATCTCGACGGCCGCAACGTCAACCTGTCCGACCGCCTCGGCAAGGACGTCATCCTCATCGATTTCTGGGCCACGTGGTGCGTGCCGTGTGGCGCGGAGATGCCGCACCTCGAGCAGCTGTATCAGGCGAACAAGGACAAGGGCTTCGTCATCCTCGGTCTCGCGATGGATGGCCCCGAGACCATCGCGCAGGTCGGCCCGTTCGCGCGTCGCTACGGGATCACGTTCCCCGTCCTCCTCGACGAGGAAACGCGCGTGGTGAACGTGTACAACCCGAAGCGCACGGCACCGCTCACGGTGCTCATCGATCGCAAGGGCCAGATCGCCCGCATCCGCAACGGCTACAACGCGGGCGACGAAAAGCTCGTCGCTGCCGACATCGCCGCGCTCCTCGCCGGCCGTTAGCGTCCGCCGCAAAATAAACAGGCGATATTATTCCTGGACTCGATCTATTTTCAATTACTTGCTGGTCGTAATCGATCCGTTATTTATGCGGCGGTT